>NZ_CP011034.1:2400000-2730129 GCF_001465295.1 Pseudoalteromonas translucida KMM 520 | reverse complement strand
AACTCGTGTAATAGCGAAGCGCCGTTAAAGGTGGAGCTCGTTAAAAATAATGGATATATAAAATGAACATAACTGGAAGCTGTTACTGCGGCGACATAAAATACCAAGCGAAAACACAAAGTAACACGCTATTAGTGTGCCACTGTAGTGATTGCCAACGCATGTCGAGCGGGCCATTTAGAGCGGTAATAATGAGTGAACCTAACGGCGTTACTTTTACCCAAGGTAAGCCTAAAGAATATATAAAAACGGCGCAAAGTGGTAATAAACGTGCGCAAGGGTTTTGTGGCAATTGTGGCACCTCACTTTATGCTACCAACGAAGCGACAGAAGACCGTGTATATGGCCTTAGAATAGGAGCGGTTGAACAACGCGATGAGTTTACGCCAGTAGCGCAAATTTGGTGTCAGTCTAGCGTTAGTTGGCTGAACGATTTAGTGCAAGTGCCTGCATTTGCCACCACCCCAAAAAATTAGGTTTATGATGAAAAAAATAACATTAATTACCTTATTCGCCAGTGTATTGAGCAGTGGTTTTGCTAATGCAAAAAACAGTGATATTGAGCACTTAAATACGGCTTCAGCAAGTTTACCATTTTCGCAAATTGTAAGGGTCGATAATACCTTGTATATGTCGGGTCAAATAGGGCTTACAAGCAGTGGTAAACTAGCACAAGGAGGTTTTGCAGCAGAGACTAAGCAAACGCTAGAAAATATAAAAAGCACCCTAGAGCAGCATAATTACAGCATGAAAAACATAGTAAAGTGTACGGTTATGCTAACCGACATAAATGACTTTAAAACGTTTAATAAAATATATGCTGAATATTTTACCCCGCCATATCCTGCACGCAGTGCATTTGCAGTAAAAGCATTAGCACTAAACTCAGTTGTAGAGGTTGAATGTATTGGCGCTGTTTAAGCTAAATATATAAAAGTGGGCTAAATAATAATTAGCTCTAAAAAGTGGGCTAATGTAATGATTACACAGCCCACCTTTAATTAACGCTTAGGCTTTGTTGCGCATAGTAATATTACGCCCGCCTAGATAGCCAAACACTGCACACAGCGCGCTCGCACCCGCGCAAAACCACAACGTAGATGCCCAGTTACCAAAATAACTATGTAGCGCACCTGCAATAATAGGCCCAGTAGCGGCAAGTAAATAACCAATACACTGAGCCATACCAGAAAGCGCCGCAGCTTGATGTGAGTCGTGAGTACGTAAACTAATAAACGACAAGCCCAATATAAAGCATGCGCCCGAGCAAAACCCCATAGTGATTGACCAAACAGACGCATAGTCTGGCATATACAACAGTCCTATAGACGACAGGCTTGCCAACACTCCTAAAACAAAGGTGAGTACGCGCTGATCTTTTAGTTTTGCTAATAACGGAATTAAGATAATACCGGGCAAAGCCGAGGCCACCTGAAATGAGCCTTGCAGCGCACCCGCTTGTTGTGCGCTGTGGCCACTGTCTATTAAAATGCTCGGCAACCAGCCAATAATTATATAAGTAAATAATGAGTTACAGCCAAGCAGTAAGGTAATTTGCCACGCAAGGGCTTGACGCCACACTTTAACGTCGCCGGTGTTTTCAACCAGATCTTTAGTCGGTTTAGTGCGTAGCTTTAATTGCGGTAACCAAATAAATAAACTTATTAAAGTAATTAACGCATAACTGGCTAAAGCAATTTGCCAGCCCATTTGTTTATATTCGGCAAGGGGAATAATTAACGCCGAGTAACTACCGCCAAAAATACCCATAGCAAGCACATACGCCGATGTCATTACTGCTACTTTGTGTGCAAAGTCGCGCTTAATTAAACTCGGTAACAGCACATTTCCTATCGCAATACCCACCCCAATGACGGCAGTGCCTAAATAAAGTACCGGCACAGAATCGATCATGCGTGATGCTAAGCCTAAGCCAATTAAAATAAGGGCAATAAATAGCGATACTTCTAAGCCTTGCCTTTTAGCTAAACTAGTGGCTAATGGGCTTGCTAAAGCAAATGCAATTAACGGTAAGGTGGTAAGCATACCGGCTTGTGATGCGCTTAAATTAAAACTAAGAATTATTTGGTCCAGCACGGGGGCTAAACCAGTCACTGGCGCACGTAAGTTACTGGCAATAAGTAAAATACCCAGTACTAATAATGCGTAAGATAAGCGAGATTGAGATTGTTGAGTTAACAAGGTAAACGTCCTAGCAGGTTGGTTATTTAGCAAGAAGCAATAGAGACTAGTATAAAGGCTAAGTCATCACTATAATTTAGTAAAAGAGACATTAAATAACTAAAAACAGACAAAATGCAGCTACCCCAAGATTGGAATGAAATAAAAAACTTTGAAATCATGCCGCAGCCGGTTATAGCTAAAATAGAATATGCCCAGCTTAGCCGTGAAATTCCGCTGCATACCCATCCAAAAGGACAGTTAATTTTAGCCCTACACGGTTATGTTACCTGTGAAGTGGCAACAAAAATGTGGATGGTGCCTACGCATAGTGCCATTTGGATCCCGGCAAATGTTGAGCACAGTAATAGAGCATCTGATAATGCGCATTTATGCCATTTATTTATTGATGCAAATTTACAAGGTATGCCAAGTACAGCCTGTACATTAACCATTAGCCCATTAATAAAAGAGTTAATGCTTAGTTTGGCAAGTAATCAGCAAAACTATAGCTTAACGGGTAAAACCGCGCGGCTTGCACAGGTATTATTTGATCAGCTGGTAGATATGCCAATTCAACCTTTAGACTTTGTACTATCAAAAAATAGTGTCATTAAAAATATGAGTAATCAGCTTATTAGTCAGCCTTATAGCCGCAAAACACTGCCACAATGGGCACAGCAATTTGCTTTAACTGAGCGTACTTTAGCGCGGTTAATAAAAAAAGAAACCGGTATGACCTTTGGAAAATGGCGCACTCAATTGCATATTATAATTGCACTGCAGGCGTTGTCTAATCAGCAAAGTGTGCAGCAAGTATCGGAGCTATTAGGTTATGAGTCGGTGAGTGCGTTTATTACTATGTTTAAAAAAGTAATGAAAAAATCGCCCATGCGTTACATGAGCGATCTGGATGTTTACCAGCTATAAGTTGCCGAGATCATGGCGTTACGTGGCCGCCCTGGAAAGTAGCGGTCGCCGGTAAAGCTAGTGTAATCGGCGCGCTCGGCATAAGCGGTATCGGTTAGGTTAATAATATGCGCGGCAAGCGCTAAGTTATTTGTTACTTGCCACTGTGCTCGTAAACTTAAAATGTCATGCCCGTCATAACTGTGTAAGTTTTCAGGGTCGGTATAGTAACGGCCAACATGATGCCATTGCAGCGCCACATTGGCGTTATTAAACGCCTGCCAGGTTAAATCTAAGTTGGCAATTTTACGCGGCGCGGTATCAACATCATTACCTTTAATATTGATATTATTGAGTATTTGCTCATTAGTATAACTATGTTTGGCATAACTGGCGGCAAAGTTAACTGACCAAGCTGAGGTAAGAGCATGCTCAAGTTCAAGCTCAACCCCACGGTGGCGCGAACTGCCATTATTAACGGTAAAAAAGTCGCTGTCGCGGTAAATAGCATGGTGCTTACTCATAGCATAAACCGATAAATTATAACGACTATTTTGATAAACGCCTTTTAAGCCAAACTCAGCATTATTAGCTATTTCGGCACTTAAATTAGTGGTGCTTTGCTGGCGTTGTAACTGATATAGCTCGGCGGCTTGTGGTGCTCGGTAGCCACGCGAAAAGTTAGCATAAAGCAGGTTATTAACAGTGTACTGATAGCTAACTCCAAGCTTTGGCGATAAGTTACTAAAATTATTTTTTGTACTTGCAGGGCGGCTATATCGGCAACCACCAAATCCGCACTCTGTACCGTCTTCTTTCGTGCGCCCCGCTAACATGTTATTAGTGTAGTCGTATTGCATGTGCTCATAACGAGCGCCAACAGTCACTAACCAATCGTTTAATTGCAGATCGACACTGGCAAAAGGTGCATATAAAGTGGCATTTACGTCGTAATCGTAATGCTTACCTTGGGGCACTGTAGCCACTAAAAATGCTGAGCCTTGAGTTGGCTTATTTTGACTTTGTAAAAAGTCGGCGCGGGTGTATTCGCCATCTAAGCCAACGTTAAGTTTAATATTATCCTCTAGCTGATGCTGATAAAGCGACTGTAGCCCCACACCGGTTTGACTGTTGTACTCTAGTGGCGTACCAGGTAAAAAATGCTTAAAAAAGTCCATACTTTGGTTACGAAAATACACCGTTGTTGAGAGCGTATCGTCATTTAGCTGCCAAGTCGCGTTACTCCATACTCGTAACGAACGTGCTTTTCTAAACGCATCCGGATCAAAGTTTTGTTGGGCTATGCTCTCGTCTTTATAGCTTTTAAAGCCGGTAATAAAGCCTGCGGTTTGTTGATCTAAATGGGTATAAGTAAGCCCAGAGGTAAGCGCTAAATCGCTATTGTTATACCGGTGACGTAAGTTTACCTTTTGCTGTTTTACGCTTTCGTCATCGCGATAGCCACTGTCGTCGGTAATGCTGGCGTTAATACCTAACCCGCTGCTGCCCATATCGTGGCCAGCACGTAATTTATAACGGTTATAGCCAAACGAGCCATAATCTAACCCGATTAAGCCGCCATCTTGCGTTGTATCTGGGGTGATCACGTTAATAACCCCATGCACCGCATTTGAGCCATACAGGGCAGAGCCTGGGCCTTTAAGTACCTCTATACGCTGCGCCATTTCGCTATGTGCTTCAAACAACTCGTTTATATTACAAAACCCAGCTGCTCTTAGCGCAATACCATCCTCAAGTGTGAGTAAACCACCACAGGCACCTGCACCGGATAAAACAGGCGAGCGTAGTGCGGGTAAATACTCTTGCCCATTACCACGTTGTATATTCGCGCCAGCGACTCTTTGCATGGCTTCTTCAATATGCGTGGGGGCAATGGCATTTAATTGTGCCTCATTGAGCACGCTAATTATTACGGGTAACTTTGTACTAAGCGCCTCAACACGCGACGCAGTGGTTGTTATGAGCTCAATTGGCTGAGCATCATTTTGCTTGGCAATGGCTATAAGTGGCAGCTGAGAGAGTAACAGCAAAGAGGGTAAATAATGGCGTTTCATATATTCCTACACATTGATTATATGGTAATGGCGCTATGGTAAGCGTTAGGCAAACGTATTGAAATAACTTGCGTTAAACGGTGTTGCGTAAACGATAAAGCCGATAAGTAATTGATAAAATAAAGCACATAACAGCCGGCACTACTAAAGTTGCTACAGAAAATAATTCAAATAGCATAAACCCAATTACACCACCGCATAAAAACCCTAGGGTGATCAGTAAAAACACCATGAACTTTCGGCTATCTACAGCATCGCCTTTTAATGCGCGGCCCATCATTAAACCAAGGTCGGTAAAAATACCGGTTAAATGTGTAGTACGCACTACTGCGCCACTGTAATTGGTTGCCAACGCATTTTGTAAGCCACAAGCGGCAGACGCCAGCACTATGCCATAAACAAAGGAGCTATAAAGTAAGTAGGCACTGGCTAGCAGTAATAATCCTTCGATTAATAATAAAGTGTCGTAATGTCGGCCTAACTTTAACGAGCCACCGTTGAGTAAAAACCCCGACAACGCAGAGCCAAGCATAAAGCTTATTATTATACTAAACAGTAATAATGCCGCACTGCCATCACTCATTAATTTTATGCCAAATAAAGTAACAGAGCCCGACAAATGAGAAATAGCCTGATGTTCAAACCCTAATAAACCCACAGCGTTCACAATGCCGGCAATAAATGCCAGTGTAAATGCGCCATATTCAACCCAGCGTGGCAGCTTTGTAAACATAGTTAACTTCTCTATACTTGGTTATAGATATATTTAATATCATACACTTAAATTTTCTTCTTCTAAAATAATGATAAAAAATAACCGTAATTAAATGTATCTCTATTTTATATGGCTTAAGTTAAATTGATCGTGCAATTTTAGTGCTTCGTATTAGTTATTTTTTAAAGAGAAAATAACTATGTTTAACGCCCAGCAGCAATCGCGCATTATAGAAATGGCATGGGAGGATAGAACCCCGTTTGAAGCAATAGAGCAACTTTATGGCTTAAACTATTCGCAGTTGGTGGTTTTTATGAGCCAAAATATTGCCAGCGGCAGCTTTAAAGTATGGCGAAAACGCCACGCTGGGCGCAAAACCAAACATTTAAAGCTGCGTGATCCCGCCATTATGCGCAGCCATTGTAAAACGCAATATAAGCAGCGTTAAGATTACTTTATACAGAGTTTCATATGTTGTTCAGGCTAACTTGTTAATCTTGCGTTATTAACTAAAGCAGAGATTAACTATGTATAAAACCATTTATAGCGCATTAATTATTTTAATGTTGAGCTCATTTAGCGCACAAGCAAAGCACGACAAAGATGATTATTATGATAAGCACCATAATAAACATAGTAAATACGAGCATGGCTCAAACAAGCACTACAATAAAAAGCACCACAATAAAAAACATCATTCAAATAAGCATGAGTGGAAAAAATACCATAAAAAATATGACCGCCACGATAACCACTTATCTAAAAAAGAAGCTAAAAAGCTTATTCGTCAAGGGTGGACGCCACCGGGTTGGCACAAAAGTTACCACAGAGGTGATATTTTAGAGCGTGATATTTATAAGCGCGCCAAAGTAATAGACAGATACCGAGATAAAGGGACTGTACGCATAGAGGTAGATCGTACTATTATTCATATGGTACACGACACGCGCGAAATACTGTCTATTTTGAGTCGATAAACAACCAACAGGAGTTTAAATGTTTATTACGCTGGCAATAATAACAAGCTTTTTATTATTTATAACGCTATTACCTATGGCGTATAGCCAGCATTATCTGGTGCGTGGTTGCGACTTTATTCGCTTACAAGTGTTTTATATTGCAAGCTTTATAGCATGTGTTGCTGGGTACTTTGCATTTAATAACGCCACAGACTTTTTGTATATTGTTGCAGGCGCTGTATTAATTATGTTTTTACAGGGAAAGTGGATATACCCATATACTTGGCTGGCAAAAAAAGAAGTGCAAAGCGCCTCAAAACACATCGCGCACAGTGTAAGAATTATGTCGGCAAATGTACTTATGTCGAACCATAACAGTGAGCAATTAATTAGCTTGGTTAATCAGCATCAACCCGACCTACTTATTACCCTTGAAAGTGACAGTTGGTGGCAAAATAAGTTATCAGTACTTAAAAAAGACTATCCATATTACATAGAGTGCCCTAAAGACAACCGTTACGGCATGCATCTATACAGTAAATTTAAAATATTTGACGCGCAAATATGCCAGTTAATAGAAGACGACATACCGTCAATTCATATTTTATTTGCAAGTGCACAAGGGGTTAAAATGCAAGCGCACTTTATTCACCCAGCGCCACCAAGCCCCACCGAAGAAGACTCATCGCGGCCGCGCGACTCAGAGCTAATTATGGTAGCAAAAGCACTTAAAAACCCAACACGGCCAACTATAGTTGCCGGCGACTTAAACGACGTAGCTTGGTCGCGCAGCACCCGTTTGTTTATGCAAATTAGTGGCTTACTAGACCCCCGTAAAGGCCGTGGATTTTACAACACGTTTCACGCTAGTTACTTTTTTATGCGCTGGCCGCTGGATCATTTATTTCACAGTGAAGGGTTTAAAGTAAAGCGTATAAAACGATTAGCAAAATACGGTTCTGATCACTTCGCGCTATTAACCGAATTAACCTACGAAAATGCCGACCAACAATCGCTAGAAACTAAATCGGCGCAGCATAAGCAAGAAGAGATTCAACAACTTGCTATGAGTAAAGCAGATAAACGCAAAGTGCCAATGTTTGAAAAGAGTTAGGCTTTTAGTCATATTTTTGTAAAGAGCTTAGGCGCTGCGTTTTAGCACTGTGATAAAAGCACGGTGATAAAAAATTATGAGTAAAAGTGCGATATAAAATCGCAATAACAAAAATTGATGTTAGATCAATTGAATACAAAAACACCGCGCTTAAAGCGGGGTGTTTTATTTTTTGCTTACTAGTAACGAGTATTTAGCACTCGTACTTTATAGCAAGTTTATGAGCTGTGGATCATGATGCTTTTAACGTTCACAAATTCGCGCATGCCAAAGCCGCCGTGCTCTCGACCGTAGCCACTTTCTTTAACCCCACCAAATGGTAAGTTTGGTTGCGCTAAACCGTAACCGTTTATGTTGATCATACCAGTGTCGAAGTGCTTTTTAGCCAGCTCAATGGCTTTTTTCACGTCTTTTGAGAAAATGCCGCCACCTAAACCATAGCGAGACGAGTTAGCAATTTTCATTGCATCGTTGTTGTCTTTCGCTTTTATAAGCGAGGCAACAGGGCCAAATAACTCGTCGTCGTACGCTGGCATGCCTGGCGCTAAATTATCAAGTAGCGTAGGAGGGTAGTAAAAGCCGGTTTGCTCTGGTATTTCACCACCGGTGACTATGTTTGCTCCCGCTTTAACCGATTGCATTACTTGCTCGTGAATACCGTCGCGTAAATCTTTACGTGCCATTGGGCCTAAATCTGTGCCCTCGGCCATTGGGTCGCCCATTTTCATGGCTTCAAAATGCTGTTTTACTTGTGCTTTAAAGTCATCATACAGAGACTCAACCACTACAAAACGTTTTGCCGAAACACACGTTTCGCCGTTGTTGACCATACGTCCTGTTACACAAGTTTTTACGGCAAGTTCTAAGTCGGCGTCATCAAGTATTAAAAAGGCGTCGTTACTGCCAAGCTCTAATACGGTTTTTTTAACGTATTTACCCGCTTGCTCGGCTACTTTTTTACCTGTGCTATCGCTACCGGTAAAGGTAACGCCGCTAATCGCTTTATGCGCGATTAATGCGCTGGCTGTTTTGCCATCAATAAGTAGGTTACTAAAGCAGTGCTCAGGAAATCCGGCTTGTTTAAACAAGGTTTCAATTTTTTCGGCCATACCAAATACATTGCTGGCATGCTTTAACACTGTGGTGTTACCGGCCATTATATTAGCGGCGCTGTAGCGAATTACCTGGTAAAGCGGAAAGTTCCAAGGCTGAATGCCAAGTAGTACACCCGTAGGCTGATAGCTAACAATTGCGCGGCCGCCGTCCATGTCACGTTCTTCATCGGCAAGAATTTTAGGGCCGTGCTCGGCACTATAACGACAAATGCCTGCGCACAGTTCAACTTCTTGCAAACCTTGGGCGTATACTTTACCCATTTCTTCGGTCATAAGTTTGGCTATGGCATCTTTTTGCTCTTCGAATAATGAAGCTAATTTGTTTAAGTGTTTTGCACGTTCGGTCACTGACACTAAGCGCCACTTTAAATAGGTTTGATGAGATTTTTCGATTACCTGCTCAGCTTGCTGTTGCGACAGCAGCGTATAGGTATTAATGATTTGCTCAGTTGTTGGATTGATCGTATTAACTGTGTTGCTCATTGTAATCTCCTCTGTGTTTGTCTGTACTGAGGGTTGCAAAGGTAACGCCAGTTATTGTTTGTTGAGATTTTTTTATAAGTTGATGTTATTAAGGCAATTTATTTTTTGTATAGCATGAGTTTAATATTTTTATAGTTATTAATCTGTTATGTTCTGTAAATAATGCAAGTCGCTGCAAAATTTACAAGAAAATTAAAGTAATTTACGTGTTTTTAGGCTTAGCTTTTTATTATTAGCTTGCTAGTTAGAGCCAGTAAACCCTCATCAAAAAATGGTTAATATAAATGAATGAAATTTCAATCTTGCCGCTAGGCGATAGCTATCAAGAGCTTGCTGCAAATTTAAAACTGCAACTTGCAGAGCAATACCCAATTAAGCATATAGCGCGCGATACTGTATTGTTACAACAAGGGCAAAAGCAGCGATATGGCTATTTAATTCTCGATGGGGTGTTAGGTGCAATACATGACGATGCAGAGGGCGGGCAAAGATGTAAGGAGTTTTACTTTAAAGATGAGTTTGCGCTACTTTATGGAAATTGGCTAACGAATACCGAAGCGTTTTATCAGCTAAAAGTAATTAATAGGGTAAGCGTTATTAGCGTCCCATTGAATGTATTTAATCAATCCGAATGGCAAATAATTAAGCAACAACTTATTGCGCAGCAGCTTATATTTAAAGAAGCCAAAGAAGCATTTTTATTGCTTAATACACCCGAGCAACGCTACCGTTATTTACTAGCCGAAAAGCCCCATTGGTTGGCGCAGTTAAGCTTAACCCAAGTGGCTATGTATATTGGTATTTCGGCAATTTCTTTATCAAGAATTCGTAAACGACTTAACTTAAGTTAAGAGTAATAACGCCAAAGCTAGTTAGACTTGCTGTTTTAAGGAGTCACTATGTTTTTAATTGCTCAGTCGTTAGTTGCTATAGCAACATTACTTGACCTTGCCTCGTTTCAGTTTAAGTCGCGTTCGTTAATTTTAACCTGCTTATTTATGTCGGTATTGTTGACCGCAGTGCACTTTTTTATGTTGGGGCACAATAGCGCTGGTTGCTTAATGTTAATTGCCGCCTTTAGGTACTTTTACTGCATTTATGCACGTAAAACGTGGGCAATGTATGCTTTTATGCTGCTGTGTTGCGTGGCTGTTTATTTTACTTGGCAAGATTGGTTTAGCGCACTGGCACTTATTGCGACGTTAATTCAAACGTTTGCATCGTTTCAAAAGCACGACTTACATATGCGTTTATGTATGGTTGTAGGTACTTTATTTTGGATAAGCCATAACGTTTTTGCAGACTCTCCGGTCGCTATTGTTATGGAAAGCTTATTTTTAAGCAGTAATTTAGTAGGCTTGTATCGTTTTTACAGCACAAAAAAAATACCTTGTTGAGCTTTACCCAGGTGTAAGTAAAGCTAATTACAGGCTATAACTGTTTAGCTATTTCTTTGAGTAAATAGGTTTCGCGTATAATCGACAGCCCTTGCTTATCGCTGGTGGCAAGTGTTCGCTCGTTATGGGCAATTGCTTCATTTATATCTACCCACTTGGCAACCATGCCATTTTGTTGCTCGTAGTGTTCAAGCTGTGCTTGGCCTAACTTTTGGTCAATATTACATACATAGCAATAAGATTTTATATGAATAATGTCAAAGTCGTCTTTGTACCAAGGGCGGTATTCTTCATACAGGCCGAACTCTTTCTTTATTATTATATTTTGTGCGCCGGTTTCCTCTTGCAACTCTCGTATTAACCCTTGCTCTATACTTTCGTGCTCATCAACACCACCACCAGGTAAACTAAAGTCATCATATCTTTTTGTATACATTAATAAAATATGCTGTTTATGCATGGCAATAGCGCGAGCGGTAATACGTGTGAATTGACTGCCTTGCTCAATATTAATACTTGGATGAATGAGGGTTTTTAATGGGCGCATTGGCTCTCCTGTAATAAAGTTAAATTATATCAGTTATTTATTTTAGGTTTTTGTTAAATAGTATATAAAGTGAGTGTTTTTTAAGTTTAAGTACATCAAGTATGCTTAAAATACTCATTTATAAAAATTTAACTAAATAGTTAAAGCTTTGTAATTTAAGCGACAAATAGCGCGTCTTTCTTTTAGTGCTAAGGCCAAGTAGAATAATAAAAAAGCATAGGGATTAATCATGTTAAATATACTATTAGTGGACGATGACGTTGAGTTTAGTGACGTAGTTTGTCATATAGTCGAATTCCTCGGCCATAATATAAGCACTGCAACCAGTTTAAAAGAAGCCCATCAGTGGCTAGAAAACAATAGCTTTGATCACATACTGCTCGACTTTATGCTACCCGACGGTAGCGGCTTGCACCTACTCGATCATTTAAAAATGATAGGCCATTCACCCAAAATAACTCTAATATCTGGGCACCCTTCGGTAAAGGGAATTTTAGCCGATATGTGCGAGCCAAATGTTGCGCATTTATTAAAGCCATTACAGCGTGAAGATCTTGAACGGGTATTAAATGGCCCGAAAAAAACAATTAAAAAAACAAAATCATCAGCTATAACCCGCCATTTTGGTACGCTAATAGGCGAGTCTACAGCAATGCATAAGCTGTACACCATGATAGAGCGAGTATCTAAAACCCACGCCAACGTAATGCTTATGGGCGAAAGTGGTGCGGGTAAAGAAGTAGTTGCTCAGGCAATTCATAATGCCAGCGAATGTGAAGGGCCGCTGGTGGCAAGTAACTGTGGTGGTTTTTCAAAAGAGTTGATTAGTAGTGAGCTGTTTGGGCATGAAAAAGGCGCATTTACCGGCGCTATTGCACGTAAAGAGGGCGTGTTTGAACAAGCAAATGACGGCACGTTATTTTTAGACGAAGTAACCGAAATGCCAATTGGTATGCAACCAAACTTACTGCGCGTGCTAGAAACAAAAAAAGTAACACGTGTTGGCGGAAACCGCGAAATACCTACAAATTGCCGAGTTATTTCGGCCACTAACCGCTCACTTACCGATTTAGCGCAAAATAATATTATTCGTGAAGATATTTATTTTAGATTGGCAGTGTTTCCTATTGATATACCGGCACTGCGCGATCGAAAAGAGGACATTCCACTATTAGCAAATGCCTTTTTAGAGCAATTAAATGATGAAAATGGCACCGCATTTAACTGGAATAACGACCAGTTAAAAGAGCTACAAAGTTATGACTGGCCTGGTAACGTGCGCGAACTGCGCCATGCAATACATCGTGCGTTTATTATGAGCGATCCACAAACCAGTGATATTACCTTACCCGATAACTTAGAGTCGCCATTTTCAAAAGTGAATAGCCAAGTTAACGACAAGCAAGTATCAGCAGGACAAACTATTGAAGAAGTAGAAAAAGAACTTATTCATGCCACGCTCGATAAAGTACAAGGTAATAAAACACTGGCTGCACAAATGCTGGGTATTAGTACTAAAACACTTTATAACCGCCTTAATGCTTATGGTGGCATTGGCGAATATAAATAAAGTTTGAGGAAAATAATGAGTAATCACAGTAAAAAGCCTCTAAATGAGTTAGTACACGATGCTAGAGCGCCACTTAATCGAATTTCGATGAATGCAGAGTTGATAAAGCTGGTGCTAGAAAACGATATGCCAAAAGAGAAAGCACTCGATGCGCTAAATAAAATTATTGCTAACTGCCAACAGTGCAGCGAAAGCTTACAAACAATTACAGACTCGCAATAATTTATCTCTTTGAATTAGGATGCTAAATGAGTACGCAAAAAGAACCAAGTAAAGCTAATGTCATTTGGGCAACATTTATTGTTGTGGTGTTATCTATCATTATTGGTAATGCATTTTTGGCAGTAAATACCATACAAGGGTTAAGCAAAACGCAAAATAGTTTAGACAATACCAATATGCTCACTACCGCTATCGAAAAGTTACATTTGTCAGTTGTGCAGGCTGAGTCGGGTCAGCGAGGTTATTTACTTACAGAAAAAAGTGATTATTTAGTTCCTTATTACGATGCACTTGAGCAGCTTGAGTCACAAACTGAGCATGTAAAATCGTTAAGCTCAGAAATTAATGGCCAGGCAGAGCGCATTGCACTGTTATTGTCGTTAGTGGATAAAAAGGAAATTGAATTAAAAAAGACCGTTAACTTAGCGCAAAATAATAAAGAGCGCAGTGCGCTGTATTTAGTAAACACAGATAAAGGACGAGAGCTGTATAAACAAATTCGCTTAGCGGTAAACGAAATTCAAGAGCGAGAAATGTTGTTTAAAGTTAGCCACTTTTCTAAGTTAGCAAAAATAAAAAATGAAGCTAAAATTACTTTTGTCATTACCGCAGTCACTAGCGGTTTGCTAATTATAGGCATGTTTGTACTTACACGGTTAAATTTAAGAAATACTGCGCAGTATCGAGCAGAGCTTGAAAAACAAAACGAAGCCTTAGCTAGCAAAGTGACAGAGCGAACTCAAGAGCTAATGCTTTATTCAGATGAGTTGAGTCGCAGTAACCGCGAGTTAGAAGAGTTTGCGTTTGTAGCAAGCCATGACTTGCAAGAACCACTGCGTAAAATTCAAGCATTTAGCGATCGTCTCGAAACTATGTTCAAAGACGAGTTAGGTGAAAAAGGCATGGATTATATAGCGCGGATGAAAAATGCAGCGCAGCGTATGTCTAATTTAATTAATGACTTATTAGAGTTTTCGCGTATTACCACCCGTGGCAAAAATTTTGTTGATACCGATTTAAATAATGTATTAAATGATATTTTAAGTGATTTAGAAATTGCTATTAAAGAGTCTAATGCGCAGATTAATGTGGGCGATATGCCAATAATTCAGGCCGATCCAAGCCAGATGCAACAGTTATTTTTAAACTTAATTTCAAACGCGGTTAAATTTAGGCACCCAGAACAACAACCCGTTATTAATATTGAACACATAAAAACGAGTGAATTTAGTGAAGGGCATAATACCGAGGTTTGTTGGCAAATAATTACTGTTAAAGACAACGGTATTGGTTTTTCGCCAGATTATGCAGATAAAATATTTGTTCCATTTCAGCGTTTACATGGTCGCTCGCAGTATAAGGGCACTGGTATAGGTTTATCTGTTTGTCGGCGTATAGTAGAGCGCCATGGCGGCACTATAACAGCACAAAGTAACATGGGTGAGGGTGCAAGCTTCATTATAAAACTACCTGTGGAAAGCGAGCTTTTCACATTGCAAGGAGAGGCTTAAATGCCACTTACTAAAGTAAAACCAATCACTATTTTAATGGCCGATGATGATGAAGACGATCGTTTATTAACTCAAGATGCCCTAGCCGAAAGCCGTGTACTTAACGAGCTACACTTTGTTGAAGATGGTGTGGAGCTATTAGAGTACTTGGAGCGCAAAGGTAAGTTTGAGCAAAAAGATACATCGCCCAGACCAGGTTTAATTTTATTAGACTTAAATATGCCACGTATGGATGGCCGCGAAGCATTGCAAGCCATTAAAGCAAACCCATGCTTAAAGGGCATACCAGTTGTTATTTTAACTACCTCAAAGCAAGAAGAAGATATGGTTAAAGGCTACGACTTAGGTGCCGCGTCGTATATAACTAAGCCAGTTACCTTTGATGGTTTAGTTGAACTAATGAAAGCACTAGGTAAGTACTGGGTTGAGTTTGTAGAACTACCAAATACTTATAATGATTAAAAACAGCCACTAAAACGGGAGATTGCATGTCTATTAAGGCAACCAAGCTGCTACTTGTTGAAGATGATGAAGATGATTATATTCTTACCCGCGATTATCTTGAGCAGCTCAGTTCCCATACATTTGAGATTGAATGGGTTAGCGACCCTAAACAGGCAGTTAAAGTACTTAGTGAGAATAAGCATGACATTTGTTTGCTAGATTATCGCTTAGGTGCCTCAGATGGCTTAAGTGTATTAAAACAAGCAATAAAAAACGGCTTTAGTGGCCCAATAATTATGTTAACAGGGCAATCTAATGAAGCGTTAGATTCGGCTGCACTTGATGCCGGCGCTGTAGACTATTTAGTTAAAAGTGAAATGACCACTAGCCGCTTTGCGCGTGCAATACGTTATGCTTTAGCCCGTCGTGATGTTGAAGATGAGCGACTTGAGCGATTAAAAGCCGAAGCCGAAAACCGCTCAAAAGATCGCTTTTTAGCACACTTAAGCCACGAGCTACGTACGCCGCTGTCGTCGGTTTTAGGTTACACCGAATTATTAATGCAAAGCGACTTTAGTAAACAAGCCGAAAACGAGCTAGGTGTAATTTACCGCAATGGTAAACACTTATTAAGCTTACTTAATGACGTCCTCGATTTATCAAAAATAGCGGCCGATAAACTTGAGCTTAATTGCAGTGATGTAAATCTTGATAGCTTAATGGCTGACGTATTTACTTTAATGCGAGTATCGGCGCTTGATAAGGGCTTGTCATTACGCTTTGAATCGCTGCAGCCCTTGCCTTTAATCGTTAATATTGACGCAACTCGCCTTCGACAAATACTTATAAACATTATCAACAATGCAATTAAATTTACCGAGCAAGGCGAAATAACCCTTTGTGCTTGGACTGAATTTGTTAGCGACCGTGAAATGCTGTTTTTTAGTATTGAAGACTCAGGCATGGGCATTGCGCCAGAAAAACAAGCGCTTATATTTAAACCGTTTGAACAAATAGCCGATGTTGAGTCGCGCGCGGTAGGCGGTGCTGGCTTAGGGCTTGCTATTTGTACTGAGTTACTTAACAGAATGCAGGGTTCAATTGCCTTAGATTCTGCGATTGGCAAAGGCTCTAAATTTATTATTTCGCTCTACCCCGGCAATATTAAAAATGTAGAGCGCAGCTTATTAAGGCTCGACTTAACCCCTAATATGCAGCAAAAAAATGCACCATGTAAAGTTAATGGTAGGGTATTAGTGGTTGATGATTTACGTGATTTACGCGTTTTAGTTGGCCACATGATCACCTCTGCAGGTGCAAAAGTAGATTACGCTGAGCACGGTAAGCAAGCACTCGAAAAAGTACGTAATGCCCAGCAACAAGGAATAGACTACGACGCTATTTTTATGGATATACATATGCCAATCATGGGCGGAAAAGAAGCCACTATAGAGCTTAGAAAAATTGGCTTTGAAGGCGCAATTATTGCCTTAACGGCGGCAACTATGAAAGGCATACATAATGAGTTATCGGCATTAGGGTTTAATAATGTGATAGCAAAACCAGTCGATTCCAACTTACTGTATCAGTGCTTACAAGATACGCTTAGTAAAAATAATAAAATAGCAGATGTATTAATTCCCCCCGAAGTTACCCATAGTAATACCCGCTTTTTATTAGTAGAAGACGACGCCGATGCGGCGCAAATAACGCAACTTTTACTAGAAAGCTTAGGGGTTGAAACACACATAGCAAGCAGTTATGAGCATTGTTTAGCCATACTTAAAACAGATGCTAACTATGATAAAGTGCTACTAGATATGAACCTGCCCGACGGCAGTGGTTTAGATTTAGCAAACCATATAAAACAACATTATCCAAAATTAAAGCGCGTTATTGTTAGTGGTATGGAGCCTGATCCAGTGAAAATAAAGCAGCTTGAAATTGAGCAAGTGCTGCTTAAACCAATTAATTTAGCTTTGCTAGAAACACTTATTTAACCAACAATATAGAGTTGATTTATGCAGTCAGTAACATTGGGTTGTGAGCAAGAATTACCCTCAAAAGTAGTGTGTGTAGGGCGTAATTACACCGCCCACATTGCAGAGTTAAATAATGAACTGCCAGAGCAAATGGTGTTATTTAATAAGCCTAATAGTGCAATTGGTACTAAGTTGCTAGCAACGCATAATAAGGATGTTTTACATTACGAAACCGAGCTTTGCTTTGTGGTAAAAAATAGACGTTTAGTTGGCGTTGGCTTGGGGCTTGATTTAACCAAGCGCGAAGTGCAGGCTAAGTTAAAAAACAAAGGTTTGCCGTGGGAGCGAGCAAAAGCGTTTGATGGCTCTGTGCTATTAACGCCGTTTGTTGAGCTTAACGAGGAAATGCAACATTTTAGCTTTGAGCTCAAAATAAACGAGCAACTAATACAACAAGGCAATAGCGATTTTATGCTACATAAACCAGCGCAAATTTTAGCTGAAATTAGTGACTTTATGTACTTTGAAGATGGCGACGTGATAATGACCGGCACACCTGCAGGGGTTGGGGAAGTAACGGCAGGCAGTATATTTAGTGTAACGCTATACGCCAATGGGCAACGTATATTGGCGCATAAATGGCAGGCCGAGTAATAATGCAAAGTTAAAAGTGCACCTATGCAGTAGGTGCACTTAGCTTGCGGTTTTTACTTTTAACTTGGTCTTTTTAGCTAGTGCGCATTAGCTTAATAAGGCATAGGGTATTGTCTAAAAATACTATTAATAGCGCCGAGAATTTCATCGCTTAAAGTAAGGTTAAACGCACCAATATCTTCTTTTAATTGCGCCATAGACGTAGCACCAATAATAGTAGAAGTTACGCCATCTACCTTATTACACCAAGCTAGGGCAAGTTCTGCAGGAGTTAAGTTATGGGCGTGAGCAAGTTCTACGTATTGCTTTATTGCTTGTTGTGCGTTTGGCGTATCGCGGAAAATACCGTTACGTTGCATAAAGGTCCAACGCGTTCCCTCAGGGCGTGCGCCGTTTAAATATTTACCGGTTAATGAACCCGCCGCCAATGGTGACCAAGGTAAATAAGCAATATCTTCGTGTACACATTGTTCTATTAAGTAAGGCCAATCTTTGGCGTGCACTAGGCTAAATTCGTTTTGAATCGACACCATGGGCGGTAAATTATGCTCTTTAGCTAAGTTTAAAAACTGGTTAACACCCCAAGGTGTATCGTCTGAAAGGCCACAGTGTTTTATTTTTCCGGCTTTTACGCAGTCGTTTAAACCTTCTAATATATCGAGCATATCGGCAGTTTGTTGCTGCGCATCTACCTCGGTAAATTTAAGCATTCCTGGCCATTGTTTGGCAAAGTGTGGCGTGGCGCGGTTGGGCCAATGTAGTTGGTATAAATCAATGTAATCGGTTTGCAAACGTTTAAGCGAGTCATCAACTGCAGCAATAACTGTTTGGCGGGTAATATTGCTCCCTTCACGTATCCACTGTAAACCGTTTCCGGCAATTTTAGTGGCAAGTACTATGTCGCTACGTTTATTTTGATTACGCGCTAACCAGTTGCCAATAATTTGCTCTGTTTTGCCGTAGGTGTCGGGAGATGGCGGCACAGCGTACATTTCGGCGGTATCAATAAAGTTAACACCTTGCTCAAGCGCATAAGCTATTTGCTGATCTGCATCGCTTTGCGTGTTTTGTAACCCCCACGTCATACTACCTAAGCAGACCCTAGAGACGTTTACACCACTGCTACCTAGTGGGTTGTATTGCATATAAGCTCCTTATTTACTGGCTTAGTTTTGGGTATATTGCTGTATAGCAGATAAAAGCGGCTCAGTGATTGGCGACTTTTTACCAGTTTGAAAGTCAAACATTACGACTTGCGAAGTGCCTGTTGTGGTTATGGCATTTTGCGCGTGGCTAAACACGTTGTAGTTCATCATAAAGCGATCTGATTTAATATCGCTGATGGTGACACCTACAGTGAGGGTATCGGGAAAAGTTACTGGGCGTTTATAGCGAATAGTGTTTTCGCTGATCACAGGGCCAATGCCTTTGCTGCTAATGGTTTCAAAAAGGTTTATTTTATTTAAAAAATCGATGCGAGCTATTTCAAAATAGCGTAAATAAACAACATTATTTACGTGTTGCAGGGCATCCATATCTCCCCATGCCACTGTAATGTCAGTATGAATAGGATGTTGATCTTTAAACGTTTGCATACATTTACGCCCTTTAATTTTAAAGTGTTTAGATTATCAATATGGGGTTATTACCTCAAGGTAATTAACCTAGGGTATTTTATGTTTGGTTTAATTAAATAAAAGGTTTATTGTTATATAACACAGGTAGGGAGATATGTATGAAAAGTGTCGTTAATTGGCTTTTAGTCTGTTTAGTTTTTATAGCCGCATTTATTTGTTACGCGATGGGTAATGCATCGGGTGTCATTGCTTTAACTGTTGTGGGTTTTACGTTGGAAACAGGGTTTTGGCTGTATTCTTTTAAAAAGCGTAAAAATAATAAACGCTGTTTTTAATAGGGGGCAAGCTTGCTAATTACAGTTGATTCTATAATAATGGCTGTATAAATAAACAGTTGTTATAGTGGTAATGAAAAAGTTTATTCATATAGATATGGACTGCTTTTATGCGGCGGTCGAAATGCGCGACAACCCTAAACTTGCCAATGTACCACTTGCAATTGGTGGCAATAGTCGCCGTGGCGTGCTCTCTACTGCAAATTATATTGCTCGGGAGTATGGCGTGCGCTCGGCTATGTCTAACTATCATGCCAAACAATTATGCCCCGACTTAGTTATAGTGCCTGGGCGTATGGCTGTTTATAAAGACGTATCGACGCAAATACGTGCCGTGTTTAGTCGCTATACAGATTTAATTGAACCTCTCTCTCTTGACGAAGCCTATTTAGATGTAACCCACAGTGAGCAGTGTAAAGGCAGCGCCACGCTTATTGCGCAGCAAATTCGTGCTGATATTTATAATGCCACAGGGCTTACTGCCTCGGCCGGTATTGCGCCAATTAAATTTATTGCCAAAATAGCCAGTGACGAAAATAAACCCAATGGTCAGTTTGTCGTATTGCCCGATCAGGTTGATGCCTTTTTAGCACAGTTACCGCTGGGTAAAATTCCGGGTGTAGGTAAGGTCACGCTCGAAAAGCTTAACTTAAAAGGTTTGTATACAGGCCAAGATGTACGCGAAAAAGGCGTAAATTGGATGCAGCAACATGTAGGTAATTTTGGCGTGTCGTTATATCAAAAGTGCGCTGGTGAACACATAGGCCGGGTGTCTACTGAGCGTGTACGTAAATCACTAAGCGTTGAGCATACGTATGAGTACAATAAAAATAGTTTACAAGAATGCCTAGAGCAACTTCCTTCACTGCTTGAGGAGCTAACCACTCGACTAAACAAGCAGCAGCTGCAAAATCAGGTAAATAAACTCAGTGTTAAAGTAAAATTTGCCAATTTTGTAGTGACCTCAGTCGATCAGGCGCATCAGCAATTAAATAGCGATATTTTTAGCGAACTATTAGCTAAAGCGTATCAACGCGGCTTACAGCAACCAGTGCGTTTATTAGGTATTGGGGTAGGAATAAAAAATCAGCCGCAACACAATTTGCAGCTGAGCATACTTGATATGTAAACCCTGTAGTGACAAGTTGCCAGCGCATGTTAACTTAAGCTGGGAGCTTATCGCAGCTTGCTGGTCTTCAATATTCAAATCAACGATAATAGAGGCTTATGTTTTTAACAGGACCTTTATTTATGGCATACCCTAAAGCAGTAGTGGCTCAGCCAGTGAGCGCTAGCCTTGAATGCAACGCGCATGACGCACTTATTATAATTAGTGATGACTTTTTTCAATTAACTAATAACCCATTACGCGATGCTATTGCAGCGCAAGCAAAAGTAGATTCACGTATCGGTAAGCAAGTAACTTTATTAGTTATTAACAATAAACGTGTAGTACTGGCGCCTACTGGGCCATTAAATAGAGATTACGACGATGTACGCCGTTATTTTGATGCTGCAAAATTAGCAATAAATGAAGCTAAAGCCTCGGGCAGTGTTAACCCTGCTATTTACTTACCTAATATAAATGCCGACAGCCGTTATCAGTATGCACTAGAAGTTGCTTACTTAGGAACTTGCCAAGCATTGTGGCAGCCATTAGAAGCGCGCGAATACCATGGCGAGGCTATTGAGCCAATTACGCAAATTGGTTTGATTGATGCCACAGAGCAAACAATTAAAGCAGTTAACGCACTTGCTGCTGGGCAATACGCAGCACGTGATTTATGTGGTACTGAGCCTGAGCGCATGGCGCCGCCACGTTTTGCAGATTACTGTGTTGATTTATTTAAAGGCAGCAATGTTGCAGTTGATGTTATTGATGACCTTGCAGTTATAGATAAAAACTACCCTATGCTTAGTACAGTAGCTCGCGCATCATACGCGGTTGAGCATCATCACCCACGTGTAGTTAAATTAGAATATGTACCAGAGGGCGAGGTAACTCGTACACTCATGTTTGTAGGTAAAGGCTTGGTATACGATACCGGCGGCGCTGATTTAAAAGTGGGCGGCCATATGGCGGGCATGAGCCGCGATAAGGGCGGTGCAGCTTCTGTGGCTGGCTTTATGAAAGCTGTAGCCGACTACCAACCTAAGGGCGTTAAAGTAATTGCTTACTTAGCGGTAGTGCGTAACTCAATTGGCTCTGATTGTTTTGTACCAGATGAAATTATTACTAGCCGCGAAGGTGTGCGAGTACGCATAGGTAATACAGACGCAGAAGGGCGCTTAGCAATGGGCGACCTATTAAGTGAAATGAAAGATTTAGCTAAAAACCAAATTAACCCAACGCTATTTACTGTGGCCACTTTAACCGGCCATGCAGCCCGTGCTATGGGCCCTTATGGCGCTTATGTTGAAAATGGCCCAGCACGTAGTGCTAATATTTCGCGAAAGCTTGCTGATAACGGCGACTTATGGGCTGATGGCGCAGAAGTATCGCGCGCTCGTCGTGAAGATTATGACTTTATCAAGCCGCGTACTTTAGCAGACGATGTACTTTCTAGTAATAATGCGGCGTCGGCTGTTACGGCACGAGGACATCAGTTCCCTATGGCGTTTTTAGCAATTGTTGGTGGCTTAGACAAGCATGGTAACGATTCAGCTCAGCCACTACCTTATGTGCATATGGACATAGCGGGTAGCGCAGTAGAGGGCGGCGACTGGCAGCATGGTAAGCCAACCGCAGCTTCAGTAAGTAGTTTATTTGCTAGTTACTGTTTGTAATTACCATAAAGTACTAATTAGCAATGCCCTGTAAATACAGGGCTTTTTAATCTTTAATCTAATTTAAAACGAGTTACTACACTTGAAAGTTGTGAGCTACTTTGCTTTAACTGCTCGCTGGCACCGGTTAATTGCTTGGTGTTATCGAGTGACTCTTTAGTTGAATTAGCTAGGCCGTTAATACGCAAATTCACTTCATCTGCAGCTAAAGTTTGCTGCTCAGTAGCACGCGCTATTTGACTGTTCATTTCGGTGATCACACTAACTAAGCGTTCAATTTCATTTAGTGATGTGTTTGCTGATGATGCCTGCTCAACCGTTGATGCTGAAAGAGCTTGGCTCGACTTCACTGCCTCTACCGCTGCTTTTGCACCGTTTTGCAGCTTAGTGATCATAGTTTGAATTTCGTCGGTACTTTTACCAGTACGACTTGCTAAAGTACGCACCTCGTCTGCCACAACGGCAAACCCACGGCCGTGTTCACCCGCACGGGCAGCCTCAATCGCAGCATTAAGGGCAAGTAAATTAGTTTGCTCAGAAATACTTCTAATTACTTCAAGTACCGATCCTATATTATTACTTTCGCTGGCTAAATCGGTAGTAACTCGGCTCACAGTTTCTATATTACTGGAGAGTGTTTCAATTGCCGTTATAGTATTGGCAACGACATTTTTACCTGATGATGCATTACTCGCTGCATCGTTTGCAGCTTGCTCAGCGGCTTCAGCATTGCGACTCACATCATGAATTTGGTGGGTCATTTGCTCCATTGCTGCAGCTACCTGTGTGCTACTGTCGTTTTGTAACTCAATAAAAGATTGGCTTGTTTTACTTGCTTCGTCAACGGTATGCGCATGTTGATTAACATCGTGTGCGCTTTGCGATACATGCGTTAATGATTCGCGCATTTTCAATATAAACGCGTTAAATGAATGCGCTAGCTCAGATATTTCGTCATTTCCGGCTTCATCTAAGCTGCGGGTTAAATCGCCTTCGCCTTGGGAAATATTTTTCATCATGTCGGCAGCTAAGCGTGTTGGGGTAATAATACTTTTACCAATAAAGTAGCTTAATAAAATCAGTGCAATAATCATTACCACGGCATTTATAATTATTAAATTACGTTGCTCAGCAAATGCACCATCAATACTGTCGAGGTACACGCCCGAACCTATAACCCATTGCCATTGGTTAAAGCCCTTCACAAACGCTATTTTATCAACTGGTTTGTCTTTACCTGGTTTAGGCCATTTATAAGGTACAAACCCTTCGCCTGCTTGTTGGGTCACTTTTACCATTTCTACAAATAATGCTGTGCCATCGGGGTCTTTGTTATTAGTTAAGTCTGTACCATTTAAGTCTGGTTTAAATGGATGCATTATCATCTTTGGGTGGTAGTCATTTATCCAAAAATAGTTGGTGTTATCGTACCTAAGAGCACTAATTGTAGCTAAAGCTTGCGACTGCGCTTGTTGTTGGGTGAGGGCATTACTTTGCTCAAGATTATAAAAGTGTTCAATAACGCTATAGGCGGTTTCTACTAGGTTTTGAGTTTTAAGATATTGCTCATTTTTAAGCGCTTGATACTGATTACTTAAGCTCGAAATACTTAATATAACCAGTCCCAATACAACGATACCAACTAACAGTGCAAAACGCTGAAAAATAGTAAAACGACGAAGATTGAGCATATGTTTATTCCTTAATGGGTACAGCACTGCTGTACTTTTATTAAGTTTATTTATATAACTAAACTTAGCACTTATTAAGGCAAAAAAAAGGCTGATTTATAATCAGCCTTTAGTCTATTTATTCAACATTTAGTTGTTATTTAACATTAAAATGACGATTAAAGAAGTTAGTAATGGTTTGGTGCAGATGCGTTTGCACTGTTTTACCTCGTAGGCTGTGTTTAGAGCCTGGGTAGGTCATCATTTCAAACGGTTTATTGGTATCTTGTAATTGTTTAAATAATTTAGTGGCATGAGTAAACAACACATTGTCGTCGGCCATGCCGTGGTAAATCATTAATGGTCCTTTTAAGCCATCAATGTACGGAAATACCGCACTGTTTTCATAGCCTTTAGCATTAGTGGCTGGGTGGCCTAAATAACGCTCAGTATAATGGGTGTCGTAAAGTGCCCAGTCGGTTACTGGCGCGCCAGAAACACCGGCGTTAAAGTAATCGCCAGCTTTAAACATGGTCATTAATGCCATGTAACCGCCATAACTGTGGCCGTAAATACCAATACGTTGTGGGTCTACATAATCAAGCGTACGTAAAAATTCCACGCCTTTAATTTGATCAGCAACTTCTACTTCACCTAAGTTTTTATAAATAGCATCTTCAAACTTTTTACCACGGTTGTATGAGCCGCGGTTATCAAGTTGAAAAATCACATAGCCTTGTTGCGCCATATATTGAAAATATAGGTTTTTACTACGCCAGCTATTAGTTACTCGCTGTGCATGTGGGCCACCGTACACGTTTACAATAACAGGGTGCTTTTTACCATCACTTATATTGCTTGGTTTAAATAACCTATAATGCATTGCCTGGCCGTCTTCGGCTTTAAGTGTGCCGTATTCAGGCGTCGCTAAATCACTTAAGTAAGGCGTAAGCGGGTGCGTGTTATCTAGCTTGTTTTCTTCAAGCCAAGTAATAAACTCGCCATTTATTTTACGCAGAGCTGCAGCGTTTGGCTGATTAACCGCCGAGCTATTATCAATAAAGGTTTTGTTGTCTTTGGCAAGTACGACGTCGTGATATTGGCCTTGCTCGGTAATGCGTTTAATATCGCCTTTTTTAAATAACGAGGCACTGTATAAGTGGCTTTCGAGTGGGGTGTCTTTTCTGCCTGAAAAGTAAACGAGGCCTTTTTTCTCATCAATGCCTTTTAAGCTCTCGACCGTCCAATCGCCGTTAGTAATTTGACGTACTAATTGGCCATTGGTGCGATAAAGGTATAAATGTTTAAAACCATCACGCTCAGACGCCCACACAAAATGCTTTTTGTCTTTTAAAAACTCAAGGTCAAAGTGTAAGTTTATCCAGGTATCGCTACTTTCGGTGAGCGCTACTTTTTGGCTTTTAGTTTTGCTGTTATAAAAGCGCAGCTCTAATGTTTGCTGTGAGCGGTTTTGCCATTGATACGAGAGCGTATTGCTATCTTTTAACCATTTTGCACGGGCAAGGTAAATGTCTTCATCTTTGCCTAAATCAACCCAATCTACTTGTTGATTGTTTAAGGTAACTACGCCAAGTTGTATTTTAACGTTGTTAGTGCCAGTAAACGGATAACGTTGATTGAATAGTTTTACTTCGTCGGCGTAAATTTCGTTGCGTAGTGCTTCTTTTACTGGGCTTTCGTCAACGCGAGTAAAGGCAATTTTAGACTCGTCATCGGCCCACCAATAGCCGGTCATACGGCTCATTTCTTCTTGTGCAACAAATTCGGCCATGCCATTTTTAATAATGCCGCCGCCATCGCTACTTAATTGTATTTCTTTACCAGAATCGAGCGCTAAAGCGTACAGGTTTTGCTCGCGAATAAAAGATACAAAATTACCTTTGGGCGAAAAGCGAGCATCGGTTTCAAAAGCCTCAGTATTGGTGAGCTTTTTACTTTTATTTGCTGCTAGTTCGTAATAATACAGATCGCCGTTAAGTGGGAATAATAATGCTTTACCATCTTTAGACCACTTGTATTCAAGAATACCTTGGCCAAAAATACGCTGGCGCTCGCGGCGTGCTTTTTCTTCGTCAGAGAGGTTCTCTGGGCCTGAGAATAACTTAGCTGAATCGACCAGCATACGGTTGGTGTTATCTTTTAAGTTATATTCCCATAAGTCGTAGCGGTTATAGTCGTCACTTTTGCCTTGTAAATAAGTAACGCGATTGCCGTCGGGCGAAAACTTTAATTGCACTGGAGATTTACCCGATAAACTCGGGTCGTCAAAAATACGCTCTAGCGAGAGTGGTTTTGCTTGTACGCTAACAGCACTTGCTAGCAGAGGGATGGCCAGTGAAAGGTATTTTATTTTTTTTAGCACAGGGTTGCCTTCGCTTTAATAAATATTGCTTAGAATGGTAAAGCCAAGCGTGTGCAACTGCAACTAAATGCTATAAAGTGGTAATTATTAAAGACAAAGTAGGACACTATGATGACTCACCCCACATTTGAACTAGCCCCAGAGCTTAAGCGCGATTGTATAGAGCTTGCCGATTGGCCGTTGTGTAAAGTATTACTATTGAACGATAGCCAATACCCCTGGTTTATTTTAGTGCCAAAAAAAGCCGGTTTAAAAGAGATAATTGACTTAAGCGAGGATGAGCAAGTTACTTATTTGCGCGAGTCGGCAAAATTGAGTCATTTATTAATGCGGGTATTTAATCCCGATAAATTAAACGTGGCGGCGCTTGGTAATATGGTGCCGCAATTACATATTCATCATATTGCGCGCTTTACTAGCGATGCCGCTTGGCCTGCGCCAGTATGGGGTAAACACCCAGCAGTGCCATATGAAGACGAGAAAATAGCAAAACTAAAAGCCCACTTTTAATTATAAAACCTTATAGAGAGAGCCAAGATGAGACATATTAAGTTGTTTGCCAATGCATTATTTATCACTGCGTTATTAACTACAGGCGCAGTGTTTGCAAAAGAGCGGTCTATTAATGTTACTGCAGTTAAAACTAGCGATGTGCGTAATTTAGTTATTCACGAAAATCAAACTTTGTCTGCAGCCCAGCCAACAAGCGAGCAGCTTAAACAACTCGCTAATGCTGGAGTGAAGCACGTAATTAATTTACGTGGCGAAAACGAGCAAGACTGGGATGAAGCCCAGCTGGTGGCTTCGTTAGGGATGCAGTATCACGCATTGCCAATTGCTGGTGCGCAAGATATTAGTGTTGAAAACGCACAAAAGCTGGCTAAAATAATGGCTGAACTAAACGGCGAGCCTGTGCTGTTACATTGTGCTAGTAGTAATAGAGTAGGTGCTTTAATGGCTATTTCTGCTCATGCAGAAGGGCTTGATATTGAATCGGCACTAGCAAAGGGAAAGCATTGGGGAATGAGTAGTTTAGAGCCTGTAGTGCGCAGCGTTATTACTGCTAAGTAATTATTACTAAACAAACATTACTAAATAATTAGCGTTTAGGTTAAATAACGACACCGAGCACTTCTAGCTCAATAAAAAAGCGTTACAGTTTTGAGCTGTAACGCTTTTTTAGTTTTTATTTACTAGGCTATTTTAGGTAGTAAACAGGCTTTAAACTATTTAAGGCCCAACACTTCTTTGCCTTGTTTAAAGGTAACATCAACCGGAATATTAGCTTGGCTTAGTTTTTCTAAATCTTCTGCTAGCTCTGCTTTAATATTGCCGTGCGTAGTAATAAGCTGATCTACTTTTTGATAATCGCCGTCACCTTGAATTGTTAAAATTAAGCGTGATAATTTAGCCATAGCATGGCTCATTTTTTCCATGTTTACACGGTATAAACCGGCTTCATTTTTAGAAAAAGCACCTTCTTCAGCAAAAAAGTTAAAGCGGATCATATTTGCTTTACCGTGAGCACTTGATGCACCAAAACGTACTGAGCGGAATATACCAGCCATAAAGGTGGTGTAGTAATCCTCTAGTGTACCTTCAGTAATTTCGCCTTTTTTAAGTAGTTGCTCAATCATGTACAAGCCTAAAATATCGGCTTTACCTTCCTCAAGTGCACTGGCGTGTTCTTGTAATGATTGGCGCACAGTTCCCTTACCAGTAAGGGTATTTTTAATGCCTAAGCCATGAGCTACTTCATGGAACATGGTATTAGCAAAGAATGCATCAAAGGTAATATGCTTACGTTGCTCAGGTACAATAAGTTGCTCTGCAATTGGTACTAAAATTTTGTCAAACTTAGCGCGCATAGCATTTTTAAGCTGTAAACGGCGCGTGCCTTTTTCAAGCTGTACTTGCTCGTCGTTTGGTAAGTTTATAGCAATGGTTTTACTGCCCGCATTTGAGTGACCTGCATAGTAAACAACGTCGTAGGCATTTAGGTCGGCGTCTGATCCCGGAACTTCTTGTTTGTATTTATCATCTACCGGTAAGCCTTTTTGTAGCTCAGGTAAAAAGGCAGCAAATTTAGCCAGGCGCTCGCTCCATGCTAAATCTTTAATTAATACATAAGACTCATAAGCAGCACGGTAACCAAATAATTGGTCTTCATAAGTTTCAATTGGACCGATAACCACATCTACTGGGTTATTTTTCATATCCATCCACGCAAAATCAGACGCTTGAAAGTCATCATTTAGTAGCGCGTCTGCACGAAGGTTTAAGTAGTTAGCAAACTCTTTGTCGTCTGCTAGTTTACTTGCCTCACGTAGCAAGTTAGCAGCCTCTAATAGCTCGGTTGCGTACTCTTTAGAGTATGGCACGCTGTAAAGGTTACCTTGCTCATCACGTTTAATAATAGAGTAAAGCCCATTTTTATCTGCAAGTTCTGCTTTATTTAACTCTTCTTTGGTTATATCTGCAGGGTAAAACTGTGCACCTGTTGCTTTTTCTTTATAGCTAGATAAAAACACTTTATCGCCGTTTAAACGATCCCATGGACCGTAGTTTATGTCGGCAAATTTACGCACTTTGTCATCAGCTAGTTTTGCTAAAAATAACTCTTTATTTTCACCAAATGCTTGCTGCCAAAATAAATCATCCATAATTATGGAAGCATCTATAAGCTTTGCCACCATGGCTTTTTGGTTATCGCTTAAATGTGATAAATCAGTTTGTAAGCTAAAGTCAGTGTAAATGTCTAAACGTTGTTTATCGGTATTTATAAGTGTTGGACCTACAGGCTTTACTTGCTCTGCTTTAACAGCCGTTTTATTACTAGAAGAAGGGGCTTGCTCTGAACAAGCACTAAGAAAAACGATGCCGGAGAGCATAATTGCTTGGCTAATTTTATTTAAGTTCATTATTTTGCCTATTTAAAAGTAAGATTTATTATTTGTACGCAGTTCGCTAAGGCGCTTACTATCTTAAAAATACTGCCTTATAGTGACTGCATTAAAGCAAAACACCGTGGTAAATAGCAAGTTTTAGGCGTTAGAGGTGTAATTAACTGATGCTAAGTAGTAAATAAAAAATAAATTTATGTAGTTTTGTTAGCTTTAACTATAAGTTAAGTAATACTAAAGCATATAATAACAACAATATAAGGCTTGTTTTAGCTTATAAATAACTAATCATAGGGATGTTATGTCTACTGAAAACGCATTGTTAACAATTTTGATCGATAGAATAAATAACGACACTTTAGTACTGCCTACTTTACCTGAAGTGGCAATTAAAGTGCGCCAAGCCGCTGATAATAATGACGTAAACTTGATGCAAATGGCCGATGTGATTGCACATGATCCAGCACTAACAGCCCGGATGATTAAAGTAGCTAACAGTGCAATTATGGGACGCTCAGTTAAGGTATCTAACTTACATCAAGCAGTTACTCGCATAGGTTTACGACAAATTAAAAATATTGCTACGGCTATGGCAATGGAGCAACTGTTTGTATCTAACAACGAGCTAATTAAAGGTTACATGGGTAAAGCGTGGCAAAAAACGTTAATAGTAGCGAGTCACTCAATTGCATTAATGGAGTTTTACTTAAAAAATAATAAGCAAAACTCTTTAAATAGAGATTCGATTACCTTGGCATCATTAATTTATAATATTGGTGTATTGCCTATTTTAACCGAAGCCGAACGCCATCCTGAGGTATTTGCTAACCCTAGCTTTTTAGCCCATGCAATTCAAAAGCTCAGTGGTAAAATTGGTGGCTCTATAATGAAAGCGTGGGAGTTTCCTGATGAATTTATTGATGTGGCGCAAAACTGGGCTGATGTTAGTCATCGCCCTGAGCAAATAAGTTATATTGATTTTATTAGGATTGGTGCAATTTTAGAGGGCACGTTACAAGTGTCAGATAAGTCGGCCGCGCTGCAGGTTTATATTAACAAAGGAATTATTCCTTCTATGCAACTTTTCACCAGCGATGAGTATCATGCTTTAGTTGACGATATAAAAGAGATGTTTTGCTAATAGTAATTAAGTAGTAGGTGTAAAAAGCACGATTAAATCGTGCTTTTTTTGGCTTAACTTAGCAAGGGTAAAAAGCTTAAGCTAAGTCGTCTATATCGCCCAAACCTTGAGTTAGCTCTTCAAGTAGTTGTTTAATTTCTTCTGAGGCTAAAATAAAGTCAGCATCGAGTTTTACTGTCATGTCTTCTTTTGGAATATCAGCATTTTCTTCTTTTAAGGTATCGCTGTAGCTTAAACGCTTAATAGAGCCGTCGTTTTGCAGCATAAACTTAACGCGTTCTTGCCAATCAAGTGCAAGCTTAGTAACACGTTTGCCGGTTTCAAGATGCGACTTAACTTCGTCGCACGATAGGTCGTGGCCTTTAAGCTTAACTTGCGCGCCACTGTCATCTGCTTCCTCTAACTCTGCATCTGAGCCAATTGCAAAGCCTTCAGGCGTACTGAAGTTAGTTAACCAGTCGGTTAAAAACACATCTAGGTCGTAATTGGCAAATGCAGGTACTACAGGCAGCGTACCTAATGATTTACGCAGAAGTGCGAGTAACTCTTCGGCTTTGTTAAAGCTGCCGCTATTAACCACAACCCAGCCGTTTTCTTGGTCAATAAATGCAAACTGTAAGCTCGATTTTTTAAATGCTTGTGGTAGCAGTGTATGTAAAATGTTTTCTTTTAACTCATCTTTTTCTTTCTTTTTAACCGGGCGATTTTCTTCGGCTTCAATTAAATCGACTTTTTCTGCAACTAGCTCATTTATAACCGATGCAGGTAATACTTTTTCTTCGCGCTTAGCGCAAACTAAAATACTTTTTTGTGAAAAATGCGACAAGGTTTCGCCGTGCTTCCCAAACGCTTTGGTCCAGCCAAATGTAGCCAGCTCTTGGCCCGTACAAGGACGAAATAAGTCTTGCTCTAATGCTTTATCAAAATCTTCTTGTGTATACGAAACATCTTGTTTAAAGCGATAACATATAAGGTTACTAAACCACATAGGAATACAGATCCATTTAAAAAATTTGCACAATCATAGCAATAAAATCAGCATCTCGAAATGGCTGATTTAGTGATGGATGCTTTTAAAACAGGGTGAGTATTTAAGATACATTTAATGCTTAAATACAAGGCGTAAAATATAACGTCTTTCGACATTTAATATATTTCAAAGAGCTTTACCTATGTTGAAATTTATTAATAGTATATTCACACTTAATGCGTTGGTGGCATGTGCGTGCTGTTAGTGGCGTTAGGCGTAATTAGCCTAAATTTAAAAAAAGAATTAAAGTTGCTTTGAATAAGATTTTGCATAAATTTGGCATTTACTAGAAGTTAAGATGAAAAAAAAGACTGTTTTATCTTCTTAATGAGGGTTGACAGTATAGCCAGTGTTAAGGCAGTCTTAAGCTATGAAAACATTTAGTCTTGCAGCGACCATTATTATTACAACCATCATCCTAACTGGATAGTGGCATAGGTCGGTGCAACAAATTTAAAGGCCTGTGTTCACTTAGAACCCAGGCCTTTTTTCGTTTTATGGAATGAGGAAACATAAAAAATGCGCGTTTTAAAATTTGGCGGATCATCGCTTGCCGACTTTGCTTGCTTAGAGATGGTTGCCGTGCTGGCAAAAGCACAATTAAAAGATGAAATGTTATTAGTGCTTTCAGCCCCCGGTGGGATGACCGATTCATTAGTTGCGTTAGCCTCAGCGGCTGAGCAGGGTGAAGACTTTAGTCACTTGTGGCAAGCACTGGTAAATCGATGTGACGAGTTAAAAAAAGCAGTAGAGCAAGGCTATGGTGAAATTGAAAACTGGCCAAATTTTACCGAACTCAAAAACAAACTAGATGGCGTATCACTGATTAAATGCTGCCCAGAGCAAGTACGTGCTTTTATTATTAGCTTTGGTGAGCGCGTTAGTGTGTCGTTAATGCAATGCTTACTCGGTGATTTAAACGCGCAGTACCTTGAAGCGACCAATTGCATAGTATCAACCGGTGGTTATATAGATGCAGAGGCAGACTTAGTTGCTAGTAAAGTACGCTTTCAAGCCGTATTAAAAGAACAACCAGCAACTATTTATATTATGCCCGGTTTTACTGCCAGTAATGAGCAAGGCGAACTGACCACTTTGGGCCGAAATGGCTCAGATTATTCTGCGGCAATTGCTGCAGCTTGCTTAGAAGCCGATGTTTGCCAAATTTGGACCGATGTAGATGGTGTTTACAGTGCCGATCCGCGTTATATAAAAACCGCCACTAAAGTTGATTTTTTATCTTATAAAGAAGCGATGGAGCTTTCTTACTTTGGTGCAAAAGTACTACACCCTAAAACAATTTTACCCTGCGCTAAAGCCGGTGTACCGTGCGAAATTAAAAACACTCGTAACCCCAATGCACAAGGCTCACTTATTAGTAACGAAAGCGTTTCATCTGAGCCAGTAAAAGCACTGTCAAGTTTACAAGATTTAGCAATGCTTACCGTGTCGGGCCCCGGCATGAAAGGTAAAGTGGGGATGGCATCTAAAGTATTTAATGCCCTTGCGCTTGATAATGTGTCGATTGTTTTAATTACCCAGTCATCGTGTGAGTTCAGTATTAGTTTTTGTGTTCATGAGGTCGATTTAGCGCTGGCACTTGAAGCGTTGCAAACCGCATTTAAATTAGAGTCTCAAGCTGGTTTAATTGAACCAATACAAGTAAAACGTAACTTAGCTATTGTTACTTTAGTGGGCGATAATATGCGTGCGCACAAAGGTTTAGCGGCTAAGTTTTTTGCATCACTTGCTCAAGCACAAGTAAATATTGTAGCTATAGCCCAAGACTCTACCGAAAGTTCTATTTCGGCCGTGATCGATGGTGAGCGTTGTAATGGCGCGGTAAAGGTTTGTCATGAGAATTTCTTTACCCATATTCCATCAATTGACGTGTTTTTATTAGGGTGTGGTTTAGTAGGGCAAGAGCTTATTGAGCAACTAGAGCGTCAACAAGCATGGCTTGAAAAACGCAATATTAAACTCAAGCTTTATGGGGTTGCCAACTCTCGCCAGCTACACTTAGACAGTGAAGGTATTGCCTTTGATGATTGGCAGCAAAAGCTTGGCGCATCAGAACAGGCTTTTGATTTAAAACTAGTTGAACAATTTGTACAGCAAAACCATTTAATAAATCCTGTATTAGTTGATTGTACTTCGTCAGATGCGTTATCGGCGCAATACGTAGACTTTTTAAATGCCGGTTTCCATGTTGTAGCCGCAAATAAAAAGGCCAATACAAGCTCGTATGCTTACTATCAAGACTTAATTACAGCAACGCAAAAAAATGGCCGTAAGTTTTTGTACGAAACCAACGTAGGAGCCGGTTTGCCGGTACTCGATAACTTAAAGTCGTTATTTGGTGCAGGGGATGAGTTACTAGAATTTAGCGGTATTTTATCAGGCTCGCTATCGTACATGTTTGGTGCGCTGCAAGATGGCTTGTCACTGTCTGAGGCAACAATTAAAGCCAAAGAAAGTGGCTTTACAGAACCTGATCCGCGTGATGACTTATCGGGGACAGACGTAGCACGAAAACTATTAATTATTGCCCGCGAGTCTGGCATGCCACTAGAGCTAAGCGACATTGAAGTAGAGTCGGTGTTACCGCACGATTTTGCACAAGGCGATGATGTAAATACGTTTATGGAAAAGCTTCCTAGCCTAAACGCAGGTTTTAACGACCGTATAGCAAGTGCTGCAGCAGAGGGTAAAGTACTGCGTTACGTAGGCACAATTAAGCAAGGCCACTGTAAAGTAGGTATAGAAGCCGTTGATGCAAAACATGCACTTTACGATATTCGTGATGGCGAAAACGCATTAGCAATTTTAAGTCAGTATTATCAGCCACGCCCATTTGTTATACGAGGCTATGGCGCAGGTTCAGCAGTAACGGCCGCTGGTGTATTTGCTGATATTTTAAAAACGTTATCGCGCTAGGAGCAAACAATGATTGAAGTATATGCTCCCGCATCTATTGGTAATTTTGCCGTTGGCTTTGACGCATTAGGCGCAGCTCTTGCACCTATTGACGGCAGTTTATTAGGCGATGTAGCCGTTGTTAGTGCCGCATCGAGCGATGAGTTTATTTGCTCTGGCGAATACGCGCATAAGCTACCAAGTGATGCCAGTGAAAACTTAGCGTATCAATGTTTAGTGCATTTTAGAGCGCATGTAGCGCCTAATATGCCAAGTGTAAAGTTGGAACTGAAAAAGAATTTGCCCATAGGTTCAGGGCTAGGATCAAGTGCGTGTTCGGTGGTAGCAACCTTTGCTGCCCTTGATAAATTTGCCGGTACCAAGCTTAGCCAAGTTGAACTTATTGAATTAATGGCCGACTTTGAAGCAGTTGTTAGTGGTGGTCGTCATTACGATAACATCACGCCATGTTATTTAGGTGGCCTGCAGCTAACTGGCGATTTAATTCCTAATAAATCAATTGCTTTGCCAGTTGATGAAAACTGGTATTACGTTGCTGCGTTTCCTGGTTTTTCACTTAATACAGCAAAAGCACGCTCAGTTTTACCAAAAGAATTGAGCATGCACGCAGGTGTAGAATTTGCGCAGCGTTTATCTGCCTTTAGTAGTTTATTGTTAATGCATCGCTTTGATGATGCATTGAGTATTATGCAAGACGATATAGCCGAGCCATACCGTGCGCCACTTATAACAGGCTTTAGTGAAGCAAAAGCGAGTTTGCCAGCGCTAGGCGCCGAAATTGTTAGTATTTCTGGTGCAGGGCCAACATTATTTACTGTGTGTAAAACATTAAAAGCTGCACAGCAATGCGCGCAGTGGCTTGAAAGTAACTACATAAACGAGCAAGGTTTTTGCCATATTTGTAAATTAGATAACGACGGCACACGTCAATTAACAGTTTTATAGGATAGCAGTTATGCAATTACATAATTTAAAAGAGTGTTCGCAACAAGTGTCGTTTGTTGAGGCAGTAAAAACGGGTTTAGGGCGTAATCAAGGGGTGTTTTTTCCCGAGTCATTAACACCGCTAACGGATGTTGATGCACTACTTGATATGGATTTTGTAACCCGTAGCAGTAAAATACTCTCGCATTTAATTGGCGATGAATTACCAGCTGATACCGTTACACATATGGTTAAAAATGCATTTAACTTTCCGGTTAAGCTGGTGGAAGTGGCAGAGAACACTTATTGTTTGGAGTTGTTTCATGGGCCTACCTTAGCGTTTAAAGATTTTGGTGCGCGTTTTATGGCAGAGTGTTTAGCGCAGTTTAATCAAGGCGATAAAGTGACTATTTTAACTGCAACGTCGGGCGATACTGGCGCGGCGGTTGCACATGCGTTTTATAATAAGCCTAATATCGACGTAGTAATTTTATACCCTAAAGGTAAAATTTCACTGGCGCAGCAAAAGCTCTTTACTACATTGGGTGGCAACATTCATTGTTACGCGGTTGAAGGCAGCTTTGATGATTGCCAAGAGTTAGTTAAAAATGCGTTTTTAGATGAAGAAGTTAAATCTACACTGGGGCTTAACTCTGCTAACTCTATTAATATTAGTCGCTTAGTAGCGCAAGTTTGTTATTACTTTGAGGCAATTGCACAATTACCAAAAGCAAAACGTGCTACTGCGCACATTTCGGTTCCAAGTGGTAACTTTGGTAATGTGTGCGCGGCAATGATAGGTGCTGTTATTGGTTTGCCTGTTGGCAAACTAAGTGCAACTACTAATCAAAACGATACAGTACCGCGCTTTATGCTGGATAAAAACTGGACGCCAAATGCGACGCTAGAATCACTTTCAAATGCTATGGATGTAAGCAAGCCAAATAACTGGCCACGAGTGCAAACTATGCTCGACAACAATTGGTTTAGCTACGATAATTTTTATTCAACCAGCGTAAACGAGCAAGATACGCAAACAGTGATGAAAAATATTCAACAAACAGGTTATGTTGCTGAGCCGCATACCGCTATTGCATACCAAGGGCTTGTTGAAAATCGCGCTTCTGGTGCTGCTGGAATCTTTTTAGCCACGGCTCATCCTGCTAAATTTAAAGACAGTGTTGAAGGTATTTTAAACATTGAACTAGATATGCCAAAGCCACTTGCAGATGCATTAGCTAAGCCATGCTTAGCTAATGATATAAATGCTGATTATGATGCCTTACGTACTGAAATGCTTAAAAAATTAAGTTAAAAATAAAGTTTAATTAAAGCGGCCTTGGTCGCTTTTTTATAGGTATATTTTAGTGTGGATGTTAATCCTTTCATTAGCTATGCAAATATAGTAATTAATATATATTTTAATTTGTTATGTAATGATTAAAAAATATCATCTTAAAAAGCCTGTGAAATAAATTCAATCCCTGTTTAAATATCCTCAACTTAAGAGCGTAGGCAAATAGTCGTTTTAAGCGTACAATAAAGCCTCTAAAAAATACCATACACCTTGCCCCAGGAGACCCCAATGTTAGAACGTAGCATGAATATTTCAGATTTTGACCCAGAGTTATTTGACGCAATTGCAAAAGAAACTGCGCGCCAAGAAGATCACATTGAATTAATCGCTTCTGAAAACTACTGTAGCCCACGCGTACTAGAAGCACAGGGTTCACAGTTAACTAATAAATACGCAGAAGGTTATCCGGGCAAACGTTACTATGGCGGTTGTGAGCATGTAGACGTTGTTGAGCAATTAGCGATTGACCGTGCTAACGAACTATTTGGTTCTGACTACGCAAACGTACAACCACATGCTGGTTCGCAAGCAAATGCGGCTGTTTTTTTAGCGTTATTAAACGCCGGTGACACTGTACTTGGTATGAGCTTAGCTCATGGCGGCCATTTAACGCATGGTTCACACGTAAACTTTTCAGGTAAGCTTTACAATGCAATTCAGTATGGCCTAGATGAAACTACAGGCGAAATTGATTACGCACAGGTTGAAGCGCTAGCGCTTGAGCACAAGCCAAAAATGATCATTGGTGGCTTCTCAGCATACTCAGGTATTGTTGATTGGGCTAAATTACGTGAAATCGCTGATAAAATTGGCGCTTACTTTTTTGTAGATATGGCGCACGTTGCTGGTTTAATTGCGGCGGGTATTTACCCAAGCCCAGTTCCTCACGCACATGTTGTTACTACAACTACACATAAAACATTAGCAGGCCCACGTGGTGGTTTAATTATTTCGGCATGTGGCGACGAAGCAATTTACAAAAAGCTTAACAGTGCTGTTTTCCCTGGTGGCCAAGGCGGTCCTTTATGTCATGTTATTGCTGCTAAAGCAGTGGCATTTAAAGAAGCTCTACAGCCAGAGTTTAAAGTGTACCAAACACAAGTTGTTAAAAATGCACAGGCTATGGTTGCTGTTATGCAGGAACGTGGCTACAAAATTGTATCTGACAAAACTGAAAACCACTTATTCTTACTTGATTTAATCAATAAAGATATTACCGGTAAAGATGCAGATGCTGCTTTGGGTAACGCTCATATTACAGTTAACAAAAACTCAGTGCCTAACGATCCACGTTCACCGTTTGTAACATCTGGCCTACGTATTGGTTCACCTGCAATTACTCGTCGTGGTTTTAAAGAAGCAGAATCTAAAGAGCTTGCTGGCTGGATCTGTGACGTACTAGATAACATCAATGATGAATCAGTACAGGCGCAAGTAAGAGAAAAAGTAAAAGCTATTTGTGCAAAACTACCTGTTTACGCTTAATAAAAGTAAAACAGTAATTTAGATCACAATCGCTTAGTTTTTTGCTAAGATAAAGGCCGCTTTAAAGCGGCCTTTTTTGTTTTTTAAAACGGAAGTACCTAGCTATGCATTGCCCATTTTGTACCGCAAAAGATACCAAAGTTATTGACTCTCGCCTGGTTGGCGGTGGTCACCAAGTGCGTCGTCGTCGTGAATGCAATGACTGCCATGAGCGTTTTACTACGTTTGAGGGCGCAGAGCTGGTTATGCCACGGGTAATAAAACAAGATGGCAGCCGCGAACCCTTTAACGAAGATAAGTTATTAAATGGTTTAAACCGCGCACTGGAAAAACGCCCTGTAAGTACCGAACAAGTAGAAGAAGTCGTTCATATAATAAAATCGCAATTACGCGCAACCGGCGAGCGAGAGGTTTCGAGCCATTTAGTGGGAGAGTGCATTATGGAAGCGCTTAAAAAACTCGATAAGGTAGCTTATGTGCGCTTTGCCTCAGTGTATCGCTCGTTCGAAGATATTCGCGAATTTGGCGAAGAAATTGCCCGTTTAGGGGAATAAGTATGCAAAGCGACTACGTTTTTAACCTATATGACGAAATGTATATGGCACGTGCTATAGAGCTGGCTAAAAAAGGCCGGTTTACTACCACGCCTAATCCAAACGTAGGTTGTGTATTAGTTAAAAACAATGAAATAGTAGGCGAGGGATTTCATCAGCTTGCCGGACAAGGGCATGCAGAAGTAAATGCACTTGCTATGGCAGGCAGTAAAGCAAAAGGCGCAACAGCTTATGTTACGCTTGAGCCATGTAGCCATTATGGTCGTACACCACCGTGCGCAGAAGGTTTAAAAGCCGCCGGTGTAGTAAAAGTAATTGCTGCTATGGTCGATAGCAATCCACAAGTGGCAGGTAAGGGGCTGAAAATACTTAGCGACGCTGGTATTGAGGTTGCACATGGGTTACTTGAAGCACAGGCTAGGGCGCTTAATTTAGGCTTTTTTAAACGCATGGAGCATGGCCTGCCCTATGTAACGTGTAAAATGGCCGCCAGTATTGATGGCAAAACGGCGCTAAATAATGGCCAAAGTAAGTGGATAACAGGCGCAGCAGCACGCCAAGACGTACAGTTATATCGTGCACAAAGTTGCGCTATTTTAACCGGTGCCGACACAGTATTAGTAGATGACGCTAAATTAAATGTGCGTAAAAATGAATTACCGCAGGCATTACCTACACAGTTACCGCTTCGCCAACCGGTGCGTGTTATTATTGACTCGCAAAATCGTTTAACCCCAAATCTTGCTTTATTTGCTATTGAAAGTGAAATAATAATTTTTACTACCAAGGTTGATAAATCGCAACATTGGCCGCATTTTGTAAAGCATATAGTAGTAACTGCTAGTAATTCAAAAGTTGATTTAACCGCGGTTTTAAAAAAGCTCGCAAAGCTGCAATTTAACACCGTGTGGCTAGAGGCAGGGGCAACCCTTGCGGGTAAAATGGTTGAACTGGATTTAATAGATGAATTTATTTTTTATCTAGCGCCTAAATTAATTGGGTGTGATGGCAAGAGTTTAGTTAATTTTCCTGAGTTGATCAGTATGCAAAATACGATTAATTTAACTTTTAATGAGTGTACGCGTATAGGTGATGATTTACGTATTAGCGCAGTAAAAAGCTCATTAAAACCACTTGATAAAAAAGAGTAATGCTATGTTTACTGGGATAATAGAAGCCACAGGCAAAATTGCTTTATTACAAAAAAAACAAGGCGATTTAGCTATTCGTGTACAAAGCCCTGACCTTGATATGAGTGATGTTAAGTTAGGTGATAGTATTGCCACTAATGGTGTGTGTTTAACTGTTGTTGATAAACATGCCGATGGTTTTAGTGCCGACTTATCAAATGAAACCATAGGTTTAACTGGTTTTGCTCATTACACATTAGGGCAAACAGTTAATCTTGAAAAAGCCATGCAACCGGTTTCGCGTTTAGGTGGGCATTTAGTGTCTGGTCATGTTGATGGCATTGCTACAATTACCGCCATTACGCCAAACGCACGTGCTACAGAATATTGGCTAACCACAGATGAAAACCTAATGAAATACATACCATACAAAGGTTCGGTATGTATTGATGGTATTAGCCTAACAGTGAACGCAGTAGAAGGTAATAAATTTAAATTAACGATTGTGCCCCATACCAGCGAGCAAACAACGATAGCTAATTTTAAAGTGGGCACCCAAGTTAATTTGGAAGTCGACCAAATTGCGCGTTATTTAGAGCGGCTTATAAAAGGCGCAGAGCAGCCTACGGGCGCTGATATTTCAATGAGCTTACTCGCAAAAGCGGGCTTTATTAAGTAACGCAACTAACAACTAATAAGAGTGAATTATGAACTTACACAGCGCAGAAGAAATTATCGCAGACATTAAAGCCGGTAAAATGGTTATTTTAATGGACGATGAAGACAGGGAAAATGAAGGCGATTTAATTATTGCCGCCGAGCATATTAGCGCAGAAGCTATTAACTTTATGGCTACGCATGGCCGTGGTTTAATTTGTTTAACCATGACGCAACAGCGATGCGAGCAACTTGATTTACCGCTTATGGTAAAAAATAACGGTGCTGCGTTTTCAACTAATTTTACTATGTCGATAGAAGCTTCAAAAGGCGTTACCACAGGTATTTCGGCAGCAGATAGATCACGTACAGTGCAGGCAGCGATAGCTAAAGGCGCAGTGCCTAGCGACATAGTACAACCTGGGCATATTTTTCCTATAATGGCACAACCTGGTGGTGTTTTAACGCGTGCAGGGCACACTGAAGCTGGCTGCGACTTAGCCCGTTTAGCAGGGCTTGAGCCTTCATCGGTTATTGTAGAAATACTCAATGCAGATGGCACTATGGCGCGCCGTCCTGACTTAGAGGTATTTTCTAAACAGCACGATATTAAAATTGGCACCATAGCTGATTTAATTGAATACCGTAACTTAAACGAAACCACGATAGAGCAAGTTGCAAAGTGTAAGTTACCTACCGAGCACGGTGAGTTTGATTTAGTAACTTATAAAGACACCATTGACGGACAACTACATTACGCATTAGTAAAAGGCGAAATAAAACAACAAGCGCCAACCGTAGTGCGAGTACATTTACAAAGCACCTTTAACGATATTTTACTCTCAGATAGAAATTCTGAGCGTAGTTGGGGCGTGTCTGACGCAATGGCTTATATAGCGAAGCATAATGGTGTATTAGTTATTTTAGGCAAACAAGAAAGCACCGCAGAACTTGAGGCAACAGTAAAAGCGTTTGCAGCCGAAGATTCGGGTGAGGATGTAACACCGAATAAATTTACAGGTACGTCTCGTACTGTAGGCGTGGGTTCACAAATTTTAGCCGATTTAGGCATTAAACAAATGCGTTTAATGAGTCGCCCTAAAAAGTACCATGCACTTTCTGGGTTTCATTTAGAAGTTGTTGACTACATAGAGCCACAGTAATTAGGCGCTAGGCTATTATTTTATTTTTATGGTATGATGCGCTGCAATTTTTGCGCAATCGAAATCGCTCAAACTTATTTTTAAGGTTATCAAATGAAAATTATTGAAGGTAGTAAGTACGCTCCGGGCAAAAAATTTGCCATTGTCATTTCTCGCTTTAATGACTTTATTGGTAGTAGCTTATTAGCAGGCGCTATTGATGAATTAAAACGCACAGGTGGTGTATCGGATGACGATATTACCGTGGTTTATGTACCTGGCGCGGTTGAATTACCTTTAGCAGCGAAACGTATTGCGGCAAAAAAACAGTATGATGCAATCATCGCTTTAGGCGTAGTGATCAGAGGTGGTACTCCACACTTTGACCTAGTTGCTGGCGAATCAAACAAAGGTCTTGCGCAAGTATCACTTGAGTATGATATACCGGTTGCATTTGGCGTATTAACCACAGAAAGCATTGAACAAGCAATTGAGCGTGCTGGCACCAAAATGGGCAATAAAGGCGGCGAAGCTGCTTTAGGCGCGCTTGAAATGGTTAATGTGTTAGATAAAATTTAAGTTTAAGGAATTTTTGTGAAACCAGCAGCAAGACGTAAAGCACGTATATTAGCACTTCAGGCCATTTATTCTTGGCAATTAAGTGGCAATGCAATTGCCGATATCGAACAACAAATGTTGATCGAAAACGACGTGACTAAAATTGATGTTGAATATTTTAAAGATTTAGCCAGTGGCGTTGCGGTAAATTATAAGCAACTAGACGAGGCTGTATCACCGCATTTAACCCGTCCATTCGATGAGTTAGATATGGTTGAACGCGCAATATTACGTTTAAGCAGCTATGAGCTAAAATTTCGTGAAGATGTTCCATACAAAGTGGCTATCAACGAAAGCATTGAATTAGCTAAAATGTTTGGCGCTGAAGATAGCCATAAATTTGTAAACGGTGTACTTGATAAAGCAGTTAAGCATTTACGTAAGTAATATTTAGTCAAATTTTGATAATTATTTTATCAAAATTGGCTGGTATAAATTACCGTTAAAAAGGAGAGCCGGCATAGGTCGGCTTTTTTGTGTATGAAGGAATTTGAATTAATTAATCGTTATTTTAAAGGTCGTGGTATTACTCGCCGCGATGTTAACTTAGGGATTGGAGATGACTGCGCATTAGTTACTGTGCCGCAAAATTGTCAGCTTGCTATTACAACCGATACACTCGTCGCTGGTGTGCATTTTTTTGACGACATTGAACCTCGCGCACTCGGGCACAGAGCATTGGCTGTAAATTTAAGTGATTTAGCGGCAATGGGGGCAGAGCCTACATGGGTTTCTATCGCTTTAACACTTCCGAGTATTGATCAGCAATGGATTGAAGAATTGACTGACGGCATGCATGAAATTGCCGAATATTTTAATGTGCAAATAATAGGTGGCGACACGACTCAAGGACCCTTGAGTATTACTATTTGTGCAAAAGGTACAGTGCCCGAAGGCACTGCGTTATGCCGAAATGGCGCAAAAGTAGGTGACTGGATTTTTGTAACTGGGCCGTTAGGTGATGCAGGGCTTGCAATAGAGTCTCGCAAGCAAGGCTTAACGATTGAACCTGAGCACCTAAAACATATTAAAAAGCGCCTTAACTTCCCTACACCTCGAGTGGCCGCAGGGCAGGTATTACGTGGGCTAGCATCTTCTGCTATTGATATTTCAGATGGTTTACTAGCCGATTTAGGTCATATATTAAATATGTCGCAGGTTAGCGCAACGGTTAATATTGAAAGCATACCCACCTCGGATGCAATGAAAGCTAGCCTTGGTTTTGAACAACAATTACCATTTATACTAAATTATGGCGACGACTATGAACTGCTTTATACCGTGCCTGATAGTAATAAAAGTATGCTTGATGTAAAGCTGCGTCAATATGGCGTAGAGGCAATTTGTATTGGCCAAATAAAAAGTGGCGAAGGGCAAATTGACCTGTTACATAAAGGCGAAAAATTTACTTTTAAGCACCAAGGTTTTGAGCACTTTTCTAAGGATTTAAGTTGAACAACAAGCGTTTATTTAACCTAAAGCGTCCACATCAGTTTTTTGGTTTAGGTTTTGGTACTGGGCTTGCACCTATAGCCCCAGGCACATTTGGTACTTTGGCCGCTTTACCTTTTATTTTTATAACCATGCACTACCCGTTGTGGTTACAAATAGTATTTGCTGTAGTGATCAGTGTTTTTGGTATTTGGGCTTGTGGCAAAACCGCAGATGATTTAGGGGTACACGATCACCCCGCGATTGTATGGGATGAAGTGGCAGGCTATTACATCACTATGATTGGTGCCGCACTGAGCTGGCAAACATTATTGGTTGGTTTTTTACTGTTTCGTTTTTTTGATATAGTCAAACCAGGTCCTATCCGTGTGCTCGACAAGCGTGCCCATGGTGGATTTGGCATTATGATTGATGACGTACTTGCAGGTATATTTTCACTTATTTGTTTGCAAGCGCTGATAAAAGTAGGTTTACTACCCTTTTAGTTTATTATTTGATTGTTTAGCTAGGTGGCAGCAATATGATGCGATTTTTACTAGTTTTTGTACTACTAACCTGTGCTATGCCAAGTTGGGCCTCAATTACTGATTACGTAGTTAAACAATGGAATATTAAAGACGGACTCCCCTCACAATCCCTCAAAAGTGTTGTGCAAGACCAGCAAGGTTATATGTGGCTGGGAACTCAATTTGGTTTAAGTCGCTTTGATGGCAATACTTTTACCAACTACAACACGCAAAATAGTCTTTTTTTACCAAGTAATGGTATTAATAAATTACTGATAGATGGCCAAGGATTTTTGTGGATCGGCACCAAAAATGGGTTAGTGGTTATTGACCCTGCAACACTTAGTGCACAAGAGTTTAATATTAAAGGCCCCGTTAGAGATATTTTAGAAGACTCTAAAGGCGGTATTTGGATAGCGGCTAATGGTCTTTATTATGTTGACCGTAGTTTGGTTGATTTACGCGATCAAACTAATGAGCCATCACCCATAGTTAATCCCACTGTTATTACTCAAATAGTTGGCTCTGTGAGCAAGATGGCGCTCGCACCTGAAGGCATTTGGTTAGTAAACGACAGACATTTACTGCGCCTGACAAAAAGTGCTGCTGACTTTTCTAAATTACGCTTAGAGCTTACTGCCAAAGTGTCATTACCCGACAGTTTAGCGCAAACCATAGTGCACGATCTCTCTTTTTTAAATGGTAATTTATATTTAGCTTCTGAGTTGGGTGCTTATTTTTTAGATTTAGATGACGAACTACGTTCTTTCCCACTGCCTAATGTGAATAACTCTGCAGTTTATAAATTTATGAGCGACACCAATGGTGGCTTATGGGTATCTACTTATGGGCGTTTATTATTTCGTGGTAAGTCAGGTGATTGGCAATGGGTTGAGCCAAGTCAGTTAGATCAAAGTATTTGGTTTGCTGACATGTTTCGTGATGATCAAAATAATGTTTGGCTAGCCAGTTTTAGTGAAGGTTTATGGCTGGCTCACGAAGGCCGCATTGAGCGCCACTCGGCAATTTCTAAAATGACCGAAACGGTAATGGCGATTAGTAAATCACCCGATGACAAACTGTGGATTGCTAACAGAAGCGGTGTTGGTTACTTTGATACTAACAAAAACTTTATCAATATAATAAACAGTAGCAAGTATGGGCATGCCTCAGTGCATGATTTACAGTTTGATGGCGATCGGCTTTATATTGCTACTGGGCGAGGGTTATTCTTTTATGAAGACGACACTCTTTACAGCTTTCCTGGGCGCGCATTAAACGACAATCCGGTATTTGCAATTAGCTCGGCTACTCGAGGCGGATTTTGGATTGGTACCGGCCGAGGTTTGTATCGACTCAATTATAGTGGTTTAAGGCCCTTTGCTTATAATGCATTTTTAGGCAGTAAGTTTATTACTTTTGTATTAGATGCCCCAAATTTTGGCATTATTGGTACTAGTAAAGGTGCGTATTACTTTACAGACCGAGGAATAGAAAAAATAGGCGACCAAACTACTTTAGAGAGTGCTTATGTAACCAGTATTTTGCATATAGATGGAGTTGGGATATTAGTTGGCTCGTTAAACGATGGTTTATTTTATCGCAGTGGACAAGGACAATGGCAGCAATTAGATGCGGCAAACGGTTTACCTTATGGTTCTATTTTTAGCTTAAAGTACGATGAAAAATTAAAAAGAATATGGGTAAGCACCATGAAAGGTGTTTATCGAATGCCGGTAGATCAATTTAAAACGCAGATCCAAAGCTTAAAAGTTGAAGAGGTTATTTCCTCGTTCGATCGCCAACTCGATGGTAAAGCCAGCCAATGTTGTAATGGCTTAGGGCATGACGCGGTTGTTGATATGGACAACTCCATTTGGTATCCCAGTTTACAAGGTGTAGTTGAAATACCTAAAAGCGTTGAGCTGTTTGGTTTGCGTGGTTTAAAACCTAAAATTGAAACATTAACTACACCATTACGTAGTTTAACCACAGCTGCATTAGGTAATAAACCGCGATTAAAAATAGACGAGCGCGATGTTACTTTAAAATACACAGCTATTGATTATTACGCGCCAAATAGTATTGAGTTTAGGTATAAATTAAATGGTTTAGATACTGACTGGCGATATGCTAATACTCGCCGCGAAGCTATTTATACTAACCTTCCAGCTGGTGCATTTTTGTTTCAGTTAGAAACAAAACGCCAAGGCGAAGATTGGAACATAGCTCAATCTGTTGATTACGCTTTTGTTGTACCTGAGCGTTTTGACGAAACGATTTACTTTAGATTACTGATCACCAGTGGTTTTGTTTTATTGTTTTATTTAGTGTTTTGGGTATTTAGAGCGCAAGAGCGCCGTAAACAAGAAGTGTTAGAAGGGTTGATCACTGACCGTACCTTAGAGCTTCGTCAAGCAAACGATAAACTTAATAAAGTTAACTCACAGCTTAAGCTAGTGAGCCATTCAGATGAGCTTACAGGGTTACGTAGCCGCCGCTTTTTGTTCGACCAACTACCTAAAGATATTGAACATTTTCAGCGTAACTCACAGTCACTACAAGCGCAGGGCAAGTCGCTAGTACTATTAATTATAAACTTAGATAACTTTAGCCGTATTAACGATGCGTATGGGCCAATTGCCGGAGATAGTTGCTTGCAGCAAATGGCGGTATTACTTAATTCGCGTACTCAGGGCTCAGATTATGTGGCACGTTGGAGCGGCGATGAGTTTTTACTTTTATTACGTGACTTTAAATGTAACTTAATTGACAGCTATGTGTCGGATCTTTGCCAAGGAATTTCCGAACATGCATTTCAATTGCCAAACGGTAAAAGCACTCATATTTCAGCCTCAATTGGTTGGTCGTTCTATCCGCTACCACTATTAGGTGGCCAAGTTATTAGCTGGGAAACCTCGATTAATTTAGCTGATATTGCACTGCATCAAGTAAAAAAACGCGGTGGCGATGGGGTCGCTAATATTACCTTTGATGAGCAGTTAGATGCGTTTGAGTTTGAGCAAAACCCTAATGTTGAACAACAAATAGGCTTGCTACAAGCCAATGGCTTAGCTGATATTAAAGTGTGGATGCGCTAAGCTAATATTTAGATATTAAAAAAGGAGCCTAGGCTCCTTTTTTAATACGCTTTAAATGAGTAGGAAGTTAATTAATAAACGCTTTGATAGCCGTTAATATTCCTTGCTCGCCTAAGCCCATTTCGTCGTGCATTTCGTCTTGTGTACCGTGCTTAATAAATTCATCAGGGATACCCAAATTAAGAATGCTAACCTTTGCTTTTTGCGTTGCTAAATACTCATTAACCGCAGAGCCAGCACCGCCAGAAATTGCATTGTCTTCAAGCGTAACTATTACATCGTGGCTATTTATTAACTCATCGAGTAACGCAGTATCAAGCGGTTTAATAAAGCGCATATTTACAAGTGTTGCACCTAGCTCGCTAGCGGCAAGCTGAGCGTTTTCAAGTAAAGTACCAAACGATAAAATAGCTACATTACTGCCTTGCTTAACAACATCGGCTTTACCAATTTCAAGTAATTGCATATTAGTCGCAATTTCTGCCGTACCAGCACTACCACGCGGATAACGCACAGCAACAGGGCAATTAGCTTGATAACCAGTGTATAACATGTGGCGACATTCGTTTGTATCGCTTGGCGCCATAATGACCATATTTGGAATACAGCGCATAAAGCTTAAATCGTACGCACCTTGATGTGTTTCGCCGTCAGCGCCAACAATACCAGCACGGTCAATGGCGAATAGCACAGGTAAGTTTTGCAGCGCTACATCGTGAATTAGCTGATCGTATGCACGTTGTAAAAAGCTTGAGTAAATTGCGACAACGGGTTTTAAGCCTTCACAAGCAAAACCAGCGGCTAGGGTTACAGCGTGCTGCTCGGCAATCGCAACATCAAAATACTGATCAGGATGCTCTTTTGAAAAACGCACCATGCCAGAGCCTTCGCGCATAGCCGGTGTTATCGCCATTAACTTGCTGTCTTGCTCAGCCATATCACATAACCAATCACCAAATACTTTTGAAAAAGTAGCAGCACTTGGTTTAGATTTAGGTAAGCTAGTTGTGCTTGGATCGAATTTTGGTACGCCATGGTAACCAATAGGGTCGGCTTCAGCGGGTTTATACCCTTTGCCTTTTTGGGTTTTTATATGCAGTAATTGCGGGCCTTTTAAGTTACGCATATTACGCAGCGTATCTACCAACATGTTTACATCATGGCCATCAATTGGACCAATATAATTTAGGCCTAATTCTTCAAAGAAGGTACCAGGGATCATCATCCCTTTAATGTGCTCTTCCATTTTACTGGCAAGTTGCTTAACTGGCGGCACACCCGAGAGTAGCTTTTTACTACCTTCGCGAATGTTAGTATAAAAGCTACCCGATAAAATACGGGCAAAGTGATTTGTTAACGCGCCAACGTTTTCAGAAATCGACATTTCGTTGTCATTTAAAATGATCAACATATCTGATTTTACATCACCTAAGTGGTTCATGGCTTCAAATGCCATGCCTGCTGTAATAGCACCATCGCCTATAACGGCAACCGTTTTGCGTCCTTTACCTTCTTTTTGCGCAGCAATAGACATGCCCAACGCAGCTGAAATAGAGGTACTAGAATGGCCCACACTAAACGTATCGTATTGGCTTTCTTCGCGAAATGGGAAAGGGTGCAAGCCATCTTTTTTACGAATGGTGTGCATTAAATCGCGACGCCCGGTTAGTATTTTGTGTGGGTAAGCTTGGTGGCCTACATCCCATACAAGGCGATCATCTGGGGTGTTATACACATAATGTAGGGCCACAGTGAGCTCTACGGTACCTAAACCAGACGCTAAATGCCCGCTACTTTGCGATACCGAGTTGAGTAAGTAGTCACGCAACTCATGGCTAAATGCAGGAAGCTTATCTTGTGCTAAGTCTCGCAAGTGGGCTGGTTCGTTAACCAAATTAAGTAATGGATACTTGCTGCTATCAAGTGTCATGGTTTTATATATGTCCTTCGCTAACATCAACTAACTGTGCAAACGCGTTGTTTGAGTTATTTGCTGTTCAGTAATAATTTTAGTGCTAAGTTGCAATACGTTTAAGCCGTGTTTAGTGGTCACGTTCAATTAAATAGTTAGCTAGTGACGCTAAAGCACTGGTATCGGCGTCTATATTTGCTAACGCTGTATGGGCTTGTTGTATTAAGTTTTGCGCTTTTTCTTTAGCGCCTAGCATACCTAATAAAGCGGGATATGTCGCTTTATTCGCAGCGATATCTGACCCTTGAGGTTTACCTAAAGTAACGGTATCGCCTTCTACGTCTAAAATATCGTCATGTACTTGAAATGCAAGCCCTATGGCATAGCCAAAAGTGGCTAAATTTTCTAGCGTGTTTTGACTAACATTGTTTGAGCACAAAGCCCCAAGTGTAATTGCACAGCTTATTAGCGCACCGGTTTTTAACTTATGAATACGCTCAAGTTCAGCCACAGTTATTACTTTATCAGTAGCTGCAATATCAAGCCCTTGGCCTGCCACCATACCTTGTAACCCAGAGGCATGTGCCAGTTCAGCAATCATTTTAACTTGAGCTTTGGCACTGCAACTAAAATTATGCTTGGCTATTAACTCAAATGCTAAGGCTTGCAGTGCATCACCCGCTAAAATTGCGTGTGCTTCACCGTACACTATATGACAGGTTGGGCGTCCGCGACGTAATTCATCATCATCCATAGCCGGTAAGTCATCGTGAACTAACGAGTAGCTATGAATACATTCTATAGCTGCGGCAAGTACGTCTAAATCTTGCTTATCTGCGCCAAGCATTTTACCCGTTGCGTAAACCAAAAAAGGACGCAATCTTTTGCCGCCATTCATTAAACTATAATGGGTGGCTGCTTTTATGGTCTCGTCAGTATTAAGCGATTGGTCAAAATAAAGGTTAAGGGTATTGGCTACATCGGTTTGAGCATGTGTAATAAGTTCTTTAATAGTCACGGCTATTCCATATCATTATCAAAGTCGGTTAATGCAGACTTCTCATCTTTGCCCATCAAAATAGCGACCTTTTGCTCAGCTTGTTGCAACTTACTAGACGATGCGCCTGCCAAAGCAATGCCACGCTCAAACTGTTTTAATGACTGCTCAAGCGATAAATCACCTTGTTCCATTTCACTAACGATTGTTGTTAATTCTTCTAGTGCTTGCTCGAAACTTAAGTTTTCAGGTTTTTTAGTCGCCATCTTTATTTCAACTTACATAATAAATTTAGAAGTCAATTTTAGGGGGAATGCTAAACTAGGTCAAAGGATGAAATGGTTTTTTCGTTAATAAACGTTTTATGTTTTAAAAAATTGATAATTAGATAGATAACACAAGTTGATCTAGAATAGTGCTTAATCCGGCTTTTTATGTTTATCTATAAAAAATGGCTTAAGCAATTCAGTATCTTGCCGATAAACAATTAATAACAAACGTTTGCATATAAAAGCAAAAACCTTTGGAGGGAATGTGGATTTAGCAACCATTATTGGGATCCTTGGCGCAATTGGCTTAATTGTCATGTCCATGTTTATGAGTAGTAGCGGTGAAATGGCTATGTTTTACAACACGCCCTCTGTTGTAATCGTATTTGGCGGTTCATTATTTATCGTTTTATCAAACTTTACTATGTCACAGTTTTTTGGCATAGGTAAGGTGGTTACCAAAGCGTTTATGTTTAAGCTTGAGTCGCCAGAAGAGCTAATTGAAAAAGCAGTTGAGCTTGCAGATTCAGCACGTAAAGGCGGATTTTTAGCCCTTGAAGAGGCAGAAATACCGAATCCATTTATGCGCAAAGGCGTTGACATGCTAGTAGATGGCCACGATGCAGATGTAGTGCGTGCCACTTTGCAAAAAGATATCTCATTAACTACAGCACGACACGAGTCAGGTGCTACTTTATTTAAATCTTTGGGTGATATAGCCCCGGCAATGGGAATGATAGGCACCTTAATTGGCTTAGTTGCGATGTTATCTAATATGGATGACCCTAAAGCAATTGGTCCGGCTATGGCGGTGGCGTTGTTAACCACATTATACGGTGCATTTTTAGCAAACGTAGTGGCTATTCCGATTCAAACAAAATTGGAGCTGCGTAAAGACGAAGAGGCAATGAATCAACGTTTAATTTTAGATGCGGTTTTAGGTATTCAAGATGGTCAAAATCCAAAAGTAATAGAAGGTATTTTGAAAAACTATCTTGCTGAATCAAAACGTAAAGTAAACACTGAGGATTAACTATGTCTGATCAAGAGTGCAAGTGCCCACCCCCAGGTTTACCTGCGTGGATGGGGACATTCGCAGATTTAATGTCGCTATTAATGTGCTTTTTTGTGCTCTTGCTTGCGTTTTCTGAAATGGATGTACTTAAATTTAAACAAATTGCTGGTTCGATGAAATTTGCATTTGGTGTACAAAATAAAATAGAAGTAAAAGATATCCCCAAAGGCACATCAGTTATTGCTATGGAGTTTACTCCGGGCAAGCCAGAGCCGACGCCGATTGAAACAATTCAACAACAAACGGTAGAAATGACCCAGCAAATGTTGGAGTTTCAGGCGGGGGATGAAAGCTCAGCAGGCGGAAGGCAAGAACAGCGCGGCGATAAACGTGGTGGTGAGTCGCGTAGTACTTCCAAAGAGCAAGCATCGGAGCAAGCAATTTCAGCGGCCGATCAACAACAAACAAACGACTTAGTGAAAAAAATTGCCCAGCAGTTAGAAAAACAAATAATTGATGGTGCCATAGAACTTGAATCATTAGGGCAGCAAATAATCATTCGAATTCGTGAAAATGGCTCTTTTCCTTCGGGTAGCGCATTTTTACAACCTAAGTTTAAACCCATTATTCAAGAAATTGGCGTGCTATTAAAAGATGTACCTGGAGAAATTACAGTGTCGGGGCATACCGACGATTTTCAGGTTTCAAACGAGTTATATATTAATAACTGGGATCTTTCATCTAAGCGCGCAGTTGCAGTAGCCAGTGAACTGCAAAAAGTAGTTGGATTTGATAAAAATAGAATGATGGTAGTAGGACGTGCTGAAACCCGGCCGTTAGTACCAAACGATAGCAATGAAGATCGCCGTCGTAATCGACGGGTCGAAATATCTATTTTACAAGGAAAAGCCAAAGAGTCTGATCCTATCGATGTAAGGTAGCAGTCATTTTATTAAAAACACACTTGGTTTAAGTAAACACAGTGCTATTGATTTTAGGTGACTTTTAGTCAATTTTGACTAAAAGTCACCACCTCAGCCAAATACCTCAGAACTCTTAAATAGTTCGATTTAATAAAAACATCCCACACTGTAAATTGATATGCTAAACTACTGTTTATATAAACAGTAAAAGAGCTTGCTTATGAAACTCTATATTGCCGAAAAACCATCATTAGGGCGCGCCATTGCCGACGCGCTACCAAAACCGCACAAAAAGCACGATGGTTACATAGAAGTCGCAAATGGTGATTGCGTATCTTGGTGTATTGGCCATTTATTAGAGCAAGCCGAACCCGATGATTACGATGAGCGCTTTAAAAAGTGGCAGTTTGAGCACCTACCTATCATTCCTGAACAATGGCAATTAAAAGCAAAAACTAAAACTCGCAAGCAGCTTACTGTGTTAAAAAAGCTAATAAAACAGGCTACAGTGCTTGTACATGCTGGCGATCCCGACCGCGAAGGACAATTACTTGTCGATCAAGTTATTGAAGAAGCCAAAATAAGCAAAACCAAAAAACAGCATATTCAACGCTTATTAATAAGTGATTTAAACTTAGCTGCAGTAAAAAAAGCATTAACGACTATGCGCTCTAACCGTGAGTTTATTCCGCTGAGCGTATCAGCCTTAGCGCGCTCTCGTGCTGATTGGTTGTTTGGTATGAATTTAACCCGTGCTTATACTTTAGCGGGGCAAAAAGCTGGGTTTGGTAACGTACTGTCAGTAGGGCGAGTGCAAACACCCATACTTGGCTTGGTGGTTAATAGAGATAACGACATAGCAAATTTCGTATCAAAGCCTTTTTATGAAGTATTAGCCCATTTAGTCACCCCTGAAAAACAATCATTTAGTGCAAAATGGATACCCAGTAAAGCATGCGAGCCTTATCAAGACGAAGAGGGGCGAGTAGTAAATAAAGCATTGGCAGAAAACGTAGCCTCGCGGATCACACAGCAAAATGCTGAGCTAACGGTGCTTGAACAAAAGCAAAAAAAACAAACTGCGCCACTGCCTTATAACTTATCTGCTTTGCAGATAGATGCGGCAAAAGCATTTGCTATGCCAGCGCAAAAGGTGCTGGATATATGCCAAATTCTTTATGAGCGTCATAAGTTAATAACCTACCCACGTTCAGACAACCGCTACTTACCTAATGATCATCACCAAGATGCGTCTGCTATTTTAAAAGCAATAAGCGTTAATCGCGGGCAAAGTGTTGAGTTAGTAAATGCAGCTGATAGTAAAAAACGTAGTAAATGTTTTAACGATTCAAAAGTGGCTGCGCATCATGCCATTGTTCCTACGGCAAAACAGTTAAAGTCGGCAAGTTTGGGTGGCGATGAGACAAAGGTTTATCAATTAATATGTCGTCATTATTTAATACAGTTTTATCCCGACTATATTTATAACGAAACTAAAGCAGAAGTAACTATTGCTGGCGGGTTATTTAAAGCAAATGCAAAGCAAGATGTAAGCTTGGGTTTTAAGGTGCTAATGGGTAAGTCTGAATTAAAAGATGAAGCCACGCTACCGCCTTTAACAAAAGGCATGTTACTTTTTTGCTCGCAAGGAGAGGTTGTTGAAAAATATACCTCACCGCCAGCGCACTTTAGTGATGCGACTTTACTTGCAGCCATGACAGGCATAAGCCGGTATGTACAGGATCCGCAAATAAAAAAAGTACTTAAAGACACCGATGGCTTAGGGACAGAGGCAACACGAGCGGGGATCATTGAATTACTATTTAAACGCCGTTTTTTAAAACGCGAAGGTAAATTAATTAAAGCAACCGAAACTGGAAGTGCACTTATTAGCGTGCTACCGCAAGGTTTAGTTCGCCCCGATTTAACCGCTAAATGGGAATCGAGCTTAGGTGATATTGCACAGCAAGTAATGAGCTATCAGCAATTTTTACAGCCTTTACTTGCCGACTTAAATAGTTTTGTACAACAAGCTGCAAATTGCGATAGCAATGTATTTGCAAAACTGCCTAAAACTTCAGCTAAAAAGCGTTTTGTTAAACGTGGTCAAAAAACGCCTTATAAAAAATCGAGTTATAAAAAAAGCTCTGTTGTTAGTTAATTACAGAGCTATTAATTAAAAAAACTATTGATTAAACAAAGCCACTGCTGCATTACTCATGGCTTTAATGCCAGTTGGTAGTGCGACTTTATAGTCTGGGGCAAACTTACTTGAATGCAGTGAATGCAGTGAATGCAGTGAATGCAGTGAATGCAGTGAATGCAGTGAATGCAGTGAATGCAGTGAATGCAGTGAAGGCAATGTTTTGCCTGTTTTTATTGCGTTTGCATATTTTGTTTGGTTAACGCCACCGAGCCAAAATAGTGTGATAGGAATATTTTCGTCAGTGCGGCCATATAGGCCAAAGTCTTCACCTGCCATTACAGGGAGGGTTTCAAGCACATTATCATCACCAATGGCGCTGGCAATACTTTGGCGCACAAGATTGGTTTGTGCTGGGTTATTATATGTAGATGGAATTGACTCATCCTCATGTACTTGCACCTTAGGGTAGAGCGCTTTCTCAAGGCCTGCACTTTGTGCAATACCGGCGGTAATGCGTTTAATTGCTGCAATTTGTGCATTTCTAATATCAGGGTTATAACTGCGTAATGTAAGTTGTAACTTTACTTCATCAGAAATAACATTATGTTTTGAGCCACCACGAATAGATCCAACAGTAATAACAGATGGCTCTAATGGTGAAAGCTCACGACTCGTAATAGTTTGTAGTGCAAGCACGGTGCGTGCAGCAATAATAACCGGATCAATAGTGGTATGCGGATAAGCTCCGTGTCCGCCTTTACCCTTTATAGTTATATCAACAGAATCGACGCTGGCCATAGTATATTCGTTTTTCATCGCAACTTTACCGGCAGGTACACTTGCACTTACATGTAGCGCAATTATGTGATCAGGTTTTGCATATTTACTAAATAAACCTTCTTTTAGCATAGCTTTAGCACCACCGCCCACTTCTTCTGCGGGTTGTGCCACCATCATTAGCGTGCCTTGCCATGCATCTTTGTGAGCTATTAGTTGTTCAGCAGTACCAATAAATGAGCTCATATGTATATCGTGACCGCAGCCATGCATAACACCTACTTTTGCGCCGTGCTCATCTATTACTGTTACTTTAGAAGCATACGCCTTGTCTGTTTGTTCTGTAATAGGTAAGCCGTCGGTATCGGTACGTATCATTACTGTCGGGCCATCACCATTTTTGTAAATACCTACAACACCAAACCACCTACATTGCTTGTAACTTCAAAACCAAGCTTATTTAACTGCGCTGCAATTTTTTTTGCGGTTTGTTGCTCGTGGTACGAAAGCTCGGGTGATTGATGCAAATCGAGGTAAAAGCTTTCTATTGCAGGCATGCTGCTATGTAAATTTAAGTCTAATGATTTAGCCGCCAATACAGGGCTAGCTAATAATAGCGCTACACCTAAGTAAGTTAACTTCATGATTTTCCCTTATTGATATAAATGTATATCCAAGTGATTTAGATATATGACTTGTAATAATTATGTTCACCACCATATAAAAACCTAAATAAATGAATATGGCAATCAATTCAATGAGCAACATAGTTAGTATCAACGCGCAAAATTTTCAGCAAGTACTTGGCGAAACATCACAACAAAAGTTGGTACTGCTAAACTTCTACTCAGCGCAAAGTCCTGAATGTATTAACCAGGCTGCAATATTAGATAAATTAGCCGCTGAATATAACGACTATATAGTAGTAGCAAATTTAGATTGCGATGCAGAGCAAGCTCTGGCTTCGCAATTAGCGCAACAAGTTGGTTTACAAACACTCCCCACACTGGTGTTGTTAAAAGACTCAGCACCCGTTGATGTATTATCGGGTGCCCAAGCTGAGGCACAAATACGTGAAGCATTAGCTAAACATTTACCCGCTCAACAAGACCTACTATTAGAGCAAGCAAAGCAAGCATTATTAAAATCAGATTTAAATGCCGCGTTTAATTATGCAAAGCAAGCTTACGAAATTGACAACAGCAACGCGCGTATAAAATTAGTACTTGCAGATATATGTATTCAAATTCATAAAGTAGATGAAGCGCAAGCACTAATAAATACAATAGATGCACAAGAGCAAGATACTTACTTTAATAATATAAAAGCAAAATGCGAAGCTGCGCTTGAAGCAAAAGATTCACCAGAGATAAAAGAAAAGCAGCAGCAAGTAGAAAAGTACCCAAATGACTTAGAATTAAAAGAAGAGCTAAGTGTTTTACTCAATGAAGCCGGCAGAAAAGAAGAAGCATTAGATGTACTATTTACAGTGCTGCAAAAAGATCTGAATTTCAACGAAGCAAAACCAAGTTTTTTAGCCATTATTGCCTCTTTACCCGATGGAGACGCACTTGCTGCCAAGTATCGCCGTAAGCTATATAGTATTTTGTACTAAAACTTAATAGCTATTACTTTTAAAAGCACCTTATCTAGGTGCTTTTTGCATTTTAAGTTTATAGCAATATAACAGTGAGCTTGTTTAAGGAGTAAAAAACGCAGTTATCCACAGGGTTTTGTGGGTAACCTGTGGGTCTGGGTTGTGTATCTTTGGGGTAAAAATTAAATGCAAAAAAGGCGATAAAAACGCTTGCGTAAAATCTGCGGCTCCCTATAATGCGACCCCACAGAGAAGGGAAACGCCGAAGCATAGCAAGGCACGAACTACTTAGAGAGTTAAATAAAACTTCGGTTTTAAATCTTCCAAAAAGAAAGTTTAAAACAAAGTGTTGACTCGAAAAATAAAGGATGTATTATACGCATCCCTTGAGACGCTAAAGCGAATCAAAACGTTCTTTAACAATATAAAGCAATCATCTGTGTGGGCACTCGTACAGATTGAGTTCTAACAGCCAAACTGCTTACTCTTTATGGGTAATTAGCGAGGCAAACAAATTAGAGTCTCAATTGAAACTGAGTGACCATATGTTATTAAAAGATTCAGCCTTGAGCTGTTTTGATTTTACTTTTTTTAAAAGTGAAAATAATAACGCACAGTCAATTCGTTTTTGGCAACAAAAACAAAAAATTCAGAATTCATTGAGCTGTCGAAAGACATAAAACTTTTTAATTGAAGAGTTTGATCATGGCTCAGATTGAACGCTGGCGGCAGGCCTAACACATGCAAGTCGAGCGGTAACAGAAAGTAGCTTGCTACTTTGCTGACGAGCGGCGGACGGGTGAGTAATGCTTGGGAACATGCCTTGAGGTGGGGGACAACAGTTGGAAACGACTGCTAATACCGCATAATGTCTACGGACCAAAGGGGGCTTCGGCTCTCGCCTTTAGATTGGCCCAAGTGGGATTAGCTAGTTGGTGAGGTAATGGCTCACCAAGGCGACGATCCCTAGCTGGTTTGAGAGGATGATCAGCCACACTGGGACTGAGACACGGCCCAGACTCCTACGGGAGGCAGCAGTGGGGAATATTGCACAATGGGCGCAAGCCTGATGCAGCCATGCCGCGTGTGTGAAGAAGGCCTTCGGGTTGTAAAGCACTTTCAGTCAGGAGGAAAGCGTGGTGGTTAATACCCATCATGTGTGACGTTACTGACAGAAGAAGCACCGGCTAACTCCGTGCCAGCAGCCGCGGTAATACGGAGGGTGCGAGCGTTAATCGGAATTACTGGGCGTAAAGCGTACGCAGGCGGTTTGTTAAGCGAGATGTGAAAGCCCCGGGCTCAACCTGGGAACTGCATTTCGAACTGGCAAACTAGAGTGTGATAGAGGGTGGTAGAATTTCAGGTGTAGCGGTGAAATGCGTAGAGATCTGAAGGAATACCGATGGCGAAGGCAGCCACCTGGGTCAACACTGACGCTCATGTACGAAAGCGTGGGGAGCAAACGGGATTAGATACCCCGGTAGTCCACGCCGTAAACGATGTCTACTAGAAGCTCGGAGCCTCGGTTCTGTTTTTCAAAGCTAACGCATTAAGTAGACCGCCTGGGGAGTACGGCCGCAAGGTTAAAACTCAAATGAATTGACGGGGGCCCGCACAAGCGGTGGAGCATGTGGTTTAATTCGATGCAACGCGAAGAACCTTACCTACACTTGACATACAGAGAACTTACCAGAGATGGTTTGGTGCCTTCGGGAACTCTGATACAGGTGCTGCATGGCTGTCGTCAGCTCGTGTTGTGAGATGTTGGGTTAAGTCCCGCAACGAGCGCAACCCCTATCCTTAGTTGCTAGCAGGTAATGCTGAGAACTCTAAGGAGACTGCCGGTGATAAACCGGAGGAAGGTGGGGACGACGTCAAGTCATCATGGCCCTTACGTGTAGGGCTACACACGTGCTACAATGGCGCATACAGAGTGCTGCGAACCTGCGAAGGTAAGCGAATCACTTAAAGTGCGTCGTAGTCCGGATTGGAGTCTGCAACTCGACTCCATGAAGTCGGAATCGCTAGTAATCGCGTATCAGAATGACGCGGTGAATACGTTCCCGGGCCTTGTACACACCGCCCGTCACACCATGGGAGTGGGTTGCTCCAGAAGTAGATAGTCTAACCCTCGGGAGGACGTTTACCACGGAGTGATTCATGACTGGGGTGAAGTCGTAACAAGGTAGCCCTAGGGGAACCTGGGGCTGGATCACCTCCTTATACGATTTAGAACTTATTTGTTCGTAGTGTCCACACAGATGATTGTTAATTGTAAAGAGAACAACACTTATTGTTTGGGTCTGTAGCTCAGCTGGTTAGAGCGCACCCCTGATAAGGGTGAGGTCGGTAGTTCAAATCTACTCAGACCCACCACTTTACTCCCATACATCGTTATGGAATATCTCGTTTAGTAAACTAAACGTCGATTTCCCACGCCTTGCCTGGAAGCAAAGTCGGTATACAAACAGTAAGACCAGCATATGTGGGGCTATAGCTCAGCTGGGAGAGCGCCTGCCTTGCACGCAGGAGGTCAGCAGTTCGATCCTGCTTAGCTCCACCACTTTACTTCTTAAAAATAAATATTCTTTATCGGGTCATAAACGACCTGAGAATGAAGTGTGTTTAATTTTGAGAAGTTTTTATTTCTCTTGCTCTTTAAAAATTTGGAAAAGCTGATAATAAAATTCTGATAGATACATTGTATTTATCAAGAGTTTTCAAAAGTAAAAAAAAGAATGGTAGCAGTACCATTCAGTGCCATTTAGTTAACTCTTATGAGTTGATTGATTGGTATCTACTTTAGTATTCAATATTGACTTCTGGCGAAGTTAAACTGTCACACAACAAAGACCCGTTTGGGTTGTATGGTTAAGTGACTAAGCGTACACGGTGGATGCCTTGGCAGTTGGAGGCGATGAAGGACGTATTAACTTGCGATAAGCCTAGTCAAGCTAGTAAAAAGCACTTGAGACTAGGATTTCCGAATGGGGAAACCCACCTGCTTGCAGGTATCGTTAACTGAATACATAGGTTAACGAGGCGAACGCGGAGAACTGAAACATCTAAGTACCCGTAGGAAAAGAAATCAACCGAGATTCCGAAAGTAGCGGCGAGCGAAATCGGAACAGCCCTTAAGCTTATTATGTGTTAATGGAAGGCTGCTGGAAAGCGCCACGATACAGGGTGATAGTCCCGTACATGAAAAGACATTTTAAGTGAAATCGAGTAGGTCGGAGCACGTGAAACTTTGACTGAATATAGGTGGACCATCATCTAAGGCTAAATACTCCCAACTGACCGATAGTGAACCAGTACCGTGAGGGAAAGGCGAAAAGAACCCCTGTGAGGGGAGTGAAATAGAACCTGAAACCGTGTACGTACAAGCAGTAGGAGCCCACTTGTTGGGTGACTGCGTACCTTTTGTATAATGGGTCAGCGACTTATATTTTGTAGCGAGGTTAACCGATTAGGGTAGCCGTAGGGAAACCGAGTCTTAACTGGGCGAATAGTTGCAAGGTATAGACCCGAAACCCGGTGATCTAGCCATGAGCAGGTTGAAGGTTGAGTAACATCAACTGGAGGACCGAACCCACTAACGTTGAAAAGTTAGGGGATGACTTGTGGTTAGGAGTGAAAGGCTAATCAAACCGGGAGATAGCTGGTTCTCCCCGAAATCTATTTAGGTAGAGCCTCGGACGAATACTTACGGGGGTAGAGCACTGTTAAGGCTAGGGGGTCATCCCGACTTACCAACCCTTTGCAAACTCCGAATACCGTAAAGTAATATCCGGGAGACACACGGCGGGTGCTAACGTCCGTCGTGAAGAGGGAAACAACCCAGACCGCCAGCTAAGGTCCCAAAGTCATAGTTAAGTGGGAAACGATGTGGAAAGGCCCAGACAGCCAGGAGGTTGGCTTAGAAGCAGCCATCCTTTAAAGAAAGCGTAATAGCTCACTGGTCGAGTCGGTCTGCGCGGAAGATGTAACGGGGCTAAACTATGCACCGAAGCTGCGGATTCATCTTAGGATGAGTGGTAGGGGAGCGTTCTGTAAGCCGTTGAAGGTGTACCGGGAGGTATGCTGGAGGTATCAGAAGTGCGAATGCTGACATGAGTAACGATAATGGGAGTGAAAAACTCCCACGCCGGAAGACCAAGGGTTCCTATCCCATGTTAATCAGGGTAGGGTAAGTCGACCCCTAAGGCGAGGCCGAAAGGCGTAGTCGATGGGAAACAGATTAATATTTCTGTACTCGATATAATTGCGATGGGGGGACGGAGCAGGCTAAGCAAGCATGGCGTTGGTAGTCCATGTGAAAGTGAGTAGGGCGTTTGTTTAGGTAAATCCGGACGAACATTAAACCTGAGACACGAGACGAGTCACTAAGGTGATGAAGTTGCTGATGCCATACTTCCAGGAAAAGCCTCTAAGCTTCAGATTATATGGAATCGTACCCCAAACCGACACAGGTGGTCAGGTAGAGAATACTAAGGCGCTTGAGAGAACTCGGGTGAAGGAACTAGGCAAAATCGTACCGTAACTTCGGGAGAAGGTACGCTCCTATCTGTGATGAGACTTGCTCTCTAAGCGGACGGGAGCCGCAGTGACCAGGTGGCTGGGACTGTTTATTAAAAACACAGCACTGTGCAAAATCGCAAGATGACGTATACGGTGTGACACCTGCCCGGTGCCGGAAGGTTAATTGATGGGGTTATCCTTAGGGAGAAGCTCTTGATCGAAGCCCCGGTAAACGGCGGCCGTAACTATAACGGTCCTAAGGTAGCGAAATTCCTTGTCGGGTAAGTTCCGACCTGCACGAATGGTGTAACCATGGCCACGCTGTCTCCACCCGAGACTCAGTGAAATTGAAATCGCAGTGAAGATGCTGTGTACCCGCGGCTAGACGGAAAGACCCCGTGAACCTTTACTACAGCTTGGCACTGAACATTGAACCTACATGTGTAGGATAGGTGGGAGACTTTGAAGATGAGACGCTAGTTTTGTTGGAGTCAACCTTGAAATACCACCCTTGTAGTTTTGATGTTCTAACGTTGGCCCCTGAATCGGGGTTACGGACAGTGCCTGGTGGGTAGTTTGACTGGGGCGGTCTCCTCCTAAAGAGTAACGGAGGAGCACGAAGGTTGGCTAAGTACGGTCGGACATCGTACGGTTAGTGTAATGGTAGAAGCCAGCTTAACTGCGAGACAGACACGTCGAGCAGGTACGAAAGTAGGTCATAGTGATCCGGTGGTTCTGAATGGAAGGGCCATCGCTCAACGGATAAAAGGTACTCCGGGGATAACAGGCTGATACCGCCCAAGAGTTCATATCGACGGCGGTGTTTGGCACCTCGATGTCGGCTCATCACATCCTGGGGCTGAAGTCGGTCCCAAGGGTATGGCTGTTCGCCATTTAAAGTGGTACGCGAGCTGGGTTTAGAACGTCGTGAGACAGTTCGGTCCCTATCTGCCGTGGGCGTTTGAGAATTGAGAGGGGTTGCTCCTAGTACGAGAGGACCGGAGTGAACGAACCGCTGGTGTTCGGGTTGTCATGCCAATGGCATTGCCCGGTAGCTACGTTCGGAACTGATAAGCGCTGAAAGCATCTAAGCGCGAAGCAGGCCTCGAGATGATTTCTCACTAGAGCTATAAGCTCTCTGAAGGGCCGTTGGAGACTACAACGTTGATAGGCAAGATGTGGAAGTGCTGTGAGGCATTAAGCTAACTTGTACTAATTACCCGTGAGGCTTAACCATACAACGCCAAACGCGTTTTATGTGACAGTTCAAGCAAGAAGTTAATATTGCTAAAGTAGATATTACTGAAGAACGACTTAAAAAATATTATCAGATATTTTCCAAATTTAGAGGTGACTCTTAGCGCGTAGCGTTAAAGTTGAGGCACCTTGCGTAAAGAAAATGGTAGCACTACGTGCTTGTCATTAATTCTTTGCACCATATTTGCTTGGTAACAATAGCGTTTTGGACCCACCTGACCCCATGCCGAACTCAGTAGTGAAACGAAACAGCGCCGATGATAGTGTAGCATTTGCTATGTGAAAGTAGGACATTGCCAGGCTCCAAATTTAGTCGAGAGACTTTAAATTGAATAAATTATAAAAAGAAGAAAATTGAAACGAATTTTCTTGGTAACAATAGCGTTTTGGACCCACCTGACCCCATGCCGAACTCAGTAGTGAAACGAAACAGCGCCGATGATAGTGTAGCATTTGCTATGTGAAAGTAGGACATTGCCAGGATTTAAATTAAAGAAACCCGTTACAGCAATGTAACGGGTTTTTTGCTTTTTAGAATTTATAAAGTAAGCACAAGCTATTTAAAAAGTGAAAGCGTACTTAATGCTTGCATGCTAAAATTCTGCTTTATATAACCGTGTAATTGAGGTTTCTATTGCCTACTACTGATTATCAACAAGTATTGAATGACATAACCCAAGAGGTAGCTCCTTTATTATCACAAGGTAAAGTGGCCGATTATATTCCGGCGTTGGCAGAGGTTGATCCCGAGCAGTTTTCTATTGCTATTTACACCACCTCAGGCGAAACATTTTGCGCGGGTGATTGTACGCAACAATTCACTATTCAATCTGTATCAAAAGTAATGACATTAACGCTAGCATTACAACGTTATGGTGATGAACTGTGGCATCGCGTGGGGAAAGAGCCATCAGGAACTGCATTTAATTCGCTTACTCAGTTGGAATTTGAAAAAGGCATACCTCGTAACCCATTTATTAATGCAGGTGCGATTGTAACCTGCGATGCTTTATACAGCCGCTTATCGGCTCCGATGCATACTATGCTTGAAACATTTCGGGCTTTATCGGGGAATAGGTGTATAGCAATAGATAAAAAAGTAGCAAACTCAGAATATGAGTTTAGGCATAGAAATGCGGCTATGGGGCATTTAATGAAGTCATTTGGTAACTTTGAAAACGAAGTAGATGACGTGCTTTGGGCTTACTTTAATTTTTGTGCTATTGAACTAAATTGTATTGAGCTGGCAAAAGCGTATAACTTTTTAGCTAATAATGGGATTGATAATACCTCAGGTAAACGGGTGTTACCGAGCCGTCAAACTAAGCAGCTTAACTCTTTACTCTTTACCAGTGGTTTATATGATGCAGCAGGTGATTTTGGTTATAGGGTAGGTATGCCGGGGAAATCTGGTGTGTCTGGTACGGTTTTAGCGGTATTGCCTAATAAATTTACGGTTGCGGTATGGTCACCAGGGTTAAACTCTTTTGGCAACTCGGTGGCGGGGATAGCAGCATTAGAGCTGCTATCTAAAAAACTCGATATTTCAATATTTTAAGGAGTTATAGCTCCTTAAAATATTATTTATCCCAGTAGACTAGTTCGAGGCAATCTTCGCGCTCTGGTAAACCACGCGATAAGCGAGGAGAGTGTTGCACTAATACTTCAAAGCTTGCTCTATTAGCGTATTTACTTATTTGTGACAATGACGAATAGGTAATTGCTTTTTGCTGGTGTTTTGCTGAGTTACTGACGTTTATTTTATGATAAACATTGGCAGATAAATCATGTAGCACAGCTGCTAATGCACAATCACCAGCACCATTGGTGTTTTTGATTGAATCAGGGCCACCCATAAATGGGGCTGTGTGGCTATAGGCTCTAATTGGATCATCGCAGTCAGCTTTGCGCATAGCACGTGAAAACTCATAACGATTAAAATCTGGGATTGCACCAGGTAATAATGTGTACTCGGTTTCGCGTTTTAATTGCTCGTCAACGTAACCTGCCATGAATAAGCCTTTTTCGCCAGCAGTACAAATTACCAAGTCGACCCAATCAAGCGCTTTATCAGCAGCTAAAAGGGGATCTTCAAAACCAGTAATTGCCAAGCCTTCCTCTTCGTTCATTGCAAGAATATCAACATGCTTTTCAACAAAGTTAGCCCACCAGGTTGGATCTTGTTCAATTAAGAATTTAGTTCCAAGTGTAAGTACCACTGGCACACCAGCATCATTAGCGTATTTAACCGCTTGTATGGTGGCTTCTGTCATGGTTTCTGCACCTTGAGTGCGCATTAAATAAGCACTGATCACCAACGCAGATGAATTTTCAATAAGGCTTTTATCGATTGATTCAGGGCGTAAGTGGTTCATTAACCCTGCACTGATAGCAAAGGTGCGCTCACCAGTTTCATCAATAAGTGTAAAGCAGCGACCAATTGGTCCATCTACTGGCTGTAAGTAATCTAAATCTACGCGGCTTGAGGTATTACATAAAAAGCGATAAGCATAACTGCCTATATTTATGTTTTCACTCATTACGCCCAATAGCACAGATCTGTCATCAGCAAGTACTGAATAGTTGTGCATAGTATTACCAACGGTTCCGCCAGCATACTCGTAGTCAACCATTTCATGTAACTTTAAACGCTCATATAAGGCGTTGGTGACGTCACTATCTATAACTTGTGACATGCCTCGTTGCAGCTTAAATTCATCAAGGAAAGCTTGGTCGACCTTGGCTTCGATATCGACAACGATCTGATCGATTCCGGTAATATAGCTACTGTGTAATCTTTCTGTGGCGTTAAGTTGATTCGTTAGTGGATCTTTGGCTTCCACTGGAAAATAATGTTTATGCCTGCGACGTCCAGGAAATTTCATTTGCTACCCGTATTGTGAGCTAAATAAAAAAAGCGTGAGATTATAGCGCGAATCCCCCCTTAGGAGCCACGATAAACCGTTTTAATTTGTTTTATTTTTGCAATATATACCGTAATTACGCACTTTAATTAGCTAACTTGATATAATTCATGCATAAAAAATAATTAAAGTAGATTCAATGAACGAGCCATTTGATGATAACTATTGGATGCAACAAGCGTTAACGTACGCAAAGCAAGCAGAACAACTAGATGAGATCCCTGTTGGGGCCATACTTGTTAAAGACAATCAGCTTGTTGCCGCAGGGTATAACCGTTCTATTACTGATAATGACCCATCAGCCCATGCTGAAATGATGGCTGTACGTAAAGGTGGTAAAGCACTTAATAATTATCGTTTAATTGATTGCACGCTTTATGTGACCTTAGAGCCATGCTCTATGTGCGCGGGGTTATTAGTGCACAGTAGAATTAAGCGTTTAGTGTTTGGTGCTGCAGATGCAAAAACAGGATCTGCTGGCTCGATTATGAATTTGTTGCAAGAACCTAAGCTAAATCATCAGGTGGAGGTATTAGGAGGAGTATTAGAGGGGCAGTGCGCTACTATTATATCTGACTTTTTTAAGCGCAGAAGAGCGCAAATTAAGGCAGCCAAAAAGGCTGCTCGTAATAGCAATGAACTTTAACTTGCAGCCATTAAAGCATCTAGCTCAGCCATTTTCTGCATTGCAAACATGCGGCGGCGCCAAATTATTTTTTTATGTAAATTACGCAGCATAACGCGGCGTCGAGTTGCTGTTGAGTTAATTGTTTTTCGTTTGAATCTTTGCGTGCGTTTACGTTTTAGCATGTTTTCTCCTAATGCAAGAATGAGAAATGCACAAATTATATCCAAATCACTCAGATGTTTATCATTAATTAATGTGAATATATAATTAACACACATTATTGAATATTTGATGACAAGTAAACAGTTTTTTAATTACTCAGGGCGTATTTATTAGAGTAATGAATTAGTTGTTATTATCGCCTGTTAATTTGCTATTTTGCTTCAACCTCTTCCCCAACATTAGGGGTAACTACTGGCGCTTCTGGTTTTTCTTCTATTGCGTTATTTTCATCAAGCCAAACTAGGGCATCGTAATAACGGCGAATATTATCAACATAGCTCACCGCAACATCACCTCGAGAATAGCCATAACGCGTTTTTCGGTAGTAACGTTTTTTAATTAGTAATGGTAAGCGCTTTTTAACATCGGCCCACTTATCAGGGCTTGCGCCTTGTTGTTTAGTAATAATGCGCGCGTCGTTTACATGTCCCCAGCCTACATTATAGGCAGCAAGTGCGAGCCAGGTTCTGTCTGGTTGTGGAATACGATCGGGGATACGTTTAATTAATTTACTTAAGTATTTTGCGCCACCGCGAATATTTTGCTCTGGCTCTAACCTATTAGTAACCCCAACTTGCTTCGCTGTATTGCGGGTTAGCATCATAATACCTCGCACCCCAGTTGGGGATTTTGCTCGTGGGTTCCACATAGACTCTTGATAGCTTAATGCTGCGAGTAAACGCCAATCAAGTGTTCCTGCATATTGTTCAAACCATGGTTGGTATTTAGGCAGTGTTTCTTTTATTGCTTCAATATAGGCAAGAGTATTTACATAGTTAAATTGACGAACGTGACCAAAGTATTTTTCTTCAAGTACATAAAGTTGATTATTTTGTTTTGCTTCACCAAAAAAAGGGACTAATAAAGCATAAAGCGAATCGTCATTTGATTTACGCAGCATCCACGCGATCGGGTCGTTATGCGTAATTGAAAAACCAATACTTAAATTAGGATGATAACGACGAAATAACGATAACGTGTGGGTGTCGGCTAAGGTGTAATCTATTTCGCCATCAATAACGGCTTGTAGTAACTCTTCTTCGTCAAATTCTTCGGTTTCGCTCCAGTTAAGTTCTGGGTTGCTTTTTTTTACTTTTTGTAAAGTAAGTGAGTGACTACTTTTAGCTATAACCATGAGATTACCAGTTAAATCATCATAGTCGCGTGGTCGCTCTATACCTTGTTTATACACTAGTTTTTGACTAATGGTTCGGTAGGTTGGGCCAAAACGATATTGTTGCGCACGTGTTTTATTATAGGTAAGGCCTGAAGCAATTAAATCGAGATCGCCGCTTTGTAGACGTGCAAACATGTCTGATAAATTAAAAAATGGAACAATTTCAAGCTCTACACCTAAATAGTCTGCAAAGGCCTGAGAAAGCTCATATTCAAAGCCTTGTTCACCTTGTACTGCCTGATAATAGTTACTGGCACTGGCTAATGTACCCACTCTAATTTTGTTTTGCGCTTTTATTTGGGCAAGTTGAGTCGACTGCTCTTGTATATCGCATGCACACAACAGCATAACTAAAGTAATAATTATGATTAGTTTTTCTTTCAACATTGTTTGCCTCTTTAACGCCCTAATCCCCGTTATAGCAAAACTTAGCCATTACGTCACTTAGCGTTTAGTTTTATTCGTTTAGAGTGACTGTAAATAAAGAAAAAAAGTTAATTTTATGAAAAGCGAAATTATGAGTTAAAACTAAGTGCTACTTAGACTATAATGTTGCCCTAAAATATCGTTCAATCCCTAACCCCGGATGAAATTATCTATGTTGATCCTTCGTGGTGCACCAGCACTTTCAGAGTTCAGAGTTAATAAAATTTTAGCGCGTTGCCAACAATCGCAACTTCCTGTCACCAACGTATATGCAGAATATGCGCACTTTGCCGATTTAACATCGCCATTGAGTAGCGCTGAGCAAACCAAGCTTGAAAAACTATTAAGCTACGGTCCAACTATTGCTGAGCATACCCCAGCAGGTAAACTTGTATTAGTAACACCTCGCCCTGGCACTATTTCGCCTTGGGCTTCTAAAGCAACCGACATAGCCCATAACTGTGGCTTAAAGCAGGTTCATCGTGTTGAACGCGGTATTGCTTATTATGTTGAAGGTGAGCTAAACGCAGAGCAACTTTTACAAGTAACGGCGTTATTACATGACCGTATGACCGAAGCAACCCATAGCCAGTTTGAAGATGCTGCGCAACTATTTCGCAGTGATGCACCGCGTCAAATGTCATCAGTAGACATTTTAAGTGGTGGACGAGAAGCGCTTGCAATTGCTAACGTTGAGCAAGGTTTTGCCCTTGCAGATGACGAAATAGATTACCTAGTAGAAAACTTTATAAAGTTAGGCCGTAATCCTAACGACATCGAATTGTTTATGTTTGCTCAAGCAAACTCAGAGCATTGTCGTCATAAAATATTTAATGCTGACTGGACAATTGATGGTGAAGAGCAGCCGAAATCGCTGTTCAAAATGATTAAAAATACTTTTGAGAAAAACCCTGAAAATGTATTGTCGGCATATAAAGACAACGCCGCAGTAATGAAAGGCTCAAAAGCGGGGCGCTTCTTCCCTAATGCGCAAGGTGAATATGCGTATCATCAAGAAGACATCGAAATACTGATGAAAGTTGAAACACATAATCACCCAACCGCCATAGCGCCATTTTCAGGTGCAGCTACAGGCTCAGGTGGTGAAATACGTGATGAAGGTGCTACTGGCCGTGGTTCTAAACCTAAAGCTGGTTTAGTTGGCTTTACTGTTTCTAACTTACGTATTCCTGGTTACGAGCAACCGTGGGAAAGTGATTTTGGTAAACCTGGGCGTATTGTTACCGCTTTGGATATTATGACTGAAGGGCCGCTTGGCGGCGCTGCATTTAATAATGAGTTTGGCCGTCCTAACTTGTTAGGTTACTTTCGTACCTATGAAGAGCAAGTGACAAGCCATAATGGCCTTGAGGTACGTGGTTACCACAAACCAATTATGCTTGCCGGTGGTTTAGGTAATATTCGCACAGACCATGTACAAAAAGGTGAAATTCCTGTTGGCGCTAAGCTTATTGCTTTAGGTGGCCCAGCAATGAACATAGGTTTAGGCGGCGGTGCAGCATCAAGCATGGCGTCTGGGCAATCAAATGAAGATTTAGATTTTGCTTCAGTACAACGCGAAAACCCAGAAATGGAACGTCGTTGCCAAGAAGTTATCGACAAATGTTGGCAGTTAGGTGATGAAAACCCAATTGCGTTTATTCACGATGTGGGCGCCGGTGGTTTATCAAACGCATTTCCTGAACTAGTAAATGACGGTGGCCGTGGGGGGAAGTTTCAACTACGCGATATTCCAAATGATGAGCCAGGTATGGCACCACACGAAATTTGGTGTAACGAATCGCAAGAGCGTTATGTACTTGCTGTAGGCGTTGAAGATTTTGACCGTTTTGAAGCTATTTGTAAGCGCGAACGAGCACAGTACGCGGTAATCGGCGAAGCAACTGCTGAGCCACACTTAACGGTTGCCGATAGTCACTTTGATAACAACCCTGTTGATTTACCGCTAGACGTATTATTAGGTAAAGCACCTAAAATGCATCGCGATGTAACCTCAAAGCAGGTTGTAGGTAAAGCACTTGATGTGACTAATATTAATGTAGCAGATGCGGCGCAGCGTTTATTACGCTTACCCACTATTGCAGAAAAAACCTTCCTTATTACAATTGGCGATCGCTCGGTAACAGGCTTAGTCGCGCGCGACCAAATGGTTGGCCCTTGGCAAGTGCCTGTGGCTAACTGTGCTGTAACCGCTGCTACATACGACACTTACCATGGTGAAGCTATGTCGTTGGGCGAACGTACTCCTGCAGCATTATTAAATTACGCTGCATCGGCGCGTTTAGCTGTAGCAGAGTCGTTAACAAATATTGCCTGTGCAAATATTGGTAGCCTTGAAAATATTAAGCTTTCGGCTAACTGGATGGCAGCAGCGGGTCACCCTGGTGAAGATGCTGGTTTATATGAAGCAGTAAAAGCCATAGGTGAAGAGCTTTGCCCAGCGCTAGGTTTAACAATTCCCGTAGGTAAAGATTCTATGTCGATGAAAACGACATGGAAAGATGAAGGTGATTCACAAGAGAAATCAGTAACATCACCGTTATCGTTAATTATTACTGCTTTTGGCCGTGTTGACGATGTACGTAAAACTGTGACACCACAGCTACGTACCGACAAAGGCGAAACATCACTTATTTTAGTTGACTTAGGTGCGGGTAAAAACCGCATGGGCGCATCAAGCTTAGCGCAGGTTTATAAGCAACTAGGCGATATAACGCCTGATGTAGATAGCCCTGAGTTACTAAAAGGCTTTTATAACGCCATGCAAGCATTGGTAGCTGATAGTAAGTTACTTGCTTATCATGACCGTTCTGACGGTGGTTTATTTACCACAGTTGCCGAAATGGCATTTGCTGGCCACACAGGTGTAACGGTTGATATTAATGGCTTAACAGGCAACGACATTGAAGCGCTTTACAACGAAGAGCTTGGCGCTGTTATTCAAGTGGCTAATAGTGATTTAGATGCAGTTAATGCGGTACTTAAAGATCATGGTTTAGCGACAATTAGCCATATTATAGGTACGCTTAATAGCGACGATGCGATTGTATTTAACCGCGGTAAAAATACCGTACTGAGTAACACGCGTACAGAGCTGCGTACTATGTGGGCAGAAACAACGTACCAAATGCAGGCGCGTCGCGATAACCCTGAGTGTGCTAAGCAAGAATTTGATGCTAAATTTGATGTTAAAGATCCAGGCTTAAACGTTAAGTTAAACTTTGACTTAAACGAAGATATAGCAGCACCGTATATTGCAACAGGCGCTAAACCACCAATGGCTATTTTACGTGAGCAAGGAGTTAACTCTCACCTAGAAATGGCTGCCGCATTTAATCGTGCTGGTTTTGCTGCCATTGATGTACACATGAGCGATATTCTAGAAGGGCGTTTATCGCTTGAGCAGTTTAAAGGCTTAGTGGCGTGTGGTGGGTTCTCTTACGGTGACGTATTAGGTGCAGGCGAAGGTTGGGCTAAGTCGATATTGTTTAACGACATGGCGCGTGAACAGTTCCAAAGCTTTTTCCACCGTGAAGATACCTTTAGTTTAGGTGTGTGTAACGGTTGCCAAATGTTATCTACTTTAAAAGAGTTGATCCCAGGTACTGAGCATTGGCCACGTTTTGTAACGAATAAGTCAGAGCGTTTTGAAGCACGTTTTAGCTTAGTAGAAATACAAGAAAATCCATCGGTATTCTTTAATGGTATGGCTGGTTCGCGTATGCCAATTGCTGTATCGCACGGTGAAGGTCATGCTGAATTTGCAAACGATAACGCAGTTAAAGCAGCATTAGACTCGGGTACTGTAGCGGTTAAGTTTGTAGATAACTACGGTAACCCTACAACGCAATACCCAGCAAATCCAAATGGCTCGCCAGAAGGGATTACAGGTATTACCTCTACCGATGGGCGTGCAACTGTAATGATGCCGCATCCTGAGCGCGTATTCCGTGCTGTTGCTAACTCTTGGCACCCAGATGAGTGGCGAGAAGATAGCCCGTGGATGCGTATGTTCCGCAACGCGCGTAAAAATGTAGGTTAATAACCTTACTGCTCAATTTAGGTTCATTTAAGTTGAGTATAATAAAAAGGCTGCCTTGTGCAGCCTTTTTTGTTTATGATTACCTAGAACCTAGAACCTAGAACCTAGAACCTAGCACCTAGCACTAATATTAAGGATAATATGTTTAAGCGTGTGAGTTTAATTATTGGCAGTTTATTACTAAGCATAATTTTGCTTGGTTATGTATTTCGTTTGCCATTAGTCCAATGGGCTGTAACACCGCAATTAGAAAAAGCGGGCATAACACTCAGTTGCTTAGATTTTTCGGTTACAGCTCAATTAAATGTTCATGCCGACAAAGTATGCTTAACTTATCAAAATCAACAATTAGAGCTAATCGATATTACTGTAAATACAAAGCAAGTGATTGTTGAGCATGCAGTATTAAATATAAATCCACTTCCCAAAAGCAATCAAAGTAGTCCTGCGGCAAAAAAATTAGCTCTCGCGCTGCCAGAAAAACGTCCATTAATTGCTATAAAACAGCTGGTAATAAAGAGTAATGACTTTAAAAAGCCACTAAAAATAAATTTAGCAGAACCCGTTTTAAATCAATTTAATATCACAGGCGATATAAACGCTAAAGCAATTTTAGCTAATAATAAGCTAACAGGGCAGTTTTCTGTTGATGACTCTTTGTTAAAACAGCTTATAAATACCGAAAATACAGCCGTTGCAGGTATTCGCTTTAATACTCAGCAAACATTTAGCTTTGATGGTATTGAGCTGCAGTTAAATGGCGATATAAACGCACAGTTTGAATATGCAATGGAGCAGTGCCGGCTTGTAGCATTAGCTGATGGTAGGTTAATTATTGATTTTAATTTAAATAGTAAATTAGTTGAGCTAGATTCTAGTTTGTTAAAAAATAAATTAAATTTAACGCCTACGTGTACCTCACTCATTCTGCCGAGTGATTATGCTGATTTTATAGCAGAGCAAATCCCTTTAAATTGGCAGGTTAAACTTCCTAAAGTGATTAGTATTACTAATAATCACCTTATTTTGCCAATGCTAAATATAATGAGCGAAGGAGATAATCAATTTGAAATAACCCTAATGGGATCAGAGCTTAATTTTACCAACTTTTGGCAGGATTTTAAAAGCATGTTAGCGGTTAGTATAAACACGCCAGACATTAAAAACATTGAGCTTAATGCAGAGCTTAAAAATAACACACTTAAAGGTAATTATACTGTTGCGCTTAATTCACTTCCCGATTTTATTGCCAATACTAGTAGTAATAAAATTAGCGCTAATAAAGTTAACGCCTCAGGGCAATTTAATTTAATAAATATAATCGATGGAAAACCAAGTGGTAATACTACGAGTGTATTAACAGCCGCAAAGATTGATTTTGCACAGCTGAGTGTAGAGCAATACCAAGGTCGCTTAACGGCACAGCTAGATGATGCTTTAAACGCACAAATAACACTAAAAACCTTACTTAAAACGTTAAAATATAACGAATTTAAATTAACAGATATAAGCAATACCATAACTGCTAAAGCAAATTTAAGTCATGGTGAATTATTTGCAGACCTTAGCGCTAATACTGTAATAAATAAATTTAATAGCCCTGTTATAAAACTCAATAATATAAAAGTTGCATCCACAGGATTGCAAAGTCGCGCCCTTAAAGCATCGCATCACGTATTTGTAAACGATATTGAATTAGCGGTAAACCATCATATATCGGCGGTAGAGCATCCATTTGAAATAGTAATACCTACACAAAATATAGTGCTATTAAATACCTTTATTCATCAATTTGAGCCGTTAGCGCAGCTTACACAAGGAACGTTTAATGGCCGAATCAGCGGGGATGTAAATTTACAACACGCCTCGTTTGCAATGGAGTTAAACAACGCAAGTGCGCTTTATAACGATTACCTTGCTAGCGATTTAAGTAGCCAATTTGTAGGCGAATATAATTCAGGGCAGCTTAATGTAAAACCCACTACCTTTAATTTAAATGAGCTAAGGGCTGGTGTTGTTATTAAAAACATTAAAGGGAACTGGCAGGTTAAAAACAATAATACGCGTATGTTTGATATTGCAGGAAAGTTATTTGATGGTGAGTTTAGTCTTGATAAATACTCGCTTAATGACTTGCAGCAAGTTGCTAATGTTAACTTTAAAAACATTGATGCCAGTAAACTTATTACACTTGATGAGCAGTCGGGGATTACGCTTTCAGGGCTCTTTGCCGGCACTTTGCCAGTGCACTTTAATAGCACGGGGATTGAGGTAGTAAATGGCAGTTTAAGTAATCAAGGCACGGGTAAGTTAATGATTACTAACAATGCCGCATTTGATTCAGTTATGCAGCAGCAACAAGAGTTACAGCCTGTATTGGGGTTACTTAAAAATCTTGATATACAAAAGCTTAATAGCAGTGTGGCACTTAAAAGTGATGGTTGGTTAAAGCTTGGTGTAAATTTGCAAGGTTATAATAAGCAAGCAGAGCAGCAAGTTAATTTTAATTATAATCATGAAGAAAATATATTTACTTTATTACGCGCATTACGCTTAAGTGATGAAATTACACAAAAAGTTGAGCAACAATACTCACAAAAAGGAAACTAATGATGAAACAGTCGTTAAGCATAAAAGTACTTATTGTATTTGCAGCAATAAGTGCTCTTGGTGCGTGTACGCACCGAGTAGAGGTAGCTGCTAAAGAGCCTATTACAATTAATTTAAATGTGAAGGTTGATCACGAAATTCGTGTAAAAGTAGATAAAGAACTCGATAATTTATTTAGTGACGACAGTGAGTTATTTTAAGGAGCTAGGATATGAAAGTTAACAAAAAATTAAGCATAATTACATTAGTTAGTGCTGTATGTATGTCTTTTTCGGCATGGGCTATTAGTTTAGATGATGCTAAAAACCAAGGTTTAGTAGGCGAAGATAGCTCAGGCTATTTGGGCTTAGTGGTACAAAATGCAGAAGCTAAAGTGGTCATTGATACCATTAATGCTAAGCGTAAAGCACAGTATTTAAAATTAGCGCAAAAAAATAACTTGTCACTGTCGCAAGTAGAAGCGTTGGCGGCGGCAAAAACAATCGAAAAAACCCAAAGAGGTCACTTTGTTGAAGTAAATGGCAATTGGGTTAAAAAATAACGAGTTATTTACTGTTATATGCTATTTACTGCTATATATAACCGAGCGTTTAGGCGCTCGGTTTTTTACACCCTTCGAGTAACTGTTGCCAAAAATCGATACCCTTGCGCCTTGCTAAATTTATATTGTGCTCAGGTATAGACTCAGGCTCGTTATAGCTCTCAAGTGCTGCGCTCATACTCGCTTCGCGAATTAAATGCAAAGTAGGAAAAGGGGAGCGATTAGTATAGTTTGCCGCATCGCTTGCATCGCTATCGGCAAATACATAATCGGGATGAAAATTAGCAATTTGATACTTACCTTCAAAACCTTGGGCTACTAACAGCGCGTTGGCTAAGTCAACCAAGTCTAAAAAGTCTTCAAAGTCGCTAAAGCCGTTATCAAACATAATAAGTGTGGTTTCGCGTGCAGCCTCTCGGTCAAGCTCAATACATTGTTCAAGCATATCCATTACGGCATCGTCTATGCTGCTTGCAGGGCTTACAAAATAATGAATACAGTTATTTTCTACTTCTTTGCGGGCAAAGGGACAAAAGTTATATTTTACAATAACATTTGAAACCCATTCGCGGGTTTGGCTTATGGCTATGTTAGTCACGGTTTTGGCTCTAAATATTGATTAATAATGTTAAGTGTTTTTTGTATAGCACCTTGGTTATTGGCCACGCACTGCGCTGCTTTTTTACCTAAAGTTTGACATGCTTTGCTATTTTGACTTAGTGCTATAAGTTGTTGTGTTAGTTCATCAGCATTATCAACCACAATAGCGCCTTTGAGTTTTATAAGCTCAGGGTAAATATGATCAAAGTTATAGGTATGCGCACCACTGATAACGCCCACCGAAAATGCAGCTGATTCAAGTGGATTATGGCCACCGCGACGAATTAAACTACCGCCAATAAAACTCACATTAGCAGCGCCATATAGGTATTGCAGCTCGCCAAGTGTATCTGCTAGCAAGACGTTTTCGTTATTATAATTATTATTGCTGCGGCGACTAAAACTCAGTGTACTTTGCGTTAGTAAATCTGCAACCTTATCGAACTGCTCAGGATGGCGCGGCGCTATTATGAGTAATGCATTGGGTTGTTTTTCTAATAGTTTTTGGTGGGCGTTAAGTACCTGCTCATGCTCGATAGGGTGAGTGGAGCCTGCAACCCATATAAAGCGCTGCTCTAAATTATAAAGCTGTTTGAGTGCAGTTACCTTAGTTAGTTGTTCTTGGGTGGGTGTAATATCAAATTTTATTGAACCTGTAACCTTACTTTTATGTGGCTCAAGGCCAAGCTCTATAAAGCGTTTGGCGTCAGTTTTATTATGGCTGGCCAATACAGTGATAGAACGCATAATAATATGCGTTAGCTTAGCTACTTTTTGATAACCCTGTTGTGATTTTTCAGACAAGCGGGCGTTTAAAACAAGTACCGGAATATTTCTGTTGCGACTACTTGCCATAAGATTGGGCCAGAGTTCAGTTTCTAAAATACACAGAGCTTGTGGTTTTACTCGTTTTAAAAATCGGGCGGTTGCAAATGGAAAGTCCATAGGTAAATAGCAGCACGCTACCGTATTTTTAAATTGCGTAATAATTTGCTCACGACCAGTAGGGGTGTTGCACGTTATAAGTATATTTAATCTAGGGTGCGCTTTTTGCACTGCTTTGATCAGCGGTGTAGCTGCGAGCACTTCACCTACTGATGCACAATGCACTAGCAGCGGCTTATTGTTATTGGCAAATAAAGACTTGTCCACAAAACCAAAGCGCTGTTTAAAGTGCGCTCTATAACCTGGGTTTTTTTTACCGCGTAATACATATAAATAAAATACGATTAGTGGGCTAATAATCATTAATGCGAGTGAATAAAAAATGCGTGCCATACTAAGCTTTTATGAGGGTAAGTCGTCTTAGTTTAACGTGAAAATGATCAATTCTAAACACAGAAAAGATAAAATATGGTTTGTGTTCAGCTGCTACCCGATAAAATAATAATAACGCTATTCAAGTTTGCTCAAAATACCTGTTTCAGTAATATGTATATTGTGGTGATTTGGGTATAGATTTATGGAATAATGAAATTAATTTTTCCTGCCATTTCAATTCCTAGAGGAATTTACCATGTCAATTATCGATTCAGTAGCAACGAGTTACCTTGAGAGTTTAAACCGTCATTTAGCATTATTTGAAACGATGGGGGCTTATCATCAAGAGTCTATGCAATTGTTAGAAGTGTGCCATAGTGCATTACAAGCAGGTGGTAAGGTTGTTTGGCTTGGTAACGGTGGTAGTGCGGCCGATGCACAGCATTTAGCGGCAGAATTTGTAGTGCGTTATAAATTAGAGCGTGGTCCACTTGCTTCTATGGCACTTACAACCGATACGTCAATTTTAACTGCGCACAGTAACGACTATCATTTTGACACTGTGTTTGAACGCCAAGTACAGGCCTTATGTAAGCCAGAAGATTTAGTTATAGGGTTAACCACATCAGGTACAAGCGCTAATATTAATCTAGCGTTAGCAGCAGCGAATAAAATAGGGGCCTTTACCGTAGCATTAACGGGGCGTGATGGCGGTGAAGTTAAAAATATTGCTAAATTACCTATTATTATTAAAAACGATGAAACAGCGCGAATTCAAGAAGCACACATGTTTATTGGCCATTGGTTATGTGAAGCTATTGATATGGTAGTTGCGGAGCAGCAGTAATGGATTTATCGCTATTAAAAAACTTATCAGGCGCGCGTATTTTGGTGGTTGGCGATGTAATGCTTGACCGTTATTGGTATGGTGATTCAGGGCGTATTTCGCCAGAAGCTCCGGTACCGGTAGTTAAAGTAAGTAAATTAGAAGACAAAGCCGGTGGCGCAGCAAACGTGGCTAAAAATATAGCCCGATTAGATGGTAAAGTGGGCCTACTTGGCTTAATAGGCGAAGATGAAGGTGGACAGATATTAGAAGGTATTTTAGAAGGTGAAAAAATAAATTCACAGTTAGTAAGTGTATGCGACTTACCGACCATTTCTAAAATGCGAGTGATTAGCCGTCATCAACAAGTTGTACGTCTAGATCTAGAAGAGACGTTTACAGAGCAACACAGCCAACTGTTATTAAATCGTTTAGAGCTAGTACTTGATGAGTACGATTTTGTTGTGTTTTCTGATTACAATAAAGGTTCATTGAGCCTGATTGAGAATATGATAAACCTAGCTAAAAAAGCAGGGAAAACGGTACTCGTTGATCCTAAGTCGTCTGATTTACACTTATATAGAGGTGCAGACTACATTACACCAAATTTAAATGAGTTTAAATTAGCGGGTGGGCAAACAGACTCAGAAGAGAGCTTGGCAGCAAGTGCGCGTAAACTCATAAGTGACGCAGGCATAAAAGCAATGTTGCTAACGCGTTCAGAGCAAGGAATGTCGTTAATTAGTGCGACTGAAAAGTATGATTTTGCTGCGCAAGAGCTTGAAGTGAGCGATGTAACCGGCGCAGGAGATACGGTTATTGCAACTTTAGCCGTGATGCTAGGTGCGGGAATGACACCTAAAAACGCAGTGGAAATTGCTAACTTAGCAGCGGGTATTGCGGTGAGTAAATTAGGTGCGGCCACAGTGTCGCCAGAAGAACTTAGCCGTAAGCTGGGTCAATATTTACATGCCACAGGTGAGCATTATCAAACTCCGTTTGATGATGTGCTGCAGCATATAGAGTTTGCAAAACAAAATGGCGAAACAATTGTATTTACCAATGGCTGCTTTGATATTTTGCACGCTGGGCACGTACGCTATTTAGCACAAGCAAAAGCGCGTGGCGATAGATTAGTCGTGGGGCTAAATAACGATGAGTCTATATCACGATTAAAAGGCGATGATAGGCCAATAAATCCGCTGGATGAAAGAGCTATGGTATTAAGTGCACTTTCTTCTGTTGATTGGGTTATTCCATTTGGCAGTGCAGATGAAAATGACACACCGGCTAAATTAATCGAGCAAATTAGCCCTGATATTTTAGTTAAAGGCGGCGACTACACGGTTGAACAAATAGCTGGTGCTGAGCATGTGCTACTTCACGGCGGAAAAGTAGAGGTGCTTGAATTTTTAGATGGGTGTTCAACGTCAAAAGTGATTAGTAAGATTAAGCAGTAATTACGACGGTTATTAATGAATTAAAAAAGGGATGAAAACAGTGTTTTCATCCCTTTTTATTTGCACTTATTATCCTAGTTTAGGATAATAAGTGCCGAATTTAAAAGTTATATTCGTATTTAGCAAATGCAGATGTGTCGTTCTCTGCTGCATCGTTATTTGATGCAAAAGCGCCTAGCGTTAAGCGTCCACCCATAGCAAGTTGTCTGTAACGTATTTCAAGCTGCTTACTGTTATAGGCTGTTTTAGTAATGGTATTGCCTAAATCAGGGTTATTAGGGTAGCTATCGCTATTATCGTTATTGTAATCAATGTCGCGTAACTTAACTTGCCAATCATCACCATTTGAAAGCTGGCCCAATATGGTTAACACCAGTGATTTTGCATCATTATCATATGTTGAGCCAATAGTGCGTCCATGGAAACGGTAACCAGAGTTATAGGTTACAAAATGTTCGTAGAAGCAATTTTGTCCACCAGGAATCTCAGAGCAGCCAACAGCTGTATCGGTATATTCAATATTAAAAAGTAAATTTTGATCATAAATATGTGTAGTGGTTGTAATACCAGCAAGATAAGCTCTATCTACGGGGATTATACCGCCGTTACTATCTTCACCAATAGTACTAATATAAAAGGCATAAGGTTGTTTGAATAAAGTATCTGACCAACGTAAATCAAAGCCTGCTAATTGATTACCAGCAAGGGTTGTAAACCCTGATTCGCAATTATCAGCAGAATCAGGGCAATTGACACTGCCTATAACGTCTTTACCAGTGATTAAGTCGAAAAAATCTCTCGCTGAACTAGGTTGGCCATCACCAGCCCACTGTGCTGACCAGCTCAGTGCAATTTCTAATTGCTGTAGTGGTCTAAAGTTAACGCGAGTACTCCACAATAAAGCATCAGGAATTACACGAGTAGACTCTAGCTGAGCCATTTGTGCGGTAAATCCCCATTGGCCTAACCAGCTTAGCCAAGGGGTTTCAAAGGCAGTGCTTTGCTCACGAGTCACGCTCATTGCAGGCAATGGTTTAGCGTTGCCCGACATTATTAAACTATTATCAATACCAGGTCCCCAAAACTGCTCTATGGCACCGGCTCTAAAAATCCAGTTACCTAAACGGTAAGCTATATAACTGCCATCAAAAGAGGTGTCATTACAGTCAGTAAGTGCTTGCTCATCTAGCAGTATATCGTCTGCAGTTTTCCCCGCTACAAAACATTTTTTGCCATCATTGCGATAATTAACCGCTACTTTAGCGGCAAAGCTGTCGCCTAAATAGGCGTAAGCAGCAGATGCTTCTGACTCTTGGGTATTAGTTGCGCCAAAACTGGTGGCAACAATAGTATCTGAACTTGCAAAAGCAGACAGCTGTACACTGTGAGACCCCGTGTTTTCTGACTTATAACGATGTTTTACACGTAATAAAGCATCTTGCAAATTTGGCGATAATTGGCCTAGTGGAGTGTTATCTACTTCACTTATAAAGCTCTTCCACATTAGAGGGTAAGTGGTTACCGGGGCTAAAATAACGCCAGCATCGGCTAAAAGTTGAATATCAGCTCTTAACCCGTAATCATCTGGTTTTACCCATGGCTCTGCGTTAACCGACGCGCTCATTGCGCAAAAAAGTGAAGATAATATAAAAATTTTGTTTCGCAAAGTTCAGATCCTTGTGATTTTAATTACCTTAAGTTTAGCAATCAAAGTATTTTATTGCAGTAACTAAATGGATGCAGTAAGGCTAAAAATAAGATAAAAAGGGTCGCTGTCTATCGCTAAAACTATGTGATTGATATACTAAGCGCCAAATCGGAAATTGAGATTGTAATGAGCAAAAAACGACTTTTATTTATTCCTGTATCATCACCAGAGGGCATTGGTGAATATATGCGTTCACTTTTGCTAGCGCAAACGCTAGAAAATGAATGCTCAGGGGATATAAATATCCACTTTATTTTAAATAAACATACGGCTTATGCTAAAAGTTGTCCTTTTGAAACCACACTTTTAGAAAGGTCGGCAACCAAAGAAATCAAAGCAGTTTGTCAATTTATTGAACAGTATAAACCTGATGTGGTGGTGTTTGATTGTGCTGGACGTGCAGAGCATATGAAAGCGGCAAAAAAAGTGGGTGCAAAAGTTGTTTTCATCTCGCAACATGAGAAAAAGCGAGCCAAAGGATTAAAGTTTAATCGTGTTGGTTTAATTGATGTGCACTGGGTAATACAGCCAGATTACTGTATTGAGCCACTTACATGGTTAGAAAAGCTTAAATTAAATACTTTTGCTTTAGCATATCCACATAATGTTGGTCCCTATACTGCGTTTGCCTCTGAGCAACAAAAACAGCAAGCATTAAACGACTATGATTTAACAGAAAATGAATATTTTATAGTAAATGCAGGCTCAGGAGGACACACTTTAAACGGTCAAAATTGTGCTGATATTTATTTTCAAGCAGCACTGAGCATAACTCAGCGTACTTCGCTAAAGGGGGTTGTTGTTTTTGGGCCCAATTACACCAAGCCGTTACCGCAAACGGATGAATTAATTTGCATACCAAGTCAGCAGAGTAGTGAGTTTTTGGCATTGTTAAGCCAAGCTAAAGTGGCGCTATTAAGTGCGGGCGATACATTATTACAAGCTATTGCGGTACAAACCCCCACAGTCGCTTGCGCTATATCAAAAGATCAAAGTAATCGTATTGCACGCTGTGTTACTACTGGCGTGGTAACAAAAGCCGAGCTTGATATTTTAGATATAACTAATAAAGTAAACGAGATGATCACTGAACCTAATTATCAAAATATACTCAGTAACTACGCGTTACTTGCAAACGTGCATAGTTTTGATGTAATTAACCAAGGTGTAAAAACATTATTATTTGGAAGTAAATAATGAATATAGTGATAGTAATTGATTCACTTGTTGGCGGTGGTGCTGAAAAAGTAATGCTTACTTTAACTGAGCAAATAGCGGCACTTAAACACAATGTGACTATTTTATCACTCGCTAATTGCGTTGAATACGATATTCCAAGTAACTTACAAGTTGAGAGCTTATTTTCTGATAGGGCGTCGAAGGTTGACCGTTTTTGGCTGCGCAAAGCAAGTGTCGCTAAATTAGAGTCGTGGTTTGAAAACAAGAAAAGGGAAGTTGGGTACATTGACTTAGTGCTGTCAAATTTAGATCGTAGTAATAACCTGCTTGTTCGTAGTAATGTCGAAAATGTCCATTTTGTTATGCATAACTCAGTAAATGCTGAACTAGCACGGCAAAAAAAATTAGGGCCTCTTTCTTATTTATACCTTAAAAAAAGTAAACGAAATTTAAATGGAAAATCGCTCATTTGTGTATCAAAAGGGGTTGAAAATGAAATTACCCAAGGTAACTTAATTACTCCAAGTGCGATCACTACAATTTATAACCCGTTCGATTTAAAAAAAATCAATCAGCAAGCCAGTGAGCTAAACACTAACATTCCTAATGTGCCTTACCTTATTCATGTTGGGCGGTTAGCTAAGCAAAAACGCCATGATATTTTATTTGCAGCGTTTGCTAAGTTAGATAAAAAGTACAAACTGGTACTGTTATGTAATAAACCGGCAAAGGCATTAAAACTTGCACAGCAATATGGAATTACAGAGCAACTTATTGTGCCAGGGTTTGAACAAAATCCGTATAATTGGATAAAGCATGCCAAAGCGCTAGTATTAAGCTCAGATTATGAAGGCTTGCCAACAGTATTAATAGAAGCACTTGCAGTAGGTACACCAGTGGTGAGCACTAACTGTACTTTTGGTCCTAGTGAAATACTAACAGGTGAACTAAGTAAATATTTAGTGCCAATACAGCAAAGTGAGCAGTTAGCACATGCAATTGAACAAGTGCTGTCAGATAAACCAAACGTTACAAATGCAGCTATTTTACAACAAGTAAGCGCAGAGCAGGTGGCAGCTAAGTACTTGGCTTTAGCTAACTAGCTGCTAAAGTAAGTTAACGCTTAAACTTTGTGTAACTAGCATACAAGACTTGCCAATCGCTGGCTTGCCAATTAAATACAGGGTTACGACCTTGTTCTTTTAAAAATGAGCGCTTTAGGCGCTCCATATTACTTTGTTGCCATTGTAAGGCGGGCGTTTTAATTTCACCGCGATCAAAGTCAATAATATATACCTGGCCAGTGTCATTAAACAAAATATTATTAATGTTTAAATCTGCGTGGTACACGCCTTTACGGTGAAAGAGCGCAATGGTTGTGGCGATACTTGTTAATTCAGATTCAGTTAAAGCACGCTCAACGAGTATATCCAGTACACTTTTGGCACCTGTTACCGCCTCGGTAATAATATCACCGCGATAAATTAACCCGCTTTGAGTCACTTTTGCTGCAATAGGAGTCGGTACATTTAAGCCAAACTCAATTAACTGCGCCATTAAGGCAAACTCTTTATATACTCGGGTTTGCTCAAGGCCTAAATAAAAGTATTGGTCACTGAGCAATTTACCGACCAAGCCACCGCGCCAATAATGTCTCAGCACAGCGGTTAGTTCATTATTTTTAAAAAACCACGCCATTGCGCGGCCTTTTTTAGCACCCACTATTTTATTTTGTTGCTGCCAGTAGTCGGCATTAAACCAGTTTAAATTAACCTGATTTTCATAACTAGGGTGGGTCAGCAGAGTATGCTTACCTTGGACGTGTTGTTTGAACATAGCTCACGGGTATTACTTAAATATGCGCCTATGTTAGCGCGTTTTAAAGCCGAGGATAAGTACTTGCAATAGCGCGATTATAATTTAAGATCGGGTTTTACTATTTAATGCCCAAGGAAACGCGTGACTCCAGTGCCTAACTACTCCTCTATTTGTATTTTACGACTCTCTGCTATTGGCGATGTATGCCATGCTGTAAGTGCAGTACAAGCGATTCAAAAAGCGCATCCTAATGCAAAAATCACTTGGGTTATTGGCAAAGTAGAAGCTATGTTATTGGCCAACTTACCCGGTATTGAGCTGGTGGTGTTTGATAAAAAACAAGGCAGCGTGGCACTGAAAAATTTAAAGCAAACTTTTAAAGGGCAAAAATTTGATGTACTGCTTAATATGCAGGTAGCACTAAGGGCCGGGTTTGTTGCACGTTGTATTCCTGCAAAAGTTAAAATAGGCTTTGATTGGGCGCGCTCAAAAGAGCTGCATAGCTTATTTATAAATAAACGTATTGCAGCGCAGCCACATGCGCATGTGCTAGAAGGGTTTAAAGGCTTTGCTAAAGCCATTGGCGTAAATGATTATCAGCCAAGTTGGGAAATGCCTTACACACAGCAAGATCAAAACACAGCCGATGAATTACTCACTGCAGAATATTTATCTAATAAGCTGTTTGTTATCTCTCCAGCAGCAAGTAAAGCGCAGCGCAATTGGCTTCCCGAACGTTATGCTGCGCTTGCAGATTATGCTCATCAGCAAGGGTTTAAAGTGGTATTGACCGGCGGCCCTACCGAGCTGGAAATAAACCTTGCCAATAATATTATTAAACACAGCCAGCACCGCATTTTAAACCTAGTTGGTAAAACTAAGCTTAAAGAATTGTTATGCGTGTTAAAACGCGCCAGTGTAGTGCTAGCCCCAGATACTGGCCCTGCTCATATGGCAGTAACGGTAGGCACTCCTGTTATTGGGCTATATGCCCATTCAAACCCAGCGCGTACAGGGCCGTATTTATACCAAAACTATGTGGTTGAGGTATACCATCAAAACTTGCTTAAGCAAACGGGTAAAACAGCGCAGCAGCTGCCTTGGGGCACACGTATTAAAGGTGACGATTTAATGAGCCAAATTACCATTGATGCGGTAAAAGCGATGTTTGATCATGTTGTGCAAAAAGAGTCGTTATAATGAATCAATCACACAAAAATAAAGCACTATTTTTAGATAGAGATGGCGTAGTAAACATTGATCATGGCTATGTGTATCAAAGTGAGCAGTTTGAATTTATCGAAGGCGTATTTAGCACGTGCAAGGCATTTTATGATGCCGGTTATAAAATTATTATTGTTACTAATCAATCTGGTATTGGTCGTGGTTATTACACCGAGGCAGACTTTATAGCACTAACCAGCTGGATGAAAGCACAGTTTAGCGCACATCAAATACTGATAAGCGACGTTTATTTTTGCCCTCATCATCCTATAAATGCATTGCCTGAGTATTTAAAACAGTGCGCTTGCAGAAAGCCAGCTCCAGGTATGCTACTACAAGGTATTAGTGATCATAATATCGATCCGCAGCAAAGTATTATGGTAGGCGATAAAAAAAGTGATATGCAAGCTGCAGAACAAGCTGGCATTGCCACGCGCGTATTGGTGCACTCTGGCCAGCAGTTTGATGACAGCGCGAAACAAACTGCAGATTTTATTTTCAATTCAATTAATGATTTACCAGCACTTTTATAAATTTAAATACGCCCCCTAATACAGGCACTGTAAACTGGCAGGAATTACTGCCAAATTTATAATTTGCGATGAACTGCAAACAGTGCATTTTATTCGTTAAACTTTTACAATACCCCACATAATAAACAGTAGCTTTGTTTTGCTGTTTAACCTGTTAAATCAAATGGAGACTAAAGATGAGAGCATCTGCTTTTTTTAGCCAGCTACAACAGCAAATTGAAGACGTAAAAACTGAAGGTTTGTATAAAAGCGAGCGTATTATTTTATCGCAGCAGCAAGCTCAAATTGAAGTTGCATCAGGCAAAGTAATTAACTTTTGTGCTAATAATTACCTAGGCTTAGCAAATAGCCCAGAGCTAATTAAAGCAGCGCAAGATGGCTTAGATGCACATGGTTTTGGTGTGGCCTCAGTACGCTTTATTTGTGGTACGCAAGACATTCACAAAACATTAGAGAAAAAAATCAGTGAGTTTTTAGAAACCGAAGATACTATTTTATACTCATCGTGCTTTGATGCTAACACAGGTCTGTTTGAGACTATTTTAGGCGCTGAAGACGCGATTATTTCAGATTCACTTAATCATGCTTCAATTATCGATGGCGTACGTTTATGTAAAGCTAAGCGTTTTCGTTATGCTAATAACGATATGGCTGACCTTGAAAAACAGCTTATTGCCGCGACCGAAGCAGGTGCTAAAACTAAGCTAATTGCTACAGATGGCGTGTTCTCTATGGATGGCGTTATTTGTGATTTAGCCACAGTGTGTGATTTAGCCGATAAATACGATGCATTAGTAATGGTTGACGACTCGCATGCTGTGGGCTTTGTTGGCGAAAATGGCAAAGGCACACCAGAGTATTGTAACGTGCTTGATCGCGTAGATATTATTACCGGTACATTAGGTAAAGCACTGGGCGGTGCGTCGGGTGGTTATACATCAGGTAAAAAAGAAATTGTTGAGTGGTTGCGTCAACGTTCGCGCCCTTACTTATTTTCAAACTCATTAGCTCCGGCAATCGTGACTGCATCGATTAAAGTGCTTGAAATGTTAGAAAGTGGCGGCGAGCTTCGTGCTAAGCTTTGGTCAAACGCTAAATACTTCCGCGAGCAAATGGAAGCAGCTGGCTTTACCTGTGGTGGTAAAGATCATGCCATTATTCCTGTTATGTTAGGCGATGCTAAAGTTGCATCATTAATGGCTGATAAGTTATTAGCTGAAGGTATTTATGTAACCGGTTTTTCATTCCCAGTTGTACCTAAAGGTCAGGCACGTATTCGTACCCAAATCTCAGCTGCACATAGCATTGAACAACTTGATACAGCCATTGCTGCCTTTACCCGTATTGGTAAAGAAATGGGCGTAATTTAATTTTATTTTAAACCGCGCTACAGCCGCGGTTTTTTAGTTGAGTGTGAATAATGAAAGCATTATCTAAATTAAAAGCAGAACCGGGTATTTGGATGACAGATGCGCCAAAACCAGAAGTTGGCCATAACGACCTGCTAATTAAAATTCGTAAAACTGCAATTTGTGGCACCGACGTCCATATTTATAAATGGGACGAGTGGGCGCAAAAAACCATTCCTACACCTATGGTTGTTGGCCATGAGTATGTTGGCGAAGTGGTTGATATGGGCCAAGAAGTACGTGGTTTTAAGGTTGGCGACCGAGTATCTGGCGAAGGCCATATTACGTGCGGGCATTGTCGTAACTGTCGTGCAGGGCGCGTACATTTATGTCGTAACACCACAGGTGTAGGCGTAAACCGCGAAGGTGCATTTGCTGAATACTTAGTTATACCAGCGTTTAATGCATTTAAAATCCCTGATAATATTTCAGACGAATTAGCATCAATTTTTGACCCTTTTGGTAATGCCGTACATACCGCGCTGTCGTTTGATTTAGTAGGCGAAGATGTATTAATTACTGGTGCAGGCCCCATTGGTATTATGGCAGCGGCCGTGGCAAAACACGTAGGTGCACGTCACGTAGTTATTAGCGATGTAAACGAATACCGCTTAGCGCTAGCACGTAAAATGGGTGCAACACGCGCTGTTAACGTAGCCAACGAAAAGCTTGAAGATGTAATAAAAGAGCTAGGTATGACTGAAGGCTTCGATATTGGCCTTGAAATGTCGGGTGTACCAAGTGCTTTTAATTCTATGCTAAATAACATGAATCATGGTGGTAAAGTTGCCATGCTAGGTATTCCACCATCAGATATGGCAGTAGATTGGAACCAAGTTATTTTTAAAGGCTTAGTGATCAAAGGTATTTATGGCCGTGAAATGTTCGAAACCTGGTATAAAATGGCAAGTCTTATTCAATCAGGTTTAGACTTAAACCCAATTATTACTCATCAATATTCAATAGACGACTTTCAAGCTGGTTTTGATATGATGATTTCAGGACAATCAGGCAAAGTGATACTAAACTGGGATTAATTTAGTTTAATACGGTTCTAGCAATAGTATTAAAAAGGCGGCTTGAGTCGCCTTTTTTATTGTTTTAATTATTTTTAAAAGAGATTTCAATGGCATTTAAACATATATCAATAGCACAAACTCTTGAGTTATTAGATAAAGAAGACGTGGTAATTGCAGACATCCGCGATCCAAATTCATATCAAGCGGGGCATATTCCTGGTTCTGAAGCGCTTTCGAACGCTAATATTGCACATTTCATGATGGAAAAAGAGTTTGATCAGCCAATAATTATTGTTTGTTATCACGGTATGAGCTCGCAAGGCGCAGCAAGCTACTTAGTGGAGCAAGGTTTTGAAGATGTGTACAGCATGGATGGCGGTTTTACAGCGTGGGAAGTGGCCTACAGCGAGAAAGTTGAACGATGATAGAGCTTGGCAGTTTAAATAATCCGCGTGCTGCACAAGGCTTTATAGACTATTTAAAAAGCCAAGGCTTGCAAGGCGAGTTACGTTCAACAGATGGTAGCACAGTAATTATTAGCGTATTACCTGAGCACTTTCATCAAGTGCAACCGCTTTGGGCGGAGTTTACGCAAAATCCCAATCATGCCCGCTATCAGCAAGCATCTTGGGAAGTAGGAAGCACGCAATCACCGCTTAAGTATCAAGGGCAATCGCTGAATTTAATGGCGCGATTTAAAGCGCTTAGCTGGCTTAATCAAACGGTTAGCATTTTAAGTATTATTATTTATATTGCATTTTTATTGGGTGGGTTTGAAACAATATATACCACGTTGCAGTTTAATCCTGCCGAGCCATTAACGTGGATTACTCCCGCTATAGTGCACTTTAGCGCCATGCATATTGTATTTAACTTAGTTTGGTGGGTGTCGCTTGGCGATAACATCGAAAAACAATGTGGCAAGCTAAGCTTAATAGGGCTATTTGTGGTAAGTGCCTTAATCAGCAATTGGGCACAATATTTAATGGTTGGCCCTAACTTTGGCGGATTAAGTGGTGTGGTGTATGCGCTACTTGGCTTTTGCTGGATTTACAGCGCCTTAAACCCTAAACAACCTGCATTAGTAAGCACTGCAATTATTGGTTTTATGCTAATTTGGTTGGTGCTTGGATTTGCGGATGTGTTGTTTATAGGAATGGCTAATTGGGCGCATTTAGGCGGGTTAATTAGCGGTATGGCTTATGCCGTTACCACGTCTATGTTAAGAACTAAAAGCCACAATTAGTGATATAAATACTTGGTGAACAAGACTTCACGGATGATCTCTTGTCCCGTTTCTTCTTTTAATAAGCTTTTAAGTTTTACTGCACTTTTTACTCTTATTTCTTCACGGCCACTGAGCGATTTTATTTTATCTTCAGGTTCTTTAGATAAAATTTCAACTAAGGCGTCGCGTAGCAATGGCGTATGGTGCTCTACGGTTGCAATGTCTGATGCGTTATTAAGCATTAAATCAATAGTAATGCGCACATAGCCCATTTTTTTACTCGATGCGCCAATGTAGTTGGTAATAATGTCTGGCTCAAAACCAAAGTAACCCACAGTCGAGTCTGCTCGTGCGGTTAAGCTTACTAAACTTGCGATAAGTACAAAAAGGCCGGCGAATACTGTTTTTTTCATGTTAAATGCTGTTTCTATAAACGTGTTGTAAATAGTTTATACCTTATAGTGCCTAATATACAGCGCAGAGCAACTATTAGTGGCAGTAAATCGTACTTTTTCAAATGCTTTGGCAATGTTATTATTCAACTGATTTTTATTAAGTAGAGCAATTGTGATTACTTTCCCTGTTTCATTATCTGCCGATTGGCAATGTGCCTCACTGTTTAGTGATTTATCGAGTGCAGAGCAAGAGTGGTTATTTGAACCGCATTCATTAACAGCCAAATTAAAAAGTCGCTCACAGTGTTTTAGTGTAAAAGTACTTAGTGAGCAAGAGTTTGAGCTTAGTGCAGAGCAACAACAATTATTAGGCTGTACGCAAACTACTGCGCTTAACCGAGAGGTACTTTTACTTTGCGATAATAAACCGGTTGTTTATGCGCAAAGCTGGTTGCCAGCAAGCGTTAACGCCGCAAATAATAAATTACATAATATGGGGGAGCGACCATTAGGCGATGTGATTTTTCAGGACCCACAATTAACCCGTACAGATATAGAAATTGCGCGCTTTAATACCCAGCATTCATTACAACAGCTTGTTGCACAATTAAAGTTACCATCGCAAATTTTACTTGGCCGTCGCAGTCTATTTTCGCTTAAAGATTATAAGTTTTTAGTGTGTGAAGTGTTTTTACCAGGAGCGTATTTGTACTCATGAAATTAGCGCGTTTAACCCCAAGTCATATCCCTTATTATATTGCGCTCATGCGTATAGATAAACCAATAGGTACTTTACTATTACTTTGGCCCACATATTGGGCGCTGTGGTTAGCAAATGCAGGAATGCCAAGTTTAACTAACTTTATAGTATTTACGCTGGGTGTTGTGATAATGCGCAGCGCCGGATGCGTTATTAATGATTTTGCCGACAGAAAAATAGACGGTTCGGTTAAACGTACAATGCAGCGGCCATTAGTTTCAGGGCAGGTTAGCAGTGGTGAAGCGATTAGTTTGTTTATATTATTAATAACAGTCGCATTTTTACTGGTGTTAATGCTTAGTGTAAATACAATACTGCTCTCTTTTGGTGCACTTGCTTTAGCGTTTTGTTACCCGTTTATGAAGCGTTACACGCAATTACCGCAAGTGGTGTTAGGTGCAGCATTTGGCTGGGCTATTCCTATGGCTTTTATGGCGTCAATTAATGCACTTCCTATACAGGCTTGGCTATTATTTATTGCTAATATTTGCTGGACGGTAGCCTACGACACTATGTATGCCATGGTCGACAGAGATGATGACTTAAAAATAGGGGTTAAATCTACCGCTATTTTATTTGGTAAATACGATCGTCACATTATAGGGGGACTTAATTTAGCCTTTATTACGTTAATGATCGCGATAGGAGCACTTAATAATATTGGGCTGAGTTATTGGCTTGGTCTTAGTGTTGCTATTGTATTGTTAGTTTACCAACAAGTGCTTATTCAACAACGCGCACGCACCGATTGTTTTAAAGCGTTTTTAAACAATCATTATGTAGGATTAGCCTTTTTTATCGGCTTATTGTTTTCCTACCCTGTCGCATTTTAATGACAGGGTAGAGTACTGTTAGCGGGGGGGATCAATAATGCCACTGATTGACGTGTTTTTTCTGAACCAACCAGCAATCGAGTAGCGCTCATCAACCGCAGGCAGCACTTCATGAACAAAGCGTTCGCTTTCAAATAAGACTAAGGTGCCAGCTGTTGGCCTAATAGTAATTTCAATGTCTTTACTTTTAGGTTTATAAATAACTAACTCGCCGCCTTGTTGTGGCGTGTTTAAGTATAAAACGGTGGTAAAAACACGGTTAGAACGACCTTTAAAAGCATCAACATGCTTTTTATAAAAGTCACCTAAAGTGTATTTAGCGTAGTGGCATTCATAATCAAATAGCCCCATAAAAAAACACCGGTTAAGTGTTGTTCTAATGCCTTCCATCGCCGTTTGATAGTTTTTTTGGGCTTGCGAACTGCCATCAAACCAGTATGTTTTGTCTTTACGAATAGTACTATCTATTTGCTGGTTATTTAAGCGGCCAATTCCAGCTAAGCTAAAATGCGGGTTTATCCGGTAGCAATCGGCCATTAAATCAGACATTAAGCCTTCATCAATGGCGTTTTCAACAATAGCGTAACCATAAGCTTCAATATGATCTAAATATATTTCTGAGGTAATAAAGTTGCCCATTGATACTAACTATTAAAATAAAGAACAGCCAGTCTAGTGCAAAGCAACTTAATAGCCATCATTTATATGTTTAAAGGCACTTATTTTGTTTATTAGTTTATCGTCATAGCCATTTTTTTTATCAGTGATAGCAAGTGCTCTATGTGCTCACCCACTTCAATTTTTTGACTTGTTTGTACTATAAGTTGCTCACGGCTTAAGTCTTTATTGGTTTTTAACTGAATAAGATTACTATTTTCAGCAATGGCATTGGTGTGCTCAATGCCCGCAATTGCAAAATGATCTGACTTTTCAAGGCCTGCCATTACTTGTTCTATGCTGCCAACTTTAATACTAGATGATTTGTTTAATCCATCAATGGCTTCATTAAGCATAAGCTGTACGGGTTTAGATTGTGAAAAACAGCCAAACATAGGGTAGTGATCTAGCTCTTGTTTGCTAATGTCGGTTTTATGCGCAAGCGGATGATTTTTAGAAACAAATAGAATTAGCTGATCAGGTAAGTGAATATCACTACCAATACTGTTTATGGCTTGCGAATAAACACTAATATCTATTTCGCCCTGTTGCAGTTTACGCGAAAGTTCGTGTTTATCTTGAAGTTGCATTTCAATTTTAATATGTGGATATTGATTTAAAAATTGCCCACATGAAATAGGTACAACACTGCTTGCTTTGTTGGTGTAGCCAATAATTAGCTTTTTTTCAATAGTGCCATTAATAGATTGAAAAATACGCTGTTTAGTTAATGCCAACTCACTAAGCGTATTTTTAGCATAATCAAGAAAAAGTTCGCCCGCATCAGTAAGGTGTACCGAGCGAGTAGAGCGCTTAACTAACTCATAGCCTATTTCTTCTTCAAGAGTTTGAATGCTACGTGTAAGCGCTGACGTGCTTATTTTAGTTTGTTCTGCGGCTTGTCTGAAGTGGCGTAACATGCCAAGTGCTATGAATTGTTCCAGTTGTTCAAATCTCACTTTATAGTCCCTTTTTATAAGTAAGTCGCATATACGCGAACATAGTAATATTACTTATTAATCTATTAAAATTAATAAGTAATATTTAAATGTGATTGTAAATTTATAATAAATCTCAATTAGCATATCCCTCTTTTAGTATTAATTAAAGAGTGAAATTGTTAAATAGTATTATCCTTTAGGTTAATAACTAATAGTTTGTTATGTGTTTTAAGCTTTTATTATGCAATTAACATATAAAGTAGCCTTGTCTCAAAGAGCAAAAAAGCCACTGCGTAAAATTATTACTTGAAACAATAAACTTTTATTCAATAAAGTTGCGGCTAACCCGGGTACTTAGCGGTTTATTTTCAATGCTTTGCAGTTCTATTTCAATGGCATCGCAAGAAATGTGAATTTCAAATAACGAAGTTAATAACGATAAACTTAAGCAAGTAAGGCTAACGCCAAATAAAATAATCCCAGTAGTATTGAGCTCTATAAATAACGCAAACATGGAAAGTGTGCATAGTAAAAAAGATACAACCCCATATACCTGCATGGTTCTTATAAGTTTTATACGTTTTCTTAAATTAGTTATTTGCGCAACAACAACCGGGCGAATTGATTCACCTTCTCGGGCGTTTAATTCTCTAATTAATTGTGCTAACACTAAAAATCGGTTTGTATAGGCAAGTAATAACAATGAAATAGCCGGAAAAAGTAATCCTGGAGTTGTAAGTGTCATATTTATTCCTGCAAGCTGGCTAGTTTATGAATTAACACATTAATGAAAGGCATTGTAAACACAAATAAATGAGGTGAAAATTGCAAAATACTAATAGTGATAACTTAACCGTTGACCCTTTCACATGGATAACAATATATCGCGCTGAAAATAGTTTAGAAGCGAATATAATTAAAGGCTTAATTTTAAATGATGGCATAGAGTGTCAAATTAAAGGTGAAATGCTGCAAGGAGCTTTGGGAGAAATACCGTTTGATCAGGCTCAAGCCAGTGTGCAGGTTTATGCGATAAAAGAGCGCCATGCGCGACAAATATTGGTAAACTACCAGCAAGTAAAACAATCAGCTCCAGATTGGGTGTGTCCTAATTGTAATGAGCATAATGGATCAACATTTGAATTTTGTTGGTCATGCGAGACGTTAAAAAATGACAAAAGCAAATAACTTTCAGCGTATTAGAGAACTAAACTACTTACAAAAAGCAGTGTTAGCCAGTGCTTTAATTGAACGTATGCTACCTAACTATGGCTTATTTAGTGAAGCAACTGGGTTTGGTGACGAAACCGTTTTACGCAGTGCTTTAAATGTGTGTTGGGAAAAAATACTGCTACCAAAAAGTAAGATTGATCTTGAAAAGCAAATCGAAAAAATAGAACCCAATGTGCCTGAGCTAGCTGACTTTGATATGTTTGGTACGTATCCGGCAATTGATGCCGCGACCGCATTATTAAGCCTTATGCATGGTTTAATGGCGCAAGATGAGCAAGAGCTCATAAATATAAGTAAAATATCGCAAGCAACGGTTGCCCGCTTTATTGAATATCAAATGACGGTTGAAGGTGAAGTTGCCGATAACAAAGCAATACGAGAACACCCACTAATGCAATACGAGATGGATGTATTAGGCGAGCTAATTGACTTTGTAGAAGCCATGGGCCGTGTGACCTCTGATAATGTTAAAGAACTTAAAAAACATGTGCTTGCAGATGGGCAAACCAATATTGGTTTAACATTATAAAACGTAAATAATTTAGTTTAAAAAGCACCTAAATAGGTGGCAGGAGAAAAACAGTGCGAATTTTGGGCATTGAATCGTCATGCGATGAAACCGGTATTGCTATATACGATGACGAAAAAGGTTTATTGGCGCATCAATTATATAGCCAAGTAAAAGTACACGCAGATTATGGCGGTGTAGTGCCAGAGCTGGCATCACGGGATCATGTACGTAAAACACTGCCCCTTATCGACGCTGCATTTGCACAAGCGGGTTGCGGCCCTGAAGATTTAGATGGCGTTGCATATACAGCAGGTCCAGGTTTAGTTGGCGCACTTTTAGTTGGCACCTCAATTGGTCGCTCTCTTGCTTATGGTTGGGATATTCCCGCAGTAGCAGTGCATCATATGGAAGGGCATTTATTAGCGCCCATGCTTGAGGAAAATGTTCCTGAGTTTCCGTTTATTGCTTTGCTAGTATCGGGTGGACACACCATGATGGTTAAAGTAGCTGGTATTGGCCAATATGAAGTGCTGGGTGAGTCGGTTGATGATGCAGCAGGCGAAGCATTTGATAAAACAGCAAAATTACTAGGACTAGATTATCCCGGTGGCCCACGTTTAGCTGAAATGGCAGAGCAGGGGGTCGCTAAGCGATTTATATTTCCACGTCCGATGACAGACAAGCCCGGCTTAGATTTTAGTTTTAGTGGTTTAAAAACAGCAGCATCTATCACTATTCGTGAAAACAATGATGACGAGCAAACTAAAGCCGATATAGCGCATGCATTTCAAACCGCGGTTATCGATACCTTGGTAATAAAATGCAAACGTGCACTTAAGCAAACAGGTATAAAACGGTTAGTAATTGCTGGTGGTGTAAGTGCTAATACGCAGTTACGTTTGCAGTTAGAGCGTGTGATGCAAGGTATGAAAGGCCAAGTGTATTATCCGCGTACCGAATTTTGTACCGACAATGGCGCTATGATTGCGTACGCAGGGATGCAAAGATTAAAAGCAGGGCAATTTGCTACCCTTGATATGAAAACTAAACCACGCTGGCCAATCGACAGTTTAGAAGCTATTTAATAGCAGTTAAATATCGCTTTTTTCATCAGTGGGTGCTTTTTTAGCGCCCACTTTTGGCTCGTCACCACTAAATAACCGTGCGATATTAGAGCGATGCCTAAAAATAATTAGTACTGTAATAAAGGTAACGGGTAGCGTATAAAGTGGCTTTATTAACCAAGTGTATAAAGGTGCAAGCGAAACCGCAACTAAGGCAGCAAGAGAAGAATAGCGCGTTATTGCTACCATAATAAACCAAGTACAAATTAACAAACCCGCCAGAGATAGCCCTATAGGTAATAAAGACCCAAAAGCAGTGGCTACCGCTTTACCTCCTTTAAAACCAAAAAATAACGGGAACATGTGCCCTAAACAGGCAGCCACAGCGACTAAACCAAGCGCAAGCGGCTCAAGATCTAAAAAGTAGGCCCCCCAAACAGGAATAGTGCCTTTTAAAATATCAAATACCAGCACTAAACAAGCGGGTAGTGCGCCCCCCAGCCGATAAACATTAGTTGCCCCTGGATTATTAGAGCCATTACTACGCGGATCGGGGAGTTTAAATAACCTCGAGACGAGTATGGCCGACGAAATCGACCCAAGTAAATAGGCTAAAATAAACATTAAAGTGGCTAACACGTGCTTCCTTATTTTTTAATTGTACTTTTTCGGCTATTATTGACGTCAAAATTTATAAACTGCTTTAATTACTAACTAGTATAGCTACCTTGTTATTGTAGAAGTAATTTATATGTATTTAAACACTGATTAAAGTATATACAGTATTAATTTAATTGATACATTATGCAGTTAACTCAGTGGCTTGTTACTGTCATTAGGAGCATTAATGGACAAGGTATTTATATCGCAATTACACGTCGACACTATTATTGGAGTGTACGACTTTGAAAAAGAAAGTAAACAAAGCCTTTACTTTGACGTTGAAATGTTAAGTGATATTAAACCTGCAGCTGCAAACGATGATATTAATTTAGCACTCGATTATGCAAAAGTAAGTGAGCGGATCATTGAGCACAGTACGGTAAAACCGGTAGAACTGCTCGAAACCTTAGTTGAGCAATTAGCGCATATAATTTTGACTGAGTTTAATACCCCACAAGTGACTATTCGAGTAAGTAAACCTGCAGCCGTTGCTCAGGCGCAAACTGTGGGTGTTGAAATTACGCGTACTAAGGCAAGTATTTAAATGGCGCAAATTTATATTAGTTTAGGGTCAAATATTAATAAGGCGCATTATATGCGCTGCGCGCTTATAGCGCTTAAGCCGCACTTTAACGACTTAGTGCATTCCTCAGTATTTGAAAGTGAAGCGGTTGGATTTGCTGGTAATAACTTTTATAACTCGGTAGTTGGTGCTACAACCGATATGCCATTAGCAAATGTATGTAGCTTACTAAAGCAAATTGAGCGCAATAATGGTCGCACTGCAAACGATAAAAAGTTTAGCCCGCGGACCCTCGATTTAGATTTACTATTTTATGATGATGTAATTTGCGACTCTCCCGCACAGTTACCACGTGACGAAATTACAAAAAACGCCTTTGTATTACAGCCTCTAGCTGAAGTAGCCCCGCATTTTTATCACCCTGTTGCACAGCAAACCATTGCCGAGCTTTGGCGCGAGTACAACAACCCTCAACAAAGACTATGGAAGGTGGAGTTTTCTAACCCATGAGTATTATTGAAATTATTGTTTTAGCTCTTATTCAGGGATTTACTGAATTTTTGCCTATTTCTAGCTCTGCGCACTTAATTTTACCATCGCAAATATTGGGCTGGAAAGATCAAGGGTTAGCATTTGATGTTGCTGTACACGTAGGTACTTTAATTGCAGTAGTGATTTATTTTCGTAAAGAAGTAAGCAGCATACTTAGTGCATGGTTTAAGTCGTTTGGTGCGCAAGGTAGCACAGATGACAGTAAATTAGGCTGGTGGATAATTTTAGGCACAATTCCAGCCGCTATTTTAGGTTTGCTTTTAAAAGATATGATTGAGCTCTATTTGCGTAGCGCATGGGTGATCGCAGTTACCACCATTATATTTGGTTTATTGCTTTGGTATGCGGATGCAAAAGGTAAGCAAACTAAAACGATTTATCAGCTAAATTGGAAAACCGCGCTTATTATAGGCCTAGCACAGGCCGTTGCTATGATCCCAGGCACGTCACGTTCAGGTATTACTATGACCGCGGGTTTAATGCTTGGCATGAATAAACAAAGCGCTGCACGCTTTTCGTTTTTACTGGCAATACCTATTATTTCTATGATGGGCCTTTACTATACCGTTGAGCTTGCACTAGGGGATCATGTAGTTGACTGGAACACCTTGTTATTAGGTGTTGTGTTGTCGTTTTTATCGGCTTATGCCTGTATTTATATGTTTTTAAAAGTAATAGAACGCATGGGGATGTTGCCATTTGTTATTTACCGATTATTGCTAGGGGTCGGGTTAATTGTATTTTTAACGCTGTAATTAATATTTTAACTCGTTTAATTTAAGCGTTTAAAAGCCTTCCTAGTGTGGAAGGCTTTTTTGTCAGTGATACTTTTAACTTCAGTGGCTTAATTATTAAGTTAGTTAGGCGTTTTTGGCAACAGTGAGATGCGTATGCACAATGGTAACGAAGCGCGAATTTTGGCATTATAGCGCCATTAAACTTTGCTGCTGTGCAAAGTAAGCACACGATTAAAGGAAAGTAGATGCATATTCATATTTTAGGTATTTGTGGCACCTTTATGGGTGGGATAGCTGCGATTGCTAAATCGCTTGGCCATAAAGTAACGGGGTCTGATCAAAACGTTTATCCACCTATGAGCACGCAGCTTGAAGAGCTCGGAATTGAGCTAACCCAGGGCTACGAGGTAACCCAATTAGAGCCAGCGCCAGACATGGTGGTTATTGGCAATGCCATGAGCCGAGGCAATCCATGCGTTGAATATGTACTTGATAAAGGTCTGCCTTATACATCTGGGCCAGAATGGCTAAAACATAACTTATTGCAAAATTCATGGGTACTTGCGGTTGCTGGTACACATGGTAAAACCACCACAGCAAGTATGCTTGCATGGATTTTAGAGTATGCGGGTTTAAAACCGGGCTTTTTAATTGGCGGCATAGTACAAAATTTTGGTGTGTCGGCCAAAGTAGGCGAAACCCCTTTTTTTGTTATTGAAGCAGACGAATACGACACGGCATTTTTTGATAAGCGCAGTAAGTTTGTGCATTATTTACCGCGAACACTTATTTTAAATAATCTTGAGTTTGATCATGCCGATATTTTTGAAGATTTAAACGCGATTAAAAAACAATTTCATCATTTAATACGTACAGTACCACAAAGTGGCAAAGTTATTTGGCCAAAGGATGATCAAGCACTTAGTGATGTAATAACTCAAGGACTATGGAGCGAAAGTGAAACCTTGGGTATTGATTGGAATTATGAACTAGCAAAAGCCGATGGCAGTGAGTTTAAGGTGTTTTTAAATAATGAAAAACAAGGCACCGTTAATTGGCAGGCAATGGGTGAGCACAACGTTAAAAATGCTATTATGGCCATAGCAGCTGCGCGCCATGTAGGTATTGCCGTTGAGCATAGTATAGCAGCACTTGGCGAGTTTATTAGCCCTAAACGACGTATGGAGCTTAAAGCTGATATTAATAATATAAAAGTGTATGACGATTTTGCGCATCATCCAACGGCTATTCAAACCACATTAGCAGGGCTGCGCGCTAAAGTAGGCGATGAAAAAATTATTGCTATTTTAGAGCCGCGCTCAAACACCATGAAAATGGGCGTGCATCAACATACATTACTTGCCTCGTTGAGTGATGCCGATGAGATACTGCTTTTTGAACCAGAAAACCTAAGCTGGTCGCTGAGCGAACAAGCTGCTGCAGCCGGTATGCAGTGTTTTACCAGTACACAGGTAATTATTGATACCGTACTTGATAATATAGCAGCTAATCAACATATTTTAATAATGAGCAATGGTAGTTTTAATGGCCTGCATCAGCAACTAGTTGATGCATTGGCTAATAAATACAGCGGAGAATAATTTGCAATTTAAAGACACAATTACCTTAGCATTTAGCGGCGCGTCGGGTGCGCCTTATGGCTTGAGATTGTTAGAAGTATTAATTGAACAGCAATTTCAGGTGTATGTGCTTATTTCAAGTGCAGCGCGAGTGGTATTTGATATCGAATCCGGTATTAAGCTCTCAGGTAATGAAACCAAAGCAAGTGAGCAATTAAGTGCGCTATATAACGCTAAGCCAGAACAGCTAAAAGTATATGGTAAAGACAACTGGTTTAGCCCAGTTGCCTCAGGATCAGCTGCCCCTAAAAAAATGATAGTGTGCCCTTGTAGTGCGGGCACTGTTTCGGCTATTGCTGTTGGCGCATCTGACAACTTACTAGAGCGTGCCGCCGATGTGGTAATTAAAGAGCGTGGCCATCTTATTTTAGTGCCACGCGAAACACCATTTAATCAAATTCATCTGGAAAACATGCTTAAGCTTTCACGCTTAGGGGTCACTATTATGCCTGCGTCGCCGGGTTTTTATCATCAGCCGCAAAGTATTGCCGACTTAGTTGATTTTATGGTGGCGCGAATTTTAGATCATTTAAACATTGAACATAACCTAACAAAGCGTTGGGGTTATGGTGAGGGCAAGTCATGAGTAAGCAACAAATTGCTTTAAATATAGCAGGCCTTACCAAGGTTTATACTAATGGGGTTGAAGCTGTAAAGGGTATTGATTTACAAGTGCGAGAGGGTGATTTTTTTGCCTTACTTGGCCCTAATGGAGCGGGTAAGTCGACCACAATTGGTGTTATTTCATCACTGGTAAATAAAACGAAAGGTAAGGTAGAGGTGTTTGGTTGCGACATAGACACCGACCTAGAGGCCGCTAAAGCGCATTTAGGCTTAGTGCCGCAAGAGTTTAACTTTAGCCAATTTGAAACCCTAACTCAAATATTAGTAACTCAAGCGGGTTATTATGGTGTACCACGCGGCGAAGCACATAAACGCGCCGAAAAGTATTTAACCCAATTGGGGCTGCTGGATAAAAAAGATAAACAAGCGCGTACGCTTTCAGGTGGTATGAAACGCCGTTTAATGATTGCTCGCGCACTTATGCATGAGCCTAAATTACTGATTTTAGATGAGCCAACAGCGGGTGTTGATATAGAGCTGCGTCGTTCAATGTGGGATTTTTTACGCCAAATTAATGAGCAAGGCGTCACCATTATTTTAACCACTCATTACTTAGAAGAAGCAGAGTTATTGTGTAAAAACATAGCCATAATAGACAATGGCCTGATTGTTGAAAACACCACAATTAAAGCACTGTTATCTAAGCTTGATAAAGAAACCTTTATTTTAGACTTAAAAACACCGGCTAAGCCAGTTACCCTAGAGGGTTATAAATTTACAATGGACGACGAGCATACTATTGAAGTTGAAGTGGCTAAATCGCAAGGCTTAAACGCTGTATTTAGTGCGCTAACCGAGCAAGGTAATACCGTGTTGAGTATGCGTAACAAAGCAAATAGATTAGAAGAGTTATTTGTTGGATTATTAGAACAAGGTCGGGGCAAATAAATGTTTAAATATGGCGTAGCCTTAAAAAGTATTTGGATTAAAGAGTGTATTCGTTTTTTACGTATTTGGGTGCAAACCTTAGTGCCTCCAGCAGTTACCATGAGTTTATATTTTGTTATTTTTGGTAACTTAATAGGCTCACGTATTGGTGATATGGGCGGCTTTAGTTATATGGAGTTTATTGTACCTGGCCTGATAATGATGTCGGTTATTACTAACTCTTACTCTAATGTAGCCTCAAGTTTTTACTCTACTAAATTTCAAAAAAGTATTGAAGAGCTACTTGTAGCCCCAGTGCCAAACTACATTATTGTGCTTGGCTATATGGGCGGTGGTATGACGCGCGGAATAATGGTGGGCTTTATTGTTACCTGCGTATCGTTATTATTTGTTGATATTCAAATTCATAATATTTTTATCATTATGGCTACCGTTATTTTAACCTCTGCGGTATTTGCACTCGGTGGCTTAATAAATGCTATATATGCTAATAGCTTTGACGATATTAGTATTATTCCTACCTTTATTTTAACGCCGCTAACTTATTTAGGTGGGGTGTTTTATTCAATTACATTACTGCCTGAGTTTTGGCAAAACGTATCACAAGTAAATCCTATTATTTATATGGTTAACGCATTTAGATATGGGTTTTTAGGGGTGTCGGATGTAGATTTAAGCTTGGCACTTGGCGTTATTTTAGTATTTATTATCGCGTTATTTACCTTAGCGCTGACATTAATTAAAAAAGGTGTGGGGCTAAGACACTAATGACTGATGCAAATTCGCGTAGTATTGTATCTAACCAAGCGGGTATTCACGAAAAGCTGGATGACATAGTTAACAAGCATTTAAACGCAGAGTTTAAAAAGCCAATAGCAGCGCATACACAAACAGCGTTTGACGAGGTGAATGCTAAAGTACAGGCGTTTAATGGCCCACTTATTTTAGATTCGTGTTGTGGTGTGGGAGAAAGTACTGCTAACTTAGCTAAGCGCCATCCTGATGCGCTGGTAATTGGTATTGATAAATCGTCGCACCGCTTAGATAAACACGATGTAGAGTATAAACAAACCGACAGTGGTCAGTATATTTTGGTGCAAGCAGACTTAAACGACTTTTGGCGTTTAGCCGTGGCAGCAAACTGGCAACCTAGCCACCATTATTTGCTTTATCCCAATCCGTGGCCTAAATCTAAACATATTCGTAGGCGTTGGCACGGCGCGGCTATTTTTCCGTTTATTGTAAAGTTAGGCGGTAAATTAGAAGTGCGCAGTAACTGGGATATTTACGTTAAAGAGTTTGCCAGAGCACTTGAACTAACCGGTAATGTTTGTCAGGTTTCTGCTTATGGGGCAGATGAAGCAATTACCCCATTTGAGCGTAAGTACTGGGCCAGTGGCCAACAAAGCCACCGCTTGATTATTAGTTTAACTCAGGGTTGATTACTTTACTGCTCAAATAATGGATTAACATGTGGCGCTGGGTGGGCAATGAAATTACCCTGCATTAGCGTCACATTTACTTTTTTGAGCGCCGTAGCTATAGCTTTGTTCTCTACCATAGAGGCAATTAGTTGAATATTTTGCTGCTTTGCAAAATTGGCTGTGTAATCAACAAATAATGCCGTGTTCTCATCATTAACTATTTGCTTTATTAGCATGCCATCTAACTTTATTGCGTCAATTTCCAATTTTAAAATATTTAGTGTATTTGCAAAGTCATTGCCAAAACTGTTTATCATCACCTTAATTCCCTTACTTTTAACCATAGTTATAAATGCCCTTACGCTTGAATAATTGGCGATAACTTGTGGTTCAAATAAAACTAAAGTGATATTTTCAGGGTGCGGATAGCGCTGTAATTCGTAAGCAATGTATTCATTTATGCTAGGGTCTAATATATCTTCAATAGTAATATTTAAACTCCAACTAATTTGTGTTTTACGAAAGCGGCTAAGGCACTGCGAAAATAAAGTACGGGTTAATAAGCCATCCATACGCAAGCGTATTACGGTATTTGAAAATGCATCGGGTTTTAAAATTTCGCCCTGTGGAGTCACAATTCGTGGTGTGCACTCGTAGTGTAGTGTTTGTTTAGACTCTATATCAATAACAGCCTGAAAATAGGGCACAACGCGCTTTTGTTCAAACGCTTCACGTACTTCTTTTGCTATTTCTAAATTATATAAATACAGCGACTTTGAGTCATTTATAGCCTCAGAGTAATTAACAACACTAAGGTTACCTTGTTTTGCCTGTAAAGCCGCAATATGGGCATTTTTTAGCAGCAACGACTTATTTCCTCGGGCAATACCTGCACATAAAGTAATGTAAATAAAAGGGTTGGTTAAAAAGGGCGTATTAAAATTATACGATTGAATTAAATTACTTAGTTCTTCGTATGGTGTTTCTTTGGGCGTTAGTAACACTAATTTATTGGTTGCTACACGGTAAATACGATAATTTATATTGCTGTGCTTTTTAAAGTGTATCAGTAATTTTTTCATTACTTTGTCACCCACTTTAGTGCCGTAAAAGCGGTTTATATTTTCAATTTCGTTCACCCAAACTATGGCCATTTGCATATGGTGAACAGGGCTGTTTAAAAAATATTTTTCAAGCGCGATATGATTAGCAAAACCGCTACCAGAGTCTCTCATGGCGGCGCGTTTAGTCGCGAAGTTATACATAATTAGCAACAATATAATAATAACTAAAAAAAAGCCGCCTAAAACAGCCGATGTTGAGGCGCTTTGCGCTAACTTATTATTGATACTTTTAAGGCTTATATCGGCAGCAGTTAAATATGTAATGCCATTTTTATCAATATGCGGAATAAAAATAGTTTTAAAGTCGCCCCATTGATCACTCGATATTTCAAAAACAGGCTCAGTAGATAAAAAGGCACCAATATTAGCCTTAGTTGCCTCTGGGTATAAATCTAAAAACTGGGTTACCTTGCCACTATTTTGATCTTCTTGGGTGTAGCTAGAAGCGCTAAAATGAACCTTGCCATTAATTAGCACCATAGAATAAACGTAAGCAATATCGAGTGCTTGTGCAAGCTCAGAAAGCTGCTTACTTTTACTTTCGTAAGTTGCAAAGCTAATAGTTTGGGTTTTATTTATTTTACTGTGATAGTCATCGCCCAAAATATATTTAACGCTGGTGGCTGCATTAATAAGGCGATTATCAAGGGCGTTAATTACATCACTGCGAATAGTGCTATAAGTATAATAAACACAGATAATTAAACTGATTAAAAACAGCATAAAAGCGCTAATTAACCCATTTATTCTTAGTTTTCCTTGTAGCATATAATTCCCTTTTTATTGTTAAATTAATTATACGCAAAAAAAACAAATGCCCAATGACTTAATTGATTTTGAATTAAAAAGATAAAAAATGGTCAAAATTAATATTATTTGTCATGTCATTTAGCGTTTTTATGGCTTTAAGCGAGACATTTTCTTAATATTGCAGTAAAGTTAGCGCAATTATTAAAAACCCTGTTACTAAAATAGCACACTCAATTTAGTGTGTTTAATAGAGCAGCAGGCGTTTTAGCCACACACTAGGTATTAAGATGGATCAAAAGCGTTTTGCCGTCGCCTCTAAAGAAAGCCTTAAGCGTATATTTACTGTACCTGAAGCGCCAGACTCAACTTTAAGCAAAATAGAGCTTGAAATATCGAGTAATTTAGCAGGTTTTTTAAACGAAAACATTGCGGCAATTGAAAAACCATTACACGAAATTGAAAAAGACTTTCAGTCGGCGATGATCCCAGAAGATCCAACGTTTGTATCTGCTTATGCGCAAGATATAATGGAGCAGTTGGTTGCGCACTCTGTGCATACCGCAGCGCCTAGCTTTATTGGCCATATGACTTCTGCTTTGCCTCATTTTTTACTACCATTATCAAAGTTAATGGTAGGGCTAAATCAAAACCTAGTAAAAATAGAAACCTCTAAAGCTTTTACTCCACTTGAGCGCCAAGTGCTTGGAATGATGCATCATTTAGCGTACGGGCAACAAGACGAGTTTTATGCTAAATGGATGCACAGTGCAAAAACATCGTTAGGTGCATTTTGCTCAGGCGGTACTGTAGCTAATATTACGGCGCTTTGGATTGCGCGAAATAGGTTATTAAAACCCGATGGCAACTTTAAAGGTATAGGCGCACAAGGCTTAATTGCCGGTATGATGCATTACGGCTATAAAGGGTTGGCTATTTTAATTTCTGAGCGTGGCCATTATTCGTTAGGTAAAGCGGCTGATTTATTAGGAATTGGTCGTGAAAACTTAGTGGGTATTAAAACATGCGAAAACAATAAAGTTGATGTTAACGCCATGCGCGAAAAAGCCTTAGAGCTTGAAGCGCAAGGTATTAAAGTAATGGCCATTATTGGAGTCGCGGGTACCACAGAAACCGGTAATATCGATCCCCTTGAAGCGATGGCAGATTTAGCACAAGACATTAATTGCCACTTTCATGTTGACGCTGCATGGGGCGGGGCAACTTTGTTATCTAATACCCATCGCCATTTACTCAAAGGTGTTGAGCGCGCAGACTCAATTACCATTGATGCACACAAACAAATGTATGTTCCTATGGGAGCTGGCCTGGTGTTGTTTAAAGATCCAACCGCTACCGATGCAATTGAACATCATGCAGAGTATATTTTACGTAAAGGTTCAAAAGATTTAGGTAGCCATACACTTGAGGGCAGCCGCCCGGGTATGGCAATGTTAGTACATGCTTGCTTACGTGTTATTGGCCGTAAAGGCTACGAAATGCTAATCGATCGTAGTATTAAAAAAGCCCATTACTTTGCTAATTTAATTAAAGCAGATGAAGATTTTGAGCTGATCTCAGAGCCAGAGCTGTGCTTATTAACGTATCGTTATGTGCCTAAGCAAATAAAGCAGGCAATTGCAGATGCTGATCCGCAAACACGGATTGATATTTTTGCCTCACTTAATCGCTTTACTGCAAGTATGCAAAAACGGCAACGTGAATCAGGGCGATCATTTGTATCACGTACGCGTTTAACGCCTACTCAATACGATAATCAGCCCACAGTGGTATTTAGGGTAGTACTTGCTAACCCACTTACATCAGGCGTTATTTTAAAAGAAATTTTAGCAGAACAGAAAGAGTTGGCTAAAACAGATCCGGTATTTAAAAAGTACTTAAGTAAGTATATGTAATTAAAATATTAGCTTAAATAAAAAAGACGCTTAATAGCGTCTTTTTTAGTTTTACAATGGCAATTAAGAAAAGCTAAAGCAACTCGCTTTAATTATATTAGTGATAATTTGCTGTGAAGGCTTAATTTTTTCCATTGCTAAAAACTCATCAGGTTGGTGCGCTTGGTTTATAGAGCCGGGGCCCATTACTATGGTTTCACAACCAAGCTGTTGAATAAATGGCGCTTCAGTACAGTAGTTTACCGCTATCGCTTTTTGCCCCGCTATTTTTTCGGCTAGTTTAACCAAAGCGCTATCGGTGCTACCAGTAAATGCCGGGATTGGTTCGTGTAAATCAATTACGCTTACGGCATTTGGGTATTGCTGGTTTATTTCGTGAGTTGCATCAAGTACTAACATTTGCAGTTCTTGCATGCTTAAGCCCGGTAATGGGCGCATATCTATATGCATTTCGCAGCAACCACAAATTCGGTTCGCGTTGTCGCCGCCATGAATATTACCAAAATTTAAGGTTGGATAGGGTATTTCAAAGTGCTCTATTGAATATTTATGCTTTAACTGTTCTTTTAAGATCAGTAGTTTTGTAATCACTTTGTGCATTACTTCGATGGCGTTAACACCACGTTCGGGATCTGAGCTATGGCCTGAGCGTCCGACTACTCTAATTGCGGTGCTCATATGTCCTTTATGTGTAAATACCGGAGTCATATCAGTGGGTTCGCCAATTATACAGCGATCCGGTTTTAAATTTGGATGTTTACAAATTTGTTGAGCACCGGCCATTGTTGTTTCTTCATCGGCGGTGGCTAAGATCAAAATAGGCTGAGTTTGCTGTTTTTCATCAAGTTCACTAATAGCTTGCAGTACAAAAGCAAAAAAGCCTTTCATATCAATACTACCTAAGCCATATAGTTTGTTGTTGTGCTCGGTCAATTTAAATGGATTATGATTCCAGCGGCTATCGTCAAATGGCACTGTATCGGTATGGCCAGCGAGCATTAATCCACCATCGCCTTTACCGCGTTTAGCTAATAAATTATAGCGACCTTTGCCGCCTTCTAATTCAATTATTTCACAGCTAAAGCCTAAGCTTTCACACCATTGTGCCAGTAATTCAATAACATTTTTATTACTCATACACAGGCTATCTTCAATGGCACTAATAGAAGGTGCTGCAATTAATTGTTGGTACATAGAAATAAATGAAGGTAAAGACATAAAAAATCCAAAATAAGTAATCAATTTAATTGCATAACAATATAAAAGTATTTATGATGAATATCAATTCACTTTTTAAGCATAAATATTTTAAAAGTAGCGCCATGAAAATAATACGACGATAATCAACATTCATTAATAAATTAAAGTCTTAATTAGCCTCAGAGCTAGTTTAAGCGAACAACATGGATAAGTAGTAATAATTTTAAATAACGAGTAAACAATGAATGTAGTGATTATTGGCGCAAGCGGTTATAGCGGCGCAGAACTAGCAAGTTTAGTTGCTAAGCACCCTAAACTAATTTTAACTGGCTGTTATGTATCTCAAGGTAGCTTAGATAAAAATAAACTGCTGAGTGATTTATACCCCGAACACTTAGGGCTACTCGATCAGCCTTTACTACCTCTTAGTGAATCTGCTTTTAGCGATATTGAAAACAGTGCCGATTACGTGTGCTTATGTACCGATCATAAAGTAAGCGTAGATTTAGCGCCGCGTTTTTTAGCCATGGGTAAAAAGGTATTTGATTTATCTGGTGGGTATCGCCTTGCGAGCAATGACGACTACGTTACTTATTATGGCTTTGAGCATCAACATCCAGAGTTATTAGATCAAGCTGCTTATGGTTTGGCTGAGTGGAATAGCGATGCTATTGCCGCGGCGCAATTAGTAGCTGTAGCTGGTTGTTACCCTACGGCTGCGCTTAATGCGCTTAAGCCTTTGCAGCAGGCCGACTTATTAACTGAGCAAACAATTATAATTAATGCGGTATCGGGTGTAACCGGCGCAGGACGTAAAGCTAGCATTGGTACTCATTTTTGCGAAGTATCGCTTGCCCCTTATGGTTTATTTAATCATCGTCATGGCCCTGAAATAGAGCAACACCTTGGTCACGATGTTTTATTTACACCGCATTTAGGTAACTTCCCACGTGGTATTTTAGAAACTATTTATGTGCAATTAAAACCTAATATCACCATTGAGCAAGTAACACAAGCGTACCAAGTACTTGCCGATGAGCCGTTAATTCGTTTGCTGGGCGATAAAATCCCCTCAATTAAAGGCGTAGCTAAACAGCCATATGTAGATATTGGCTGGCAGCAACAAGGCACACAGTTAATTGTTATAGCTGCCATTGATAATTTATTAAAAGGTGCTGCAGGGCAAGCTTTGCAGTGTATTAATTTATCAATGGGATTGGCGCATACCACAGGCTTAAAAGGATCGTTTTAAATGAGTAAAAAAACCTGGGTAATTAAACTTGGTGGCGCTGTACTTAATACCGAAAACGCGGCTAAAGCATTATTTTCAGTACTTAATGAGCAGCACAACGCGCAGTTTGTCATTGTGCATGGCGGAGGCGCGCTTGTAGACACTTGGCTTAAAGACGCTGGTTTTGCTAGCGCAAAGCATCAAGGTTTACGTATTAGCCCTAAAGAGCAAATGCCTTACATAGTTGGCGCGCTTGCAGGTTGTGCTAATAAACAATTAATGAGTGCGGCAATTAATGCTGGCCATAAACCAGTTGGTTTAAGTTTGTACGAAGCCGGTGTTACTGCTACGCAAAAGCTAAAAGCATTATGTTTAGTGGGTAAATGCACCAGTAACGATGATTCGATTATTAACGATTTACTAAAAATTGGCCGTATGCCAATTGTCAGCTCAATTGGTTTTGACCTACAAGGCCTTTGGTATAACGTTAATGCTGACGAAGCCGCCGCTGCAATTGCCAATAACTTAAACGCAGAACTAATATTTATGACCGATGTTGAAGCTGTGCTTGATGCAAATAAGCAGCCTTTACATCAACTAGACACAAAACACATTGATACTTTAATAAATGAAGGAGTAATTGTGGGCGGGATGGAGGTCAAAGTTAAGACCAGTCTTCACGCTGCCCAACACTTACGACGCGGTGTGTATATTTCCAGCTGGCAAAAGCCAGAAAACTTAACAGCTTTGCTGCAAGGCAAGCATGTCGGAACTAAAATTACACCATAGGTTTATTATGTTTGAGAATTTTTTAACGGGTTTAGAATTAGACCAACAAGGCGCACTTAATTTATTAAAGCTAGCGCAAGATATTAAAGCAAATCCTAAAAAATACAGCCAAGTATTAGCTGGTAAGTCAGTGGTTACTTTATTTGAAAAGCAAAGCTTACGTACACGTTTATCGTTTGATATTGGTATAAATCGCTTAGGCGGCCATGCCGTGTATTTAGATCAACAAAATGGCGCAATGGGTGCACGTGAGTCGGTAAAAGATTTTGCTCTTAATATTTCTACATGGGCAGACGGTATTGTAGCGCGCGTAAACCAGCACTGTACATTAACCACATTAGCGCAGTATTCATCGGTGCCAGTAGTTAATAGCTTGTGTGATTTATATCATCCTTGCCAAGCACTTGCCGACTTTTTAACACTACAAGAAGTGCATGGCGATGTGAGTCAATTAAAGTTAGCTTATTTAGGTGAGGGCAACAACGTAACGCATTCATTAATGTTACTTGCTGCAACATTAGGCACAGACTTTGTTGCCGTTACGCCTAAAGGATGTTCTCCAGATTCACAAATTCTGAAAAAAGCGGAACAAATAGCAGCAATGAATGGTGCATCAGTAATGGTGAGCGACAGAGTAGAAGCTGCTGTTGGTGCAAACGCAGTATACGCCGACACTTGGGTATCAATGGGCGACACCACACCACTTGAGTTAGTGAAAGAAAAATACATGCCTTATCAATTAAATAAAGCATTATTAGAGCAAACCGGTGCAACAACAGTGTTACATTGCCAACCGGCACACCGTGAGTTCGAAATTACCTCTGAGGTAATGGACGGTCCAGCGTCAAAAATTATACAACAAGCCGAGAATCGTATGCATGCGCAAAACGCTCTGCTAGTTACATTATTAAATCCAAATTTTGTTAAGGAACACCTATGAGTTCATTTAAAAAAGTCGTTTTAGCCTATTCAGGTGGACTTGATACGTCGGCCATTGTGCCATGGTTAAAAGAAAATTACGGCTGTGAAGTTATTGCCTTTGTGGCCGATGTTGGCCAAGGTGCAGAGGAGCTTGAAGGCGTAGAAGCTAAAGCTATCGCATCGGGTGCTTCTGAGTGTTATGTAGTTGACTTAAAAGACGAAATGGTAAGTGATTACATTTATCCTACGCTAAAAACAGGCTCAATTTACGAAGGTACTTATTTATTAGGTACGTCTATGGCGCGCCCAATTATTGCTAAAGCACAGGTAGAAATTGCGCGTAAAGTGGGTGCCGATGCACTTTCTCATGGTTGTACTGGTAAAGGTAACGACCAAGTACGTTTTGAATCGTGTTTTGCAGCGCTTGCCCCTGATTTACAAGTAATTGCACCATGGCGTGAGTGGGATTTATCAAGCCGTGAGTCATTGCTAGATTACTTAGCTGAGCGCGATATTCCATGTTCGGCATCGGCTACAAAAATTTATAGCCGTGATGCAAACGCATGGCATATTTCGCACGAAGGCGGCGAACTTGAAGATCCATGGTGCCAACCAAGTGAAAAAGTGTGGACCTGGACAAACTCTCCAGAGCAAGCGCCAGATAAAGCTGAACTAGTAACACTAAATGTAGTTGAAGGTGAAGTTGTTGCAGTAAACGGTGAGCAGCTTAAACCATACGATTGTTTAGTTAAATTAAACGATATTGCCTCTGTGCATGGTGTTGGTCGTGTTGATATTGTAGAAAACCGTTTAGTGGGTATGAAATCGCGCGGTTGTTACGAAACCCCAGGTGGTACTGTAATGATGGCGGCACTGCAAGCCATTGACGAACTAGTGCTTGATAAAGCAAGCCGTAAGTGGAAAGAAGTACTGGGTGGCGAGTTTGCACATTTAGTGTATGACGGTCGTTGGTTTACACCACTTAAAGACTCTATTTTAGCTGGTGCTGAAGCGCTTTCTAAAGATGCAACAGGTGAAGTTGTGCTTAAGCTATACAAAGGCCAAGTTACCGCAGTGCAAAAACAGTCGCCACACAGCTTATACAGCGAAGCGTTTGCTACCTTTGGTGAAGATGATGTGTACGACCAATCACACGCAGAAGGCTTTATTCGTTTATTCTCGCTTTCAAGCAGAATAAAAGCATTAGCTAAAAAGTAATTTTTACGCCCCTTGTTAAAAGGGGCAATATCGGGTTTGGAGAGATTTCATGGCATTATGGGGCGGGCGTTTTTCTACGGGTCCAGACGAGGCGTTTAAGCAATTTAACGACTCTCTTCCTTTCGATTATCAATTAGCAGAGCAAGATATTATAGGCTCTGTTGCATGGGCTGGCGCACTTGAGCAAGTTAATGTGTTATCAAGTGACGAGCACCAAGAATTAGTTGCAGCATTATACCAACTGCTTGAAGAAGTAAAAGCAGATCCACAAGCGGTAGCAACTTCAGGCGCAGAAGATATTCATTCACATGTTGAAGCTGCGTTAATCGAAAAAGTAGGTGATTTAGCTAAAAAATTACATACAGGGCGCAGCCGTAATGACCAAGTAGCCACCGATTTTAGATTGTGGTGTCGCGACACTGCCGATCATATTTTAAAAGCTATTGCCCAGTTAAAGGGTGAGTTTGTTGCATTAGCAGAGCGTGAGCTAGGGACTATTTTACCTGGTTATACGCATTTACAACGTGCACAACCGGTATTGTTTAGTCACTGGTGTATGGCTTACGTAGAAATGCTAGAGCGTGATGAAAGCCGCCTGCAAGATGCTAAAGCGCGGATGAACTTTTGCCCACTGGGCAGTGGTGCATTAGCGGGTACGGCTTATCCTATTGATCGTCAAGCATTGGCACAAGGTTTAGGCTTTACAGGAGCCACTAAAAATAGCCTTGATGGCGTATCTGATCGTGATTTTGTAGTAGAGCTATTAAGTTGTGCGTCTATTTCGATGATTCACTTATCGCGTATGTCAGAAGATCTTATTTTTTATAACTCAGGCGAAGCCGGATTTATAGAGCTTGCAGATAATGTGACATCGGGCTCGTCGTTAATGCCACAAAAAAAGAACCCTGATGCACTGGAACTAATTCGTGGTAAAACCGGACGTGTTTTTGGTGCGTTTAGCGCCATGATGATGACCCTAAAAGCACTGCCACTTGCTTATAATAAAGATATGCAAGAAGATAAAGAGGGCATATTTGACGCTATGCCAACGTGGCTTGCCTGTATTCATATGGCACAAGCGTGTATTAAAGGAATTAAAGTAAAAGGCGAACGTACACTTGCAGCGGCAAAAGGTGGCCATGCAAATGCAACTGAGCTTGCTGACTACTTAGTAGCTAAGGGCGTACCTTTTAGAGAAGGGCACCATATTGTAGGTGTGCTGGTACAGTTGGCCATTAGTGAAGGTAAAACACTGGAAGACTTATCGCTTGAGCAATATAAATCGGTAAGTGATGTATTTGCAGATGATGTTTATCCGGTACTAGAAATTGACGCCTGTATTAAAGCGCGTCAAGCACTTGGCGGAACATCAATTGAACAAGTAACCAGCGCTATTAAAGCAGCGAAAAAAAAACAGCAAATAACGGTTCGTGATGCTAATTTAGACGATGTTGAGTCGATAGCTAAACTGGTTCAGCATTGGGCTACGGTAGGCGAAAACCTACCACGCGCTAAAAGCGATATGGTGCATTCGATTAACGAATTTGCTGTTACCGAAATTAACGGTAAAGTATCTGGGTGTGCTTCACTGTATATTTACGACACAGGTTTGGCGGAAATTCGTTCTTTGGGTATAGATCCACAAAGCGCAGTATCAGGACAAGGGCGGCAGCTAGTTGAGCATTTATTAGCGAAAGCCAAAAAATTGGCGTTAAATAGAGTAATAGTGCTAACCCGAGTCCCCGATTTTTTTGAAAAACAGCGTTTTAGCTTTTGTACCAAAGAAAGCTTACCAGAAAAAGTAATGAAAGATTGTGAGCTTTGTTTACGTAAAGAAAACTGCGATGAAGTAGCAATGGAATATATTTTAAAGCTAAGTAATAAAGCGGAGATCCCGTGTAAATTCGTGGCTTAAACTCCCTAGATGTAAAAACGTACGGGTTACCCTCGTGCGTTTTTTTATGGGTAAAAAACACTCACTTTAGGTATAAGTATAAAGTTTTATGGTTATTTTTAACTGTCAATTAAAAGTTGGCACAGTGGTTGCTTTTGTTACAAGTGTAAAATGCAGTAACAGTCTTGATGAGAAGGTTGCTGCTAAATATAAGGTAGATTTAATTACCCCTTTTAAAGGTGTAATACAAGATTACGCCAATAATACAAAAACACTTACAAGGAATAATCACATGCAAGTTTCAGCTAACAGCCAACTACAAATGCAAGCATACAATAAAACGCAACAATTAAAGCCAGCAATGGAACAAACTGCTAGCCCTAAAACCCTGCAATCTGATACAGTAAGCTTCTCTCAAGAAGCTATGGCGGCTAGCGGTACAGAACTTCAGCGTGGTGGAGTGATAGTTGTTCGTCCTAAATAAGAGATAATAAATGGGTACTAAATGTTTCTAACTGAGTTTTTTGGTTTGTTTTCGTTGTCAGCTTTTGCCTCTTGGGGGTTTTTGATGGCATTTTTTTTTAACACCTTTGTTTTTTCATTAGGTGTAAAAAGAAATACAACCTTATTGCTCAGTTCATTTATCATGATGGCTTCGTATACAATCTCAGATTACTTTTTTACTTGGTTGTCAGTTCGAAATTCAGTATATTTAGATTGGGCTTTATATGACTATGCGACTATTTTCATACTAGCTTTAGCTTATTTCGTGACAAAAAAAACAACCTGTTCTTTTTTATATATCATTCTAGGGTTAGTACTAAACTCTATATTTAGCCTATGTATGTATTTTGATATATATGTAAGTGGAAACCGAGAGCCCTGGCTTTTTTGGGATGTTTATACTTTCTCGGTAAATATAATAGATCTATTAATGATAGTTGCTCTAATTGTCGATCGAGACTTTCTTGGCTTACACAAGCTAAAAAACAAAACCTTGTCTTTATTCAAAAAATCTAAAATAAATTATACCCCTTAATTATATGTACGTAGACTTTATTTTGGCCGATTATATAAGTGCATTTATTCAATGGGGCTTTTTAATGGCTTTTTTATTTTGCTTAGCTTCAAGTATAAATAACACAAATAAGTCACTTTTATATATTGCAGGCATTATGCTTTTCTCGTACTCCATGAGTGAAGTACTTTCTATATTAAGCAATGTATACCTCAATTTTACTCTTTATGATTTATTAACAATTACAGTATTATTAATTGTTTACTTTAAAACCTCTTCAATAAAGAATTGCCCCGCTATTAATTATATTTTAATTGGTTTAACGCTCAATTCGTCGTTAATGTTAGTGATGTATTACGACTTGTATGTATTAAATAATATTGACGAGTGGTGGCTTTGGAGTGTTTATTCAATTGGCGTTAACGTTATCGATTTACTCATGATTACAGTGCTTTTTATAAATAAAGACTTTTTGGGTTTGATAAAGCTAAAATCATCTGTTCTAAGATTAATAGGCAAAGATGATAATAGCTGTGTGGGTATAAACTCGAATGATTGATTTTTTAAGGTTTATTGTTGATTTAGGTGAAAACATAAGCGCCTTTGTTACTTGGCTATTTCTAATCGCCTTTTTATTTAATTTATCGTCGAGTATTAATAAACCTGATAAAAGTAGGGTACAGCTATCGCTTATTATGATGGTTTCTTACTCTTCTAGTGCAGTACTAAGCTTAAAAACAGTTACCTATTTAGATTATTTTATGTTTGATATTGTTACCATATTAATAGTAATAATTTGGGGTATTAAAACAAAGTTTACGATCCCTACGGCACTTATATATTTAATTACAGGAATGAGCATTAATGCGATGCTATTTTTAGGCATGCATTATGACACTGTTATTATTGGTAATATTGATTATTGGTGGTTTTGGGCTGTATACGTTATAGGTACTATCTCAATTGACTTACTAATGGCTTTGGTGCTGATTATTAATAAAGATTTATTAGGGTTAGCCTGGATATATAATAAAACAAAAATGCGAGTTAATAGTTTGAATAGCGCACTTAAGTAATGCGCTCGTTAGTTTATTTGCTGTAGCTGCAACCTAGCTTTTTATTGAGTGCAGCCATTACAATAGGGTCTACAAATTCGCTTACATCACCATTATGGCGTGCAACTTCTTTTACTAAGGTTGACGAAATAAACGAATTTCGCTCTGATGGAGTTAAAAATACACTTTCTAAATCTGGGTTTAGGCGTCGATTCATATTCGCTAGCTGAAACTCATAATCAAAATCAGAAACCGCTCTTATGCCTCTAATTAATACATTAGCATTATGATCGCGTGCCAAATCAGCAAGTAACCCTGAAAATCCTATTACTTTTACATTATCTATATGGCTTAAAAGAGTATTAGCTAGAGCTACACGCTCATCAAGGTTAAAACAAGGTTGTTTACTAGGGTTGTGAGCAATAGCAAGGATAACAGTATCAAACATTTTTGAGGCACGTTGAATTAGATCAGTGTGTCCGTTAGTTAGCGGATCAAAAGTACCTGGATAAATTGCAGTGATTTTCATAAAGTATCGCTATGTATTATTTTTAGCATTAGTGTAACAGTGTTTTTTATACAAATCAGCCTAGTAAGTGGCTTTAATTATCACGACTAAGCTATTACACAGAGTGTTTAATTATGCTGTTTTTGTTTATACTAGATAACTTATTGTGCGAAATGTAACTTGTTGAATAAAATAGAGTGTTAGTATATGAATACCAAGGATAAAATAATACACACCAGTATTTCATTGTTTAATGAGCATGGTGAACGAGCGATATCAACTAATCATATAGCCTCGCATTTAAACATGAGCCCGGGTAATCTTTACTACCACTTTAAAAATAAAGAAGACATTATTCGCCATATTTTTGCGCTGTATAGTGAGCACTTGAGCACTCATTTTAAACCTATAAATAAAAATGATGATGCATTTAGTCAGTTAACGGTATATCTAGATTCGTTATTTGAACTGATGTGGCGCTACCACTTTTTTTACGACAATTTAGGCGATATTTTGGCGCGAGATACGCAGCTAAAGCAGGCTTATATTGATTTTCAACTAGAGCTTTTAGAACAGGTGCGTAAAATAATACTTGGTTTACGCGATAGTGAAATGATTGCGATTAACGAGCAAGATGCGCTCGAACTTGCACACACGCTTAAATTAACAGTTAGTTTTTGGACCCCTTATATTAAAGCCCGCAGGCTCAGCGGTGCACTTGCTGAGCAAGATATTTATCATGGTATTTTAAAAGTATTAACTTTATTTAGAGCCTATAGTACAGATAAAAGTAGCGATAAAATGAACCAGTTACGCGAAAAATACACGCAACTTGCTCACTCAGCCCCAAGTATTCCCGCTGCTCTTAGTTCCTAGGCGTTAATTTTTTTGCTATAATCGCGCGCCCAATGCCTGGGAGCGCGAATTCCCGCAGTCTAAGAGTGAACTATGCTTAAATTTATCGTCAAACTACATCCTGAAATTGCCATCAAAAGCCGCTCGGTTCGTAAACGCTTTACTAAAGTGTTAGAAAATAACATTAAGATTGTACTGCGCCGTATTGACGAAAAAGTACAAGTTAGAAATAACTGGGACAATATCTCAGTAGTTACCCTACTAGAAGGTGAGCAAACACGTGCCACTTTTATTGACAGCCTAGCGCGAATTCCGGGTATTGTGCAGTTTATTGAAGTAACCGAAACGAGCTTTGAAACGCTTGACGATATTTATAAAAAAACCATTGAATTAGTTGGTCACACCATTGAAGGTAAAACGTTTTGTGTACGCGCTAAACGTATTGGTAAGCATGACTTTACTTCAACGGAGTTAGAGCGTTATGTGGGCGGTGGACTAAATCAGCATGTTGCCGGTGCAAGCGTAAAGCTAAGCCATCCAGAAGTAACAATACGCCTTGAAATAAAAGACGAGAAAGCCTACATAGTATCGCATACACACCTAGGCATGGCAGGCTTCCCGCTGCCAACACAAGAAGATGTGTTATCGCTTATGTCTGGCGGTTTTGATTCGGGTGTAGCCAGTTATCAAATGATCCGCAAAGGCGCTCGTACGCACTTTTTGTTTTTCAATTTAGGCGGCGCCGCACACGAAATTGGTGTTAAACAAGCGAGCTACTACTTGTGGAATAAATACAGCTCAACTCATAAAGTTAAATTTATTACCGTTGATTTTGAACCTGTAGTAGCAGAAATATTAGAAAATATTGAAAACAGCCAAATGGGTGTGGTGCTTAAACGCATGATGATGCGCGCAGGCAGTAAAGTGGCCGAAAAACTAAATATTCAAGCCTTGGTAACTGGTGAAAGTATTGGTCAAGTTTCTAGCCAAACATTAGCAAATTTAAGTGTTATTGACCGCGTAACCGAAACTCTTATTTTGCGCCCGTTAATTCAACACGATAAACAAGAAATTATTAATATTGCACGTCAAATTGGTACGGCCGAAATGGCCGAAACGATGCCAGAATACTGTGGTGTTATTTCTAAAAAGCCAACAGTTAAAGCTAAAATAGAAGTAATTAAAGCAGAAGAAGAGAAGTTCGACTTTGATATTCTTAATACTGTAATAGAAAACGCACGAGTAATGGATGTGCGTGATATTGATGTAGAAGCTAAGCAGGAGCTAAAAGAAGCTGAGTCGGTTGCCGATTTGCCTGCCGGTGCAGTAGTGATTGATATTCGCTCTCCAGAGGAAGAAGAAGCCGCACCACTGGAAATTGACGCTATAGAAGTGGTGCATTTGCCGTTTTTTCGCTTAGCAACTAAGTTTGGTGATTTACCAAAAGATAAAGACTATTACTTGTATTGCGATAGAGGTGTAATGAGCCAGTTACAAGCGCTTATTTTACACGAACAAGGCTTTACTACAGTAAAGGTATATCGCCCGTAAAAGTTAACGATATTAAATAGCGTGGTTTATACCGCGCTTTTTTTTGCTTCAATTTTAGCTAAAAGCTCATCGTTAAAAGGGGTTTTTATATTATAAAGCTTGCCTTGCTCGCTAATGTACCCACAAATCGCCATTATTTCGGTTGCTCTATTGTGAGCAACATCTTGCTGCATAGATGAGAAGTTCTCTGCAGTACGTGTCATCACATCATACGCACTGCTCAGTGCATTGATTAACGTTACATCAAGGTTTTTTGCCTTAGCAATATTACATGCTTCGGTTAGTAGGTTAATTATAATTGAGCAATATTGAGGCTCGCGCAACTGACCATTTTTAATGTTATGTAGCGCACTTAACGGATTTATTGCTATGTTAACTAATAACTTATTAAAACGTAGCTGCTCAATATTCTGAGACACATTTAAAAGGGGGATTGCAGTTAATTGATCCGCCATAATTTTGCTGTTTTCAAGGCCTAAGCTATTGCATCCGCCAATTGCACTTTGCCCATTACCAGTGTGCTGTACTATATATTGGTTTGATTTAAATCCAGCCATACTGGTCGTTAAAAAATAAAGCGCTTGGTGCTCATTAAGCTCACATTTTAACTGTTCTACATTGCCCATACCGTTATGCGAAAGCACAACAGAGCAATGCTGAGGCAAATACTGTTTTACTTGTGCAAATGCGCTTTGCACCTGAAAAGCTTTTACCGTAAATAAAAACACATCAAATTTAGGTAAGCTATTAAGCTCATTTAATGAAATAAAAGAGGCATTTATTTTTTGTGAAGCACTGTTGTCACTACTGTAAAAGCGGGTGTTATTAGTACTTTTTCGGGTTAACACGCTTACACTATGCTGCGCACTTAAAAAGTGGGCAAATAATAAGCCTATTGCGCCGTCGCCAATAATAAGAATTTTAGCCATGAGAGTTCTTTTTACGTGGGGTTAAAATTGCTTTGATTATAAAGTAGCTAGCTGCACCGGCAAAATCTGCAATAAAATCTGCGATTGATGCTTGCCTGTAAGGGAGTGTGCCTTGCATTATTTCAATTGATGCACCATAGCTGGCAAGTAAAAGTATCTGCATGTACAAAGGAAGCTTAAACGCTCTGTCCATTATTATGGCAAGGATGAAAAATATCCCAAAGTGGGCTACTTTATCAACATGAGGAAACAGGTTGCCAACCCCTTTTATTTCTTTCGCAAATAAAAAGGTAAACACCACAATACTAATTAAAAAAATTGCTTGATAAACACGCCTTGTCACAACAAATCCTAAAATCGCTTAAAAAGAAACCGTAGTATAGCAAGTCAATTTAGTATCGCACCTGAACAAGATGCATAAAAGTGTAAAGATTTATAGTTTTAGCGTTATAATCGCTTTAATAAATTAAGTATAAAATTAAGATTAAATAGTTAGGAGAAACCAATGCCTTCATTTGATATTGTATCTGAAGTAGAAATGAACGAAGCTAGAAACGCAGTTGATAATGCAAACCGTGAACTAGAAACTCGCTTTGACTTTAGAGGAGTTGATGCATCGATTGAGCTAAATGACAAAGTAATTAAGCTTAAAGCCGAAGCTGACTCTCAAGTTATGCAATTATTTGATATTTTAGCGAGTAAAATTTCTAAGCGTGGTATGGATGTATCAAGCCTTGAATTGCAAGATATTAGCCGTGCGGGTAAAAATGTTTTTCGTAACGTTGGTTTAAAGCAAGGTATTGAAAAAGATATGGCTAAAAAAGTAGTTAAAGCCATTAAAGATTCAAAAGTAAAAGTACAAGCCGCCATTCAAGGCGAAGAAGTACGCGTAACGGGTAAAAAGCGAGATGATCTTCAAGAAGCTATGCAAGTAGTACGCAGCGCCGATTTAGGCCAGCCATTTCAGTTTAAAAACTTCCGCGATTAATAAGGCAGATTAGGAGACTAGGAGACTAGTTTTAAAAATTTGTTTTAAAAAAGCCAAGCTCAGCAATGAGGTTTGGCTTTTTTGCTATTAGTAATGTGATATGTAATTTAACTCTTTTACATTGATTGTTGAGGGTTTATATTGTTAAGAACCAAGGTTTGGCTATATAGACGTCTATTGACATTTGTAAACAAAATACTCACAATAGCGACCTATTTTCAAGGTGCTTGCTTAATACCTTTGTATACGTTTCAAAGTATTGAAATTAACAGCAAGATAATCGGGAAGTTGGTGCGTTTCAAGACGATAACAACCCCAACACTGCCCCCGCAACGGTAAAGTATTAGCAGCTATTATAGTGTTGACTGAGTCCGGAGACCGGCCTTGAAGTTATCTTACTTATTAACATCTTTGCGGTGGGCAAAGGTAGGGGACATCATGTTAAATAAAACCGCTTTAGGTGTGGCAATTTCGGCTGCACTTTCATTTACAGTATCTGCTACAGTGCAACCAATCGAAAAAATTACCGTTACAGCTAATAAATTCGAACAACCTATTAGTAATGTGCTGGCCAGTGTTAGCGTAATTGACCGTGCTGATATTGAAAAAAGTAATGTGCGAGATTTACCTAGTTTGTTGGCTTCTCAAGCTGGTTTTCAAATTAACTCAAATGGTGGCTTCGGCCAAAATTCAGGTGTTTCGCTACGCGGTTCAAGTTCACGCCATACGCTTATTTTAATTGATGGTGTTAGAGTTGGCTCGGCTACTCTTGGCTATAAAGGCATTAGCAATATTGCACTTAACACTATTGAGCGTATTGAAGTTGTTAAAGGTTCTCGCGCTGCTGTTTATGGCTCAGATGCCTTAGCTGGGGTGATTAATATTATCACTCGTACAGCCGATAATATTCGCTTAGATGCTACTTTAGGCAGCAATGCTTATCAAAGTTACCAAGTGGCGGGTGGAACAAATATAAATGATTTAAGTGCATCATTTAACGCTGGAATTGAAAAAACCGATGGTTTTGATGTACTGCAAAACCATGCACCAGATGAAGACGCTTATGAGAACAAAAATATTGGCTTCAATATCGCTTATAACGATGACTATTTAGGCAAGCTAACCGTACAAACTCAGTATAACGAAGGTTATGCTCGTTACGATAACCAGTACAGTGCAGCAGACAGCAGTGATGAAAGTAATGATTTTGAAAACTATCAGGTATCATTAGGGTGGAATAAAAGCTACGAAAATCAAATACACCATATAGCACTCGCATTTTCTAGCGATAGCCAAGATAACACCAGTGAAGGTGTGGTTAGTATGTACGAAACTAAGCGAAATCAAATTGATTATACTGGGCAGTATATTGTCTCAGATGAGCTTAATATTAATGGTGGCTTGAACTGGTACAAAGATAAAATAGAAACCAACGCAGGTAATTATGATAAAGATAGCCGTGAGGTTTTTGCTGGCTTTTTAGGTGCGTATTACGATGATAATACGGTTTTAGCTAATATCGCAGTTCGCCAAGATCATGACCAACAATTTGGTGATAAAACCACGTATACAGCAGCTGTAGGTTATCATTTAAATCAGTTTGCTACGTTTAGAGCAAGTCAAAGCACGGGCTTTAAATCGCCTACCTTTAATGATATTTATTTTCCAGGTTCAGGTAACCCAGAGCTAAAACCAGAAACGTCTGAAAATAAAGAATTAGGTTTGTTGTTAAGTTATCAAGATATTGCTTTAGAAGTGTCTATTTTCCGTAATGACTTTGACAATAAAATAGCCTGGGCACCAACACCTGCAGGTCCTTGGCAGCCAACAAATATAAACGAAGCACGCCATGAAGGCATTGAGTTTAGCTTTTCGCAACAGCTAATGGGTTTTGAGCATGCATTTAACTTCACTTACTTATCTGCAGAAGATTTAGAAACGGGCCAAGAGTTAGCTTATGTATCAAAAAATACCTTTAACTGGTCTTTAAATAAAGGGTGGGGAGATTTTGATGCGGGTATCGATTTGCAGTATCGTGGCGATAGAAAAGGTAAATTAACTGATTTATCTTCATATACATTATGGAACCTAGTCGGTAACTATCAAGCAACTGAGCAGTTAAGCTTTTCTTTACGGGTCGAAAACCTGTTTGATAAGCAGTACGATGAAGTTGATGCCTATGGTGTTGATTTAGATGGCGATTATATAAATGATGAGTTTTATTACTATAACACCGCGGACCGACGCTTATTTATTGGTGCGGCATACCAGTTTTAATATGTGCTACGTAGTTTAAACTTAAAAGCTCGCTAAATTAGCGAGCTTTTTTGTGCGTTACAAAATTGATTTAACCAGTTAAAAACTCTTTAAATTCGGTTTCGAATTTATGTAGTTTAGGGGCGATTAAAATACTGCAATAGCCTTGGTTTGGATTTTCGTTGTAATAGTCTTGGTGGTAATGCTCTGCCGGATAATACGTGGTGGCAGGGCTAACTTCGGTTACTATCGGCTCGCTTACATGGCTTTGTAATTGAGCGATCACCGCGTTAGTAAGTGTTAGTTGTGTTTGATTGTGATAATACACAACACTGCGGTATTGCGTGCCTATATCGTTACCTTGGCGGTTGAGCTGGGTAGCGTCGTGCAAAGTAAAGAACATTGCCAATAATACTTCAAAACTAATAATAGTGTCGTCAAATTCAATTTGCACTACTTCTGCATGGCCGCTAGTGCCTGAGCATACTGATTTATAGGTAGGAGTGTCTGTGTTGCCACCTGTGTAACCTGAGCTTACATTTAATACGCCGTTTACTCGTCTAAATGCGGCGTCTATACACCAAAAACAGCCGCCACCAAAGGTAGCAACTTGCGTTGTTGAACTCATAAATACTCCAAAATAGCTGTAAGTTTAGATTATGCAGAGCATAAGTCTAAAGCGTCGTAACAACAAGGTTACGACGCTATTAGGAGGTTAGATCTCTTCGAATGGCTTTTTAGCGGCTTGTTTATCAAGTTTTTGCTGTAAAAACTCAGGTGACTGTGTATTGCGCGCAAGTGCATAGTAAGCAGCGGGTACTACAAACAGCGTTAGTAGGGTTGATACAACAACACCGGTAAACACTACAACACCAATTACCATACGGCTTTCAGCACCCGGCCCCGAGGCTAAAACTAATGGTACAGCACTCATAACTGTGGTTAATGAGGTCATAATAATAGGGCGTAGGCGCTGCGTAGCGGCTTGTAAAATAGCTTCGCTAAACTCTACGCCTTTGTCGCGTAGTTGGTTAGTAAACTCAACAATTAATATGCCGTTTTTAGCACTTAACCCTATGAGCATCACAATACCTATTTGGCTGTAAATATTGAGCGTAAGGCCAGTGGCCCACAAGCCAAACATAGCGCCCATTAAGCCAAGGGGGACGGTAAGCATTATTACAAATGGGTGCATAAAGCTTTCAAACTGTGCCGCTAGTACTAAAAAGGTAACCGTAAGTGCTAAAATAAACACGTAGGTCATAGCCGAAGCACCTTCATAAAACAACTGCGACTCGCCTTTGTAGTCAATCGCGCCATCTATGTCGTTTTCTTCCATGGCCACTTTATTTAAAAAGTTAAGTGCCTGCTCAAGTGTATAACCATCGGCTAAGTTGGCGCTTAAAGTAATAGCACGCATACGGTTATAGCGGTTTAAGCGCGATGCGGTAGCTTCTTCTTTTAAGCTAATTAAGCTATCAAGTGGGACTAGCTCGCCACTGCGTGATTTAAGATAAATGTTTGATATATCAGTAGGGTTGGCAAAGTCTTCTTTAGTGCCTTTTAAAATAACGTCATACTCTTCGCCGCGATCTATAAAAGTAGTAACACGACGCTGACCTAGCATGGTTTCAAGTGTACGCCCTACATCAGATACAGAAATACCTAAATCGGCTGCTTTGTTTTTATCTATGCTGACTAAAAACTGTGGGAATGTTTCTTTGTAATCATGATCAATTCTAACCAGCCCTGGGTTTTTCTCAGCGCGCTCTATAATGCGGTCGCGCCAATCGGCTAGTTGTGCGTAATCGTTACCTTGTAGTACAAACTCAATTGGGCGTGATGAACCACCGCCGCCAATGCCTCTGCGCATAATAGCAAAGGCTCGCACGTCGGTAACTTCCTGCAGCTTAGTGCTTATTTCGTCCATTATTACCCAGGTAGAACGTTGGCGTTTGTCCCAATCGGCCATACCTACAATTGCTACACCGCCACTGCCGCCCCAGCCAGGTACGCGAACAAGTACACGGCTTAGCTCACCAGATTCAGAGTAAGGCATTAAGCGCTCTTCAATTTTACTCATATTAGCGGCATTGTTCTCATAACTGGCACCTTCAGGGCCACTCATCATAACAAAAAAGGTTCCACGGTCTTCTTTAGGTGTTAGCTCAGACGGTATTTGAGTAAATAATGAATAACTAACAAAGCCGGCTAATAACAAGCTGATCATTAAGCCCCATTTTCGGGTCATATTAGAGGCAAGCGAGTTACGATAACTAAGTTCAACCTTAGCAAAAAAGCGGTTCATTGACTGGCTGAATTTGCTTTCTTTTTCAGAAGCTTTTAATACTTTAGAGTATAACGCAGGTGAAAGAGTAAGTGCTGTAATACTTGAGAAAAACACTGCGGCACTTACCGCCATGGCAAACTCAGTAAATAAAGCACCAATACGGCCATCCATAAATACTAAGGGTACAAATACCGAAATAAGCACTAAAGTGGTGGCAATAATTGCAAAGCCCACTTCGCGCGCGCCTCTATAAGCGGCCAATAAAGGAGGCTCGCCAAGCTCTATGCGGCGATGAATGTTTTCTAACATAACAATGGCATCATCAACCACTAAGCCGATTGCTAGTACCAGTGCAAGTAAAGTAAGTAAGTTAATAGAATAACCCATAGCGAGTAAAAACATAAAGCTACCCACTAGCGCCACCGGTACAGTAACTGCAGGGATTAAGGTGGCACGAATATTACCTAAAAATATAAAAATAATTAATACAACTAAGCCCATAGAAATAGCAAGGGTGCTGTATACCTCATTAATCGATTCTTTTATAAATATAGATGAGTCGTAACTATCCTCTATAGTGGTTCCTTCGGGCAGGTTACGTTTTATTTTTTCAAGTTCGGCACGGGCGTTATCAACCACAGTTAAAGTATTGGCTTTAGCTTGCTTTACAATGCCTAAACCAATCATATTGCGGCCATTACCACGAAATAAACTCTCGTCATCGGCGGCTTCTAGGTGTACATCAGCCACTTCGCTTAAGCGTACTAGGTAACCGTCATCACCGCGCTTTATTACTAGGTTTTGAAAGTCGCGTTGATCTTTATAACTGCGGGCTGTACGTACAGTAAAGTCACGATCAACCGATTCAATTTCGCCTGCAGGTAACTCTACGTTTTCGGTGCGTAGTGTTTGTTCTATATCGCTCGCAGTAATACCGCGAGCAGCCATTGCTTGGCGATTTAGCCAAATTTTCATGGCGTACTTTCGCTCACCACCAATGCGCACGTTAGACACACCATCAACAACAGCTAAGCGATCTACAATAAAGCGCTGTGCGTAATCAGATAACTGCATTGAGTTCATGGTTTCGCTGTTTAGCACAAACCATACAATAGGGCTTTCATCGCTGTTAGACTTAGACACCTCTGGCGGGCGAACTTGTTCAGGTAGGCTATCTGCGGCGCGGGCAACACGTTCGCGCACATCGTTAGATGCAGCATCTATATCGCGCTTAATATCAAACTCAATCGTAATATTTGAGCGGCCATTACGGCTCGATGAGTTAATACTTTTAATGCCTTCAATACCCGAGATACGGTTTTCGATAACTTGGGTTATTTTGGTTTCTATAATCTCTGCAGAAGCACCTGTATATTCGGTACTAATATTAACAATAGGCGTTTCAATATCAGGATACTCACGCAGTGGCAGCATGCTAAAAGCAACGAGCCCAAAGGTGAGTAAAAGTAGATTTATTACAATCGCAAAAACGGGGCGTTTAACGCTAATATCGGTAATTTTCACGGGTTATCCCTTCACGCTAACTTTACTGCCAGAGCGAATTTTTATTAGCCCTTCAGTTATAATTTGCTCACCATCGGTTAAGCCTTCATCAACAGCAACCCAGCCGTTATTTCTGCCCGCAATATGCACTTCAATACGATTAGCAACACCGTCTAAAATTTGAAATACGTAATGTTTGTCTTGTAGCGGAATAATTGCTTTTTCTGGAACCATTAATGCTTGGTTACTACTTAGCTCTAACGCTGTTTTAAGTAGCATACCAGGGCGTAGCAAACCTGAATTATTTGCAAAGCTGGCGGTTACTTCTACGCTACGGGTAACTGAATCAATACGCGAACTAATATGAGTTACTTTACCGATAAAGGTTTGATCAGGATAAGCATCATTTTGAGTGAGCACTTTCATGCCAGTAGCTAATTGCGCTAAATATTTTTCAGGTACTTTAAAGTCTACCTTAATGATACTTATGTCATCGAGCGTGGTAATAATTGAGCTATTATTTACATAAGCACCAATCGATATTTCACGTTTGCCCAACATGCCAGAAAACGGCGCGGTAATGGTCATTTCAGCCAGTTTGGTTTTAGCGCTTTCTAATTGTGCTTGAGTGGCATCAACTCGTGATAATTGCTCTTCAAGTAGCGACTTTGCTGTTGACTGCGAACGTGAAAGTTCGGTAAGTCTATCGAGTTGGCGTTTTTCTTCGCGTAAATTAATATTTAGCTCTTTTACTGCAATTTGTTCTTGTTGGCTTTGCAGTTGTACTAGCTTTTGGCCTTTACTAACTAGGTCGCCATCTTCAAAGAAAATATTAGTCACGTAATCACTTTGTGCGCTGGTAATATAGACAGCTTGGTTAGCGCGTGCACTACCAATAGCTTCAATCATTACTGCATTTTCTTGTGAGGTAACAGTGTGAGCAGACACTTGCGTGGCCATTTGTGAAAAATCGGCTTGTTTACCTTGGCTAGCGGGTAAATATAAATAAACGCTAAATATTACGAGTAGTGTAATAATAAATGGAAAAAGAGCTCTACCTGATTGTCTTGAGTACATTGCTTTAATACCAAAAAATAAATTATAACTATTGTACGAAATAACACCGAGAAAAGGCGGTATTATGTCCCATTAATTTGTGAATTAAGCGTAAAAGTTATAGTAATTAATTAAATAAACTCATGCTTGAGCTTAAAAAGGTATTTTATGAAGTTAAATACGTCGTGCAAAAAATGTTTAATGCTCAGAAAAATAGCATTGTGGGGCGTTATCATGTTCATTTTTTACAGTGTTTATTATCAATATGGATGAGTGCAACGCTATGCAAATTAAGTATCGTGCGCAGGGAGCTAAACATGGCATAGAAGTGTTAATTGTTGGTGCCATTGGTTTGTTGTTTATTATGCTGTTTAATTTATTACGTCCTGGCGAAATTAGCATTTTAGAAATTTTTTTAGTTAGTTTGTGTATTGCTGCAATAACAATTGGTTTTTTTAAAACCCAAGAGCCATTTTATAGTTTAGTGTTAACCGCTGAGCAGTTAACTTATCAGCACAAATATGGTGTTTGGCATTTAGCTCATAGCAATTTTAAATCAAGCGGTATACCCAAGGTAGCAGTAGGGCTTGAGCACTTAGATCTTAATGTGGTGGGAATTAAGGTAAACGACATGGATGAGTTTTTAACGAGTTTAGCCCCTAGAATCGCAGGGAAATTATTGATCGAGCAGCGTCATTTATTTATGCAACTAATTCAAAAGAATTGCATAAATGGCGATTGCCCATCAGAATGGCTGGTAGAGGATACACAATATAGATCTAAAAATGGAATTAGCTATAATGGGTTAATAGCAATGTTTGCCAACAGGGCAAAGCATTTGCAGTTACTAACAGGCTATGATCTATTATTACCAGCGAGTGTATTAGACAGAAATATTTGGGAGTTTAGTGCTAACTTAAATACATGGCAGCGCGAACCCCTTAAATTTATAGCGTCGCAAATAAGTAATTAAAACGCGGCAGTAGGAATAATAATGAGCCAAGAAAGAGCTTTTTTAAAAAGTGGTCGTAATACCATAATACATAAAGACAAAAAACTTGATTTAGTCATTGTTAATTCTGAGATCCATCCTCGAATTAAAGTGACCCAAAATGGCTTAGAACCATTTAAAGAAGAACTGCCAAAAAACCGCCGTGACGCAAAAGAGCGTTACTTAGAAGTTGTTTATGTTAGTAGCACCGATGTGTTTGGCGAAGAAAAACGATTGTTATTTATTCAAGCCCTTGATGGGCGAGAATACAAGGTTGATTACAGTAAAATAGGTACTAAGTTATTTGTACGTATTCATCAAGATAGTTACTTATAGTACTTAGTGGCACTTTTATTGCTATAAATAATTATTAATTATTTTTTGATATAAAAGGGTGCTTAGTATGAGAGCAATTGCGTTAATCCCGTTATTGTCGTGTGGACTATTGGTTGCATGCGGAGGTGGGGGGGGCTCTGATGATGGTGATAACATTCAAACTTCTGTATTTGCAGGTAACGATTTGCAAATTATTGAAAAAACCGATTTTACTATTACTGCAAAAGGCTCACCCACCGAGGGTACGTTTACTTGGCAGCGCGTAAGCGGCCCCATTGTTGATGGGTTTCCGCTCGATGGCGCAGTGCAAACCATTACCGCACCAGATGTAAAAGCAGACAGCGAACTGGTGCTCAGAGTAAGCTACCAAACAGCTGGTGGTGGCTTAGTAAATGACGATATTAGTATTTTTATTACTTCAAACAATCAATTACCCCAAGCTGTTATTACCCAAACAGCACCGCAAGTATTGCCATCAGTTTATAACGATACCGTAACGCTAAGCGCTGCAGACTCAACAGATCCAGATACTAATGGTCAAATTAATAGCTACTTGTGGCAATTAATATCAGGACCAGCCCTCAACATTAATAGTTTTACTAATTCTACTTTAAGCTTTAGCCACCCATTGCTTGAAAACCATACAAATCTAAAGTGGTCATTAACGGTTACCGATGATGAAGGAGGAGAATCAACCTCTGAATATGACATGACTTTAAATAAAACAGCGCAAGTTGTTATTGCCAATGCTGGAGCTGATCAGCAAGTTAACGAGTTTGATAAAGTAACCTTAGATGCAAGTAACAGCGCTGCCGCAACCAGTACTTATAAATGTGACTGGCAACAACTAACCGGCAAAGCGGAAACATTAGCTAATAGCAATCAATGTATTACTACTTTTTATGCCTCAGACATAGACACTAACGCCACTTTAAGTTTTGAAGTAATGGTTACAGATTCTAAAGGGCGCACCGCAAATGATAGCGTATTTGTAGATGTTGCACCTAAAGCGCTTGGGTTAATAAACGATACAGGTGTGGGGGAGTGCTACAACAATACTCAACGTATAAACTGTGTGAGTAAAGACTTTCCAAATCAAGATGCTGAGCTTGGCCGAGACAGCTTTGCGAATCGTTTAGCCAAAGTAGGGCAAGGTAATTTAGCATTTGATTACACCAAACTAAATGAGTTTGCAGATGAAGTTGCTGATGACGCACAAAACTTTAGTTGTATTCGCGACAACGTAACCGGTTTAGTGTGGGAGGTTAAAAGCCCTGCGTCAGGTGTGGTACCTAACACTACATTACGCGATGGGCAAAATCATTACACATGGTACCTTACAGAATCTGCTATTCCTCAGGTAGGCGGTGCAAGAGGCGCTGCTAACTCTAGTTGCCCAAGTAATACCGATTGCGGATTGCAAAGCTATATACAAGAAGTAAATGCGCTAGATTTTTGTGGTGGCACAAATTGGCGAGTACCCACTTACACCGAGCTACTAAGCTTAGTTGATTACGGCAAGCAAGGGCAAAATGTATTAATAGATGAGAGTATTTTCCCTAATATGCCTGCGGTTAGTTTACTGGGTCACTTGCGTTATTGGACCTCTCAAACAGCGGTTGATGGCACCAGTTTATCGCAAGCTTATATTATAGATATGAGCGATGGTAATGACCTTGCTTATCCAAAAAGTAATACTGCTTATGTTCGTTTAGTTAGAAGCCGTTAGGGGAAGTATATGAAATTTAAATTAATAACTACATTTGCGGCAATGAGTTTAAGCTTTAACGTAATAGCTGGGGTTTGTTATGACTCAGTTACGCAAACAACACCAACAGAGCGATTTACAATAAATACCGATGGCACAGTGTCAGATAGCAAAACAGGTTTAATGTGGCAGCGTTGTAGTTACGGACAAGTGTATAACAATGCTACAGCAACATGCGAAGGCTCTACACCATCATTAACCTGGCAAGCTGCATTGCGAGGCGCAGTTAACGATACAACAGCAAGTTATAATGACTGGCAAGTACCAAATATTAAAGAGTTAGCAAGTATTGTTGAACACAGGTGTACAGAGCCAAGTATTAACGAGTCGGTGTTTTTGGGCACAAAGCTACAAAACTATTGGACCAATACCTCAGGTGTAAACACGATTAACTCTGCTTGGGTATATCAGTTTGCCAGTGGACTAAATAGTTTGCACGCTAAAACCAGCAGTGTTTATTTACGCTTAATGCGCTACGAAAAATAATCCAATATAAGTAAATGCACAGCTAAGTTTAAAGCAGCGCTTTTTACATTAATTTACGTTATTTCAATAATAAAAGAGCCTGAGTGTTGTCACTAAGGCTCTTTTTTTGCCATTATGGGGGGGATTTATTTACCAAGGAATACTCAGGTGTATTTAAGCTATTTTGGTTTGCATGAAAAACCCTTTTCAATCTCGCCTAATCCCCATTATTTGTTTTTAAGTGAGCGACATAAAGAAGCGTTAGCGCACCTTACCTATGGACTAGGTGAAGACGGCGGCTTTGTATTATTAACCGGCGAAGTGGGTACCGGTAAAACAACCATTACTCGCAGTATGCTAGAAAAACTGCCAGAGAATACTCAAGTTGCGATGATCCATAATCCGGCTTTATCAGAGCTTGAGCTCTTGGCCAGTATTTGTGATGAGCTTAAAATTAATTATGACGCACAAAATGCGAGTTTAAAAAGCCTTACCGATGTTATAAAAAAGCACTTAGAAGCAAATAATAAAGCGGGTGGGCATACCATACTTATTATTGACGAAGCGCAGTTACTTGCCCCCGATGTACTAGAACAACTGCGGCTACTAACCAACATAGAAACTGATCATAAAAAGCTATTACAAATAGTGCTGGTGGGGCAACCTGAGCTGCAAGTATTATTAAAACGAAATGAGTTAAGGCAGCTTGCACAACGTATAACAGCTCGCTATCACTTACTGCCTTTAACGCAAGGGCAAACGGTGGCATACATTAAGCATCGTTTACATATTGCAGGCTGCGATAAAGGTATTTTTTCGTTGGATGCAATGCAAAGCGTTCATCAACTTACCGGTGGCGTGCCACGATTAATGAACTTAGTGTGTGAGCGGGCGTTAGTAGGGGCATTTGCAAAACAGCAATTAACAATAGATAGCAGTATTATAAAAAAATCGGCTCTGGAGTCACTACCACCCGATTTTATTGCGGCTAATAATGCGCCACCTAAAACCGTGCCATATTGGCTGTATTGCTCTGCTTTTGTTGCTTTATTTGCAGCAGGCTTAGGGCTTTCATTTATTTTATAGTTAGGTGATTAATGTCTTATTTATTAGATGCGTTAAAGCAATCGCAACAAGCCGATATAAGCGCCGAGCAGTATGACTTGCAGGCACAACAGGCTAAACAACAACAGTCTCTAGTGCGATACCGCCGCTTAGCGTTTGTGATTGGTGGCAGCTTAGCGGTTAGCTTTAGTGTTGCAGGTGGTTTTGTTAGTGGAAAATGGCTACAAAACAGCTCATTTAATAGTAATAATGAGCAAGTTAGCACTACAGCAATATTAAAAAATACTAATGCCGATAAAGAACCAACAATAACAACCAAATCGGATATAGATAATAGAGCAAGATTACAAACTGCAGAGCAAAACATAGCTGCATTAGCGGCGCAACCATCAGCGTCAAAAACGGCCCCGCCAGACGCAGTAAATACAGCAACTTCAATTCAAGGGCAGTTAGTATATGTACAAACCCCCAGTGGTATAGTACAAATGTTACTTACGCCGCAAGGGCAATATATTCCAATAATGGAAAATCAAGCCACACTTCAGCAAAACCTAAATCCGCAAAATAGTTATGCTCAGGGTACGTATGGGCAAGGCGCAATTAATCAGCAGGGATATTCACAACCATATTATAATCAACCTAGCTTCAATCAAATTAATAACCAGGCAACACAAGCAGCTGAGCAGCAACCTCAAAAAAATATGCCTTCATCGGCATCGCTTGATTTAAGTAAGTATAAAGTGCTTGGTAAGCCGCTCGATTCACAAGGCTCTACAGCACAACAAACTAAAAGACCTGCGCTTGCAAAGAATCCAACATTATTAGAAACAGCTTTTGATCAAGCTATTCAAGATACAGAAAAAACACAAAACTACGAAGTAACGCAAGCAACGCGCAGCTCATCACGCGTGCAACCAATAGAGCTGTTGCCAGATGGATTGCAAGCCATGTTACCGCCACTTAAATATCAGGCGCATATATATTCGTCTGCACTCGATAAGCGTTGGATCAAGCTCAATGGGCGCGATCTTTTTGAGGGCGATAGTATAGGTGCATTAACAGTGCGAGAAATAACACCAGAGCAAAGCGTACTAGATTTTGACGGCTACGAATTTAGCTTAAAGGCGCTACAAGATTGGCCGCAATAGCGGCTAATTAGGGTAAAATTGAATTTTTATAAAAGCGTTGTAAGTCAATTTTGTATTCGTCAGCTTTAACTGCCGACTCAAGCGTATCTTGGCTTTTTTTATGTGCCAAATCTATGTCTTGTACTTGGGTGTAGCGCTCATGCTTTGCACTATAGAAAGTTTTAACAATGGGCTTTAATGGGCTGGCAGGGTTGCTCTGTGTAACCAGCCCCACTTTTTGACTCGAGAGCTTAACCAGTGTGCCTACCGGGTGAATACCAATACATTGAATAAATTTAGTCAATAACTCATTATCAAAACTATCCGGGCAACCTTGTTTTAATATTTTAAAGGCTTTGATCGGCTCCATACCCGCTTTATAAACGCGTTCAGCAGTGAGTGCATCATACACGTCAACAATTGACGCCATACGCACATACTGGCTTATTTCATCGCCTTTTTTACCAAACGGATAGCCTTTGCCATCTAAGCGTTCATGGTGCATACCAGCAATATCAACAGCTATACCTTTGAGCCCCGCAGCTTGTAAAATTTCTTTACTAAAGCGTGCATGATTTTTCATTATTGTAAATTCTTCATCAGTAAAACGCCCTGGCTTATTGAGCACTGCATCGGGAATTTTTATTTTGCCAATATCATGCAGTAGCGCGCCAGTAGTTAGCTGTTCAATAATATCTTTATCTATATTCAAATGCTTGGCAAAAATGCTAATTAAAATAGAAACATTAATAGAGTGCTCTAACAAGTAGGCATCTTTTTGGCGCATTTGAGTAAGACAAGCGAGTGCATCTTGATTTCTAAATACCGAGTCCATAAAACCACTAGCAAGCTCTCTAAAAGGCGCTATGTCTATATCTCGGCCTGCTTTTATATCTTTAAATGCTTTAATTTGTAGAGATTTAGCTTCATCGTAAAGCTTTTTAGCTTTGCCCATTTCTTGTTCGGCACTGTGCGTTTTTTGCCAAGGATCGCGCTTTGCTATAGGGGTAGGTGTCTTAGCTGGCTCTTTTTCAGGCACTGATTCGATGAGGGTTTTATCTGGATCTATTTCAACTTCTAAAATACCGACATTTTTTAATTTATCGATACCGGCTTGAGTTTTAACCCAGCCTTGGCTTTTTATTTTTATACGTCCGGTTTGCTTTGTTACGCTTTGTACAAACATGCCTGGTAATAACTGCGAAATTGGAATGACTTTCAATTTAATTCACTTCATATAAGTATTCTACTAGTTAAAGTAACAAAAATATTACAATTAACATAGTAAAAAAGGCACCCTAAGGTGCCTTTTTATACGAATAAGTAATTAGTGCTAGACTAGTTACTCATCATCTTCTACTAGCGTCATTAGCGATGTATTACCACCTGATGCCGTTGTATCTATACTAATGGTTTTTTCAGTTACTAAACGTTTAATAAGCGTATCGTAATATTCAGAGCTGATCACTGGCAAAATAGCGCCTTTACGCTGTGCTAGCTGCTGGCTGAAATAACCAAAGCGAGAAGAGCGTGCCGCAACAACAGCGCCGGCTAAATGCGGGTGTGCCAATATAGCTTGTAACTGATTTGGTTTAGCTACTTGGAATACCCCTTCAGCAACACCGGTGGCAATAAATTTATCTCTAAAGGCAACCGCTTCTTCATAAAATATTTCAGAGGCCACGGTAATTACCGTATTACCCGCAGCAATTGCAGTAATGATCGATAATGCCCAAAAGTTAAACGATGTGCTCTTATCGGCGTAACATACAACACAACCACGTGCTTCAAGGTGCAGAGTATTAGACTCACCTGTTGGCCCTGGTAATGTAGTAAATTTACGCATGTGCTTTTCTAAGCGATTAAGTTGTGCACGTGCATCGGCAAGTGTTAATGCTAAATCATCAGCTAAGTCGTCAATAATTTCAACTGTGGCTATTTTAGCAAGCAATTGACGCACCGCAGATACACGGTCGTTTAGTGGTGTTGAACGCCAAATTTTTTCATCGCGCATTGAGTTAATCATTAGCTTTTCTACTTGCTCATTTGCACCGCTGTAGTGGTGTAAATCAAGCTCGTCTGGCGTTAAATTGGTCATTTGCACGTTTTCTGGCGATGCTTTTTCTTTTACTAAACGTTGTAAGTAGTTAGGGCCACCGGCTTTAGGGCCTGTACCTGATAAACCACGGCCACCAAATGGTTGCACACCAACAATAGCGCCAATCATATTACGGTTAATGTACACGTTACCTGCACGCGACATTTTAGCTAGGTATTCACAACGCTCTTCAATGCGCGAATGCACGCCCATAGTTAAGCCGTAACCTGTGTTGTTTATTTGATCCATAACACTGTCTAGTTCGCTCGATTTAAAGCGTATAACGTGTACACATGGGCCAAATACTTCACGCTTAAGTACCGATAAGTCTTTTATTTCGTATAAACGAGGAGCAAAGAAGTACGCACCATTTACTGTGTTATCTGGAATTTTGCACTCGTAATGTAATGTCGCATTACCTTTTAAGTATTCAACGTGATCGTTTAAGCTTTTCAGTGCTTTTTCATCAATTACCGGGCCTACGTCAGTAGAGAGTAACGATGGGTCGCCTATATGTAGCTCAGCCAGTGCACCTTTAAGCATTTCGATTATGCCATCGGCAACGTCTTCTTGAATAAATAATACACGTAGCGCTGAACAACGTTGCCCAGCACTTTGAAAACCAGAACTAATTACATCGTCAACCACTTGCTCAGGGAGTGCTGTTGAGTCAACGATCATACAGTTTTGGCCGCCTGTTTCGGCAATTAACGGTACTTGAATATCGCTACGAGCCGCGAGTGTTTGTGAAATAAGCGTGCCTGTTTCAGTCGAGCCAGTAAACATAATTGCTTGAACGCGTTCATCCGGAACAATTGTTTTACCTACTTCACTACCACGGGCTATTACCGCTTGCACAACATGCTCTGGTAAACCTACCGATAGCATAAGTTCAATGGCACGCAGCGCAATTAGACTCGTTTGCTCAGCTGGTTTTGCAATAACGGTATTACCGGTCACAATAGCAGCGGCTACTTGGCCTAAGAAAATAGCTAGCGGGAAGTTCCATGGGCTAATACATAAAATAACACCACGGGCTTCAAAGCGCTCATCTTGCGATAGCTCTTCAGCGCGGGCTGCGTAGTAACGACAAAAATCAACCGCTTCGCGTACTTCATCAATACCATCTTTAGCTATTTTACCGGCTTCTTTAATACAAATAGCCACTAGCTCGTCATGATGACGCTCTAAAATATCGGCAACACGGCGTAATAAATTAGCACGTTCTTTTACCGATGTTTGTGACCATGATTCAAAAGCGTTTTCTGCGTTGGCTAGCAAAACTTGCATTTCATCGCTAGATTGCAGTTTTATATGGCCAATTACTTCTTTGTGGTTTGCCGGGTTTTTAACTGCCACAGAGCCTTCAGGTACTTGGCTTTGCTCAATTAAGTGTTCGTTAAACCACAGATCAAGGTTTTCTTTAAACGGGGTGATCACGTTTATATCGGTTAAATCCATGCCTTTTGAATTGGCACGTTCGGCGCCATATAAGTCAATTGGCATTTTAATTTGCGTGTTGTATTTATTGCGTAAACCTTGCAGTGTTTCTACCGGATCAGGCAGTAGTGACTCAACGGGCTTAGTGGTATCTACAATGGCATTAACAAACGATGAGTTAGCACCGTTTTCTAATAAACGGCGTACTAAGTAAGCCAATAGGTCTTCGTGTTGGCCCACCGGTGCGTATACGCGACACTGAATTTTTTCCTCGGTAACGATTTGGTCAAATAAAGATTCGCCCATACCGTGTAAGCGTTGAAATTCAAAACCTTGGTTATCACCTTTCGCTACTTCTAGTATAGTGGCAGCAGTGTAAGCGTTGTGTGTTGCAAATTGCGGATAAAGCACGTCACGTGCTTCAAGCATTTTAATTGCACACGCTTTATAAGATACGTCGGTGGTAGCTTTGCGAGTAAATACTGGGAAATGCTCTAAACCATCTTGTTGTGTGGTTTTTATTTCGGTGTCCCAATAAGCGCCTTTAACTAAACGCACCATCATTTTACGACCCACGCGGGTTGCAAGTTCAGTTAGCCATTCAATTACAAATATAGCGCGTTTTTGATACGCTTGAACCGCTAAACCAAAGCCGTTCCAACCTGCTAGGTCGTCATCACTAAATACCGCTTCAATTACATCTAAAGAAATATCTAAACGGTCTGCTTCCTCAGCATCAACAGTAAAGCCAATGTCATATTGTTTAGCAACTAGCGCAAGCTCTTTGAGCTTAGGCACAATTTCGGCCATTACGCGTTCTTTATGCGTAAACTCATAACGAGGATGAATAGCAGAGAGCTTAACTGAAATGCCTGGGCTTTTTATTGGGCCACGGCCGTTTGCCGCTTTACCAATAGCATGAATCGCGTTCATGTAGCTGTCAAAGTAACGCTTCGCATCTTTCATGGTGCGCGCGCCTTCGCCTAGCATATCGTATGAATATACGTAGCCTTTTTGTTCTTTATCGGCAGCACGTACAATTGCTTCGTCAATGGTACGGCCCATAACGAATTGCTTACCCATAATTTTCATCGCAAAGTTTACTGATTTACGAATAACCGGCTCGCCTAAACGCCCTATGGTCTTTTTAAGCATACCAAATTGCTGTTCTTTGGTTTTATCTGTGTAGTTAACCATTTTACCGGTTACTAATAGGCCCCAAGACGATGCGTTAACAAATAACGAATCGCTGCTGCCTAAATGAGAGCTCCAATCGCCTTTTGCTAATTTGTCACGAATTAATGTGTCTTGAGTTGCTTTGTCTGGTACGCGAAGCAGGGCTTCGGCTAAGCACATTAATACCACGCCTTCTTCACTAGAGAGTGAAAACTCATTTAATAGTGCATCAACACCGCTTTGACCATCTTGGTCTTTACGAATATTTAAAACAATTTGGCGAGCTCTTTCCCAGGCACGACTTCGTGCTTTAACACCTACTTCAGCAAGTGGTAAAATATGATCGATAACCGCATTTTCGTCGATGCGGTAGAAGTCACGGATTTTTTGTCGAATTGGACAAGTCGTTGTCAAATCGCTATTGAATAACATAAGCAACCCTCAGGAGTGTTAAAACTTAAGGTAAAATTAATTACCACTAAATATTCGTTGGTATAAGGCGTGCATTCTAATTAAAATTCAGCAGAATATGCTGGTTAAATTTGGCGTTTTACGCTAATTTACAGGGCATATTTTCTACTTATCCGTATAAAGTTCTGTTATGACGAGTCCAAATAGATTACGCCTGCTTGATCGTATCGATTTAGCTATTTTAGACGTTCTGCAACAGAACGGCAGAATTTCAAATGTTAACCTCGCAAAGCAGGTTAATTTAAGCCCCAGCCCTTGTCTTGATCGTGTAAAACGTTTAGAGCAAGAAGGCTATATTGAAGGCTATGTTGCCAAGCTTAGCGAAGCCAAGCTTAATCAAAGCTTAGTTGCACATGTACAAGTGTCACTGGTCACTTCAAATACCGCGGTATTTAAAGTGTTTAGAGAACACATTTTAAAAATTAGGCAAGTAGTGGAGTGCGACATGGTTGCTGGTGGCTACGACTACTTGCTGAAGATCAGGGTATCAAACATGGACGAGTACAGGCAAGTGCTTGGCGACTTAGTTGATATACCAGGAGTGGGAACGCATCACACCTACATGGTAATTGAAAAAATAAAACAAGATCCGGGTCTGCGCCTAGATTTGTAATACAAATTGCAGGCATAAAAAAAGCATCAAATGATGCTTTTTTTATGCGACTAATTAAGTTGTCGTATTATGCCCAGCCTTGATAACGCTTACGGCGAGACAACACAATCGTTAATATAATACCTAAAAACAATCCTAAAAATGCAATAGCACCGCCATAAGTAAGTAATTGGCGTTTTTCTTTAGAGCTAGTGGCTTGCTTTAAAGTGCGTTCTTGCTCAAGCGTGGTTTTTAATTCAGTTATTTGTGTAAATAATTGTTTGTTTTGGTTTGTTAACTGCACGTTTTGCTCTTGCAACTGCGGTAATTCAACTTGTGCTTGGCGCAGTTTATTTTGTATTGAGCTCATTTCATCACTTAACGTTTGGTACTGCTTATGTAAGCCAGCTGTTTGTGTGATGTATTTAGCTTCAACCCAACCTTCACGATCTTTATCATCCTTAACTTTTAAAAAGCCGTTTTCTTCACCCGATAATAAGGTCAGTTGTGTGCCTGCATCAATAGAGCCGAGTAAACGATAGTTTTTGCTCGCACCAGAGCGCATAAACGTATAAAGATTGTCAATTATATAAGCTGTTTTTGCATTGGTGGGGGCTGCTGTTTGAGCTTCTTCTGCTTGGCTCGCAAATGTTGAGGCTGTTAAAAACAGCCATAATAAACAGTGTTTTAGCATTTATTTACCTTGTTAATCTAACCGTGTCCGTTTAGAACGTGATTTTATATTTCACATAAGTATAGCGATAATATGGATTAAATAGCGCAATAGCAAGGTTGATATTGTAACCGGTGTTATTTTATTAGCGGCCCATTTTGACTAAAATATTTGCAATATGGGGCGGCTTTGTTTATTTTGACCACTTATTAATTTTAAGGGTAATCCGCATAACTAATGGATACTGAGATAGAACTAAAATTTTTGGTATCAGATGCCGTCATTCCACTGATCCCCTCATTAATTACACAATTTGCAAAAACAGTTACTAATAAGCCATCTCGAAGTTTACAAAATGCTTATTATGATACGCCAAGCCGTGAGCTTAGAGCCCTTGATATTGGCTATAGAACGCGTTGTGCTGATAATAAATGTGAGCAAACAATTAAACTCGCCGGTGAGGTTGTTGGGGGCTTACATCAACGTCCTGAATTTAACTTACCAATAGAGTCTAATCGTCCAGATTTAATGGCATTTAACCCATCTATTTGGCCTCATGGCATGCAAGCCAATGTTATTGCACAAAATATACATCCGATTTTTAGTACTAACTTTATTCGCCGTACCTGGCTAATTGAGACTCAAAACGGTGCAAAAATAGAAGTAGTGCTTGATAAAGGTGAAATTGCCGCAGCGGGTAAAGTTGAGGTGATCAGCGAGCTTGAAATTGAACTTGTTGAGGGCAGCCGTAATGAATTATTTGCGCTAGCCGATAAATTAGTAAGCCAAAACTGTATTCGCTTAGGCTTGTATTCAAAGGCTGCAAGAGGGTATCGCCTTGCTGACGACACGCCACTGCAACCAAGTAAATCAATTGGGTTTGTTAAACTCAAAGGGCAAGTAACCCAAGAGCAAGCATTAATAGAGGCTATGGGTTTTGGTATTCGTTTTGTGCAAAAGCACGAACAATGTTATTTCGATAAGCCAAGTTTAAAAACCTTAAAACGAGTAACCGACGGTATAAGCTTAATTCGTCATAACTTTTGGTTGTTTGACGACATTGTTAGCAAAGAAAGTACTGAGCATTTACGCAACGAACTAAAGTGGTTACTCAGCGAGTTAGCGTGGGTTGAAAATGCAATTCAATTAAAAACCTATACTTCTAAACGCCACGCTTTTTATAAAAAAATAAACAACGCACCGGCATTAACACAAGTTATTAATGACCTAAAAGAGCTACAGCCTAGCATTGACGACATTTATGCGCTGTTTCATAGTGCACGCTATAATCGTTTAATACTGTCGTTAACAACCTGGTTAATAGACAAACAATGGCGCAAGTTTTGGGATCAAAAGCAATTACAAAACGCTGACCAATCGGTAGCCAGCATTGCTAACCGTTTGTTTGATAAAGATTGGCGAAATTTGCATAAGCTGTTACCTAAAGAACAAACTTTAACTGCGAACGACTACCTTAATATACGCACACAATTAGAGAACAGTTTACTAAGTGGTAATTGCTTAGGTGCGTTATTTGATAAAGAAGAGCGCTTAGAGTTTAGACTCCCTTGGCTTGATATTTCTCATGGTATGTATGAGCTTAGTACCCTTGACTATTTAAAGCAGCTTTGCGGTGGTCAAGAAGATGAAAAACTAGCTAAAATTCAAACATGGCTAGAACAAAAAACAGAATATTTGGTAAGTGCAATGGAGCAAAGTAGATTGGCTTCGTTCGATATAAAGCCTTATTGGCTTTAGATTTACAGAATATAATTAAATAAAAAAGGCTCATTACGAGCCTTTTTTTATGTTTGCTGATTAATATTTAGCAGCTTGGCCTTCTTTAGGTAATGCTGCTTTTATAAACTCACGTAAGTCGGTATTAGAGCTCTCTAAATCCGCATGGCGTAAGTACATCATATGTCCGCTTCTGTAGCCTTTAAAGCTTAAACGGTCTTGCATTTTTCCACTAGGGTCTAACTGCCATAACGTATATTTAGCATCAAAGTAGTTAGTTGCACCGTCATAATAACCCGATTGAATCATTACCTTTAAATACGGGTTTTGCGCCATAGCTAAACGCAAGTTTTCGCCGGTGTTATTCCCGCTTCTGTCCCATGGGTGCACATTACCAAACAGGTTATATTTAATATCTGTTTTATAATTTAACTCTTCACGCAAGTAATGATTAATCGCGGGAGTGAATGAGTGTAACCACGACGTGAGTTCTGCCCAGTAATCAGGCGATTCGCCCGCATCGCGTTTATCAATACCTAAATAACGCGAGTCTAAGCGTCCTACCATTTGGCCGCGGTCACGTAATAGCTCTTTCCAAAAAAACTGCGTTGGAATATCTAAGTTATTTTGCTCTACAAAGGTTTCAGAAAGCCCTGCATATTGCGCCATTTTTTTAATTATGCGGCGTTTTTCATCATCTGCAATAAAGCCGCCTTTAGCCAGTGCGGGGATCAGTTCGTTAATTGTAAACTGTTCAACTTCAGGCAGTAATTCGTCTAGGTCTTTAGCTTGTAAGTTGGCATTTAATGCTTTGTGATACCAAGCTGTAGCGGCAAAGTAAGGCAGGCGGTTAGCCGCTTTAATTGGGCCGTCGCGTTTAATACCAATATCGGTTGGTGAAACCAATACTACGCCGTTAATGTACATCCATTGGCTATTTTGCAGTTCATGAGCAAGGCCCGATACACGTGTTGTACCATAGCTTTCGCCAATTAAAAACTTAGGAGAGCGCCAGCGCTCGTTTCTGTTTACAAAGGTATTTAGCCACTCAGCGAGGTACTTAATATCGGCTTTTACGCCAAAAAACTGCTCTTTTTGTTCAGCTTTAGAGAGTAATTTACCTTCTTTATCTTCAACCACGCGAGAGTAGCCGGTGTTTACCGGATTTACATATACAATATCGGCAATGTCGAGCACAGAGTAAGGGTTGTCTTTAACCCCATATGGTTGAATGGGGTAGCCTTCATCATCAATTTTTAATACGCGAGGGCCAGTATAAGCAAGGTGCATCCAAACCGATGCCGAACCTGGGCCGCCATTAAACGAAATAAGCAAAGGGCGCTTTGCTCTGTCATCTACCTTATCGCGGGTATAGTAAGTGTATTGTAGGGTTGCTATGGCATCGCCTTTGTCATCCCAAACAGGTTGCGTGCCGGTTGCAACCGTATATGAAAAGCGCTGATTATTAATTTTTGCTTTGTGCTCAGTAACCACTTTACTGTCGATATCAATGCGACGCTGGTTATTATCGGCAAAGGAGGCACTACTAAGTGTTAAGGCAATGGCGGCAATAGGTAAAAAAATACTTTGGCTAAACTTCATGAATGACCCTTTTTTATTGTTAATGTTCTATTAAAAGAAATATTCGGTAAAAAAACAAAAGTATTGAGACTAGTTGCCGATAATAGTGGTTGAGTCAATATAATGTGTAAAAACTTAGCTTTTAACGCATTATATCGCCCTTTATTTCGATTGTGATGAAAGTAATGTATATTCACATTTATTTATAAATAGTAGCTTAAATAAGTGAGATTTACTTTTAAAAAATAGTGGCAAACCGACAGGGTGTGTAATTTGCTTTTTAATAAATTTAAAACCTCACCAAAGGCTTTAAATTTATGATGAACACATGGTTATAAAACAAGTAATCAAATTAGAAGTAAAGAGAAGCCCTATGCAAAGACTGTTGATAGTTGAAGATAGTAAAGTAGTACAACAAGTCCTTCGCCATATATCTGCACAGTATCTTGATGTTGCCATTGATTTTGCTTGGTCTTTATCTGAGTGTAAAGAATTTGTAAGTAAACACAGCTATACACTTGCCTTAGTTGATTTAACGCTCCCCGACGCACCAAATGGTGAGGTGGCCAAGTATACCTTATTAAAAGGTATTCCTACTGTGGTGCTTACCTCTAAAATGGATGAGTACAAACGCCTGCAAATGTTAGAATTAGGCGTAATTGATTACGTGATAAAAGATAATCGTGATTCATATAATTACGCTATAAAATTAGTTGCACAGCTGCTGCGTAACCAAGGTTGTAAAGCATTAATAGCCGACGACTCGGTTTTAAGTCGCACTTTAATGAAGCAAATGCTAGAAAAACAACTGTTTGCAGTAAGTGAGGCGCACGATGGACGCCAAGCATTAGATATGCTTAAAAACGATGCTGAGATTAAATTACTCATGACAGACTATGCAATGCCAACAATGGATGGTTTTGAGTTAGTTAAAGCGGTAAGAAATTTTAGAGGCCGCGATGACCTAGCAATTATTGGGTTATCAGGTGCGAGTAAGCATGGTTTATCGGCGCGATTTATTAAATATGGCGCAAATGACTTTTTAACTAAACCATTTATGAATGAAGAGTTTCATTGTCGTGTATTGCAAACCATGGAGCAGTTATCGTTAATTGCAGACATTAAAGAAAGTGCTTTTCGAGATCATCTTACCGGGCTTTATAATCGTCGTTACTTTTATCAATATGCTGAAAAACTACTTAAAAATAAAAATCATAAAAATAGCTTAGTGTTACTCGATATAGATTTTTTTAAAGCTATAAACGATGAATTTGGGCATGACGGCGGCGATCAAGCGCTTAAACAAGTGAGTAATTTAATCCGTACGTCATTTTCTAACAGTACTGTTGCACGTATTGGTGGTGAAGAGTTTGCAATTATATTAGCGCAAGTAGAAGTTGAACAAGCCGAAAAATGTTTAAATTCATTTATACAAAAGCTCGCAAGTTACGACTTTACTATCAGTGATAAAACCTTATCAATAACAGCAAGCATAGGCTTAGCCGAATTTCAAAATACCAGTTTAACTGCTGCTATGCGTGTTGCCGATAGGGCTTTGTATCAAGCTAAAAAGCAAGGGCGCAATTGTGTGGTTTTAAATAACACCTTGCAGCTAGCAGAGGTTACAGCTATACGTTGAGTTAAATACGTACGCACCAATCAAGTATTATATATAACAAAAACGCACCTAATTGGTGCTTTTTTTTGTTTTAAATATAAAGTATTTTTATAAGTTATTGTTTTTTATTGCCATATATAAATGGCATAAAGCTTGGATTGTATTAACTAAGAAAAACAATAACGTGTCCTAAGGGGACTAAAATGAAAATGATTAGTGCAATCATAAAGCCATTTAAATTAGATGAAGTGCGCACAGCACTCGCTGATTTAGGTATAGAAGGGATGACAGTTGTTGATGTAAAAGGCTTTGGTCGACAACGTGGTCATACCGAATTGTATCGTGGGGCAGAATACCAAGTTGATTTTATTCCTAAAATTAAACTCGAAATTGCCACTCGTACTGAAAACTGCCAACGCGTAGTTGACTCAATTACGCAAGTTGCGGGCACCGGCAAAATAGGTGACGGTAAGATTTTTGTGTACGACCTAGATCACATTGTTCGTATTCGTACGGGCGAACTTGATGAAGATGCACTTTAAGGGGGATTTATGGAAAGTACACTGATAGAGCTAAAGTTTTCGCTCGACACCTTTTATTTTTTAATTTGTGGCATATTAGTAATGTGGATGGCTGCAGGATTTGCCATGTTAGAGGCGGGTTTAGTACGCTCAAAAAACACCACAGAAATATTAACTAAAAATATCGCCTTGTATTCAATTGCATGCACCATGTTTTTACTCGTTGGTTACAATATTATGTATGTAGGGAATACCGAGGGAGGCATTATTCCTTCATTTGGTGGCTTAATTGGTACACAAGCCGCTGATGCTGATCATTCTCTAGAGTCTGATTTTTTCTTTCAAGTTGTTTTTGTTGCCACGGCTATGTCTATTGTCTCGGGTGCGGTGGCTGAGCGCATGAAGTTGTGGGCATTTTTGGTGTTTACCTTGGTGTTAACTGGGCTTATATATCCTATTGAGGGTTACTGGACTTGGGGTTCGGGGTTTTTATCGGCAATGGGTTTTGTTGACTTTGCTGGCTCAGCAATAGTGCATGCAACCGGCGCATCAGCGGCATTAGCTGGCGTATTATTACTGGGTGCACGCAAAGGTAAATATGGTAAAAATGGCGAAATATACCCAATTCCGGGGTCAAACTTACCTTTGGCAACGTTAGGTACGTTTATTTTATGGATGGGCTGGTTTGGTTTTAATGGCGGCTCGCAGTTACTTATATCAGATGCTGAAAACGCGACTGCAGTAGGAAAAATTTTATTAAACACCAATGCAGCTGCTGCAATGGGCGCTGTTTCGGCACTGTTTGTTTGTAAAGCATTATGGGGTAAAGCCGATTTAACTATGGTGTTAAATGGCGCGTTAGCTGGGCTGGTTGTGATTACCGCCGATCCGCTTTCACCTTCACCATTGATGGCGTGTTTATTAGGATTATTAGGCGGCTCATTAGTGGTATTTAGTATTGTTATACTTGATAAGGCAAAAATAGACGACCCAGTGGGTGCTATTTCTGTGCATGGCGTATGTGGGGTACTTGGTATTATGTTAGTACCTGTGACAAACGCCGAGGCAAACTTGGTAACTCAGTTAATAGGCTTGTTGTGTATTATTGGTTTTGTGTTTATTTCTTCGCTGCTGGTGTGGGCAATTTTAAAGCATACTATGGGCATTAGGGTTACCGAAGAAGAAGAGTTAAACGGTATGGATCAACACGATTGTGGCATTGACGCCTATCCAGAATTTGTATCGGTTCGTAGTAATTAAATTTAAGTTATTGTGTGTTGTCCAAAGCGCTACTTAGGTAGCGCTTTTTTATTTCAGGGGAGGTTAACTTTAGTGCTGCTAAGATGGGTTGTTAATTTACCTTATAATGGTGAACTGGCAGGTGACTATGCTAAGCTCACATCCGTAAAATAAACCTTGGAATAAATTATATTTAAATGGCTGATAATAAAAAAACACCGACAGGTAAAACCCCCACAAAGCGCAGCGCTAAACCCTCTAAAAGTACACCGCGTAACGGCGCTAAAAAAAGTACAAAAAACAAATCATCAGTTGCTCAGCGATCTTTACTCAATAAACTATGGTCTATTTTTTGGAAACTTAGCTTAGCGACATTTATTGCTATGGCGCTTTATTTTATTTACCTCGATGCAAAAATTACCCGCCAATTTGAAGGTAATAAGTGGCAGCTTCCTGCGCAAGTTTATGCACGCTCGATGGCGTTTTACCCCGGACAGTTCTTATCAAGCCAAGAGGTTATTTGGGAATTAGAGCGGCTAAACTACTCAGCCGTTAATAGATTAAGTCGTACTGGGCAATATGTTAAAACTGCCAACAGCATTAAAATATATCGTCGTGATTTTGAATTTTATGATGCGCTAGAACAGGCGCATATTATTGAGCTGCGTTTTGCTGGGCAAAAAGTGGCTAGTATTAAAGACAAGTTTGGCCGGCGTTTAAACAACGCTAGGTTGGAGCCGGTGCAAATAGCACGTATAGGTAACGACTCTAAACAAGATCGTGAATTTGTACCGCTGGATAAATTTCCGGCAATGCTCAAAGACACGCTTTTAGTGGTTGAAGATCGTAATTTTTATCAGCACCACGGGGTTTCGGTATTTTCTATTTTACGTGCACTGTACAGTAATATTCGTGCTGGGCGAACAGTTCAGGGCGGCAGTACGTTAACGCAACAACTGGCTAAAAATATTTATTTAACCCGAGAGCGCTCACTTACACGAAAAATAAATGAAGCGTTTATTGCACTTATTTTAGATTACCGTTATTCAAAAGATCAAATACTTGAAGCGTATTTAAATGAAGTATATTTAGGGCAGTCTTATAACCAAGGCGTGCATGGCATGGGCTTGGCTGCTGAGTTTTACTTTTCTAAACCAGTAGATGAGCTAGAATACGATCAAATAGCGCTGCTGGTGGCTATGGTAAAAGGGCCGTCTTATTACAATCCACGTCGTTATGAAGAGCGCACAATGGAGCGTCGTGACTTAGTGCTGCGCTTAATGGTTGAAGACAAACTTTTGAGCACTAATGAATACCGCGCTGCATTAAAACGTCCTTTAAATATAGCGCCAATGAAAGCCAGTTTACAAAAATCGTACCCAGGTTATTTAGAACTAGTAAATCGTGAACTCAAGCAGTTATTGCCCGATCAAAATGTGTTAGATGCCGGTGTTCGTGTGTTTACCTATTTTGACTTACAAAAACAAACGGCAATGGAAGAGTCGATTCAGGCAAGTTTGCCTTATTTAGAAAAACGCCCTAATACTCGCGCGCTTGAAGCGGCGATGATCTCAGTTAACGTAGAAAAAGGTGGCGTATCGGCATTAGTTTCTGGGCGCGACGTGCGTTATTCAGGCTTTAACCGAGTACTTGATACCAAACGTAATATTGGCTCATTAGTTAAGCCTGCTGTGTATTTAAGCGCGCTGCAGTTACCACATTATAACCTAGCAACTTTACTTGACGACTCACCGGTGCAAGTTACCAATGAGCAAGGTAAAGTATGGCAGCCTGAAAACTACGATCGTCAATTTCGCGGAGCAATCCCGTTATACAAAGCTTTTAGTCGCAGTATAAATATACCTGCGGTAAATCTTGGCCTTGATGTAGGGGTAGATAAAGTTGCAAACACATTAAGAGGATTAGGCGCGCAGGGAAGAATTAACGAATACCCATCGTTGTTATTGGGGGCACTTGAAATGTCTAGTTTTGAGGTAGCGCAATTGTACACAACCATTGCTGCCGATGGCGAATATAGAAAGTTAACCGCTATTTCGGCGTTAACCGACTCAATAGGCAAAGTACTGTATAAGCACGAAGTAAATTCTGAGCCGCGTTTTGCTAAAGATGCCATGTACATGACAAAATACGCAATGAAACGAGTGACTAAAGATGGCACCGCAAAACGGTTAAATTTACACTTTCCGTCGATCCAGCTTGCGGGTAAAACAGGCACCAGTAATGATTTACGCGATAGCTGGTTTGCCGGGTTTGATCAAAACACAGTGACCGTTGCTTGGCTAGGCCGAGACGATAACAAAAGTACCGGTTTAACTGGCAGTGTAGGGGCTTTAGAGACCTATATTCGTTATTTAAAACCGCTAAACCCCGAAGCGATAGCCGACACTCGTCCTCCTTCAATTCGCTGGGCGTTTATTAACGAGCTAACGGGTAAACAAGCGCCACCAGGGTGTGGCAAAGTTATTCAGCTACCACTAAGAGCCAGTGAATTTGAACCCAGGCCGCAGTGTATTCGTTAAGCTTATTTGAATAACTACAAGACACAAAAAAAGCCCGTTAGGGCTTTTTTTATTGGCTGAACAAAACTGATGTTTTACAGCTTAGCAAACGCGCGATCTGCGGCTGCAATGGTATCTTTTATTTCTTGCTCGTTGTGCGCTGCACATACAAAGCCTGCTTCAAAAGCAGACGGTGCTAAGTAAACACCTTCTTCAAGCATTAGGTGGAAAAAACGTTTAAAACGCTCTAGGTCGCACTCAGTAGCTTGTTTGTAAGTTGTTACTTTTTCAGCATCAGTAAAGAAAAAGCCATACATGCCACCGGCATAGTTAGTGGTTAATGCAATGCCTGCTTTTTTAGCACCGGCTTCAAAGCCTTCACAAATTGCTTTACTGGTTGCTTCTAGTTTTGCATGTAAGCCTGGCTCGCTTAATAACTCTAGCGATTTTAAACCTGCAGCCATGGCAATTGGGTTACCCGACAATGTACCCGCCTGATAAACAGGGCCAACCGGTGCAATATAATCCATAATTTCGGTTTTGCCGCCAAATGCGCCCACAGGCATGCCGCCGCCAATTACTTTACCTAAACAGGTTAAGTCTGGTTTTATATTGTAGTAGGCTTGTGCACCGCCAAGTGCAACTCGAAACCCGGTCATTACTTCGTCAAAAATAAGTACCGATTTGTATTCGTCACAAACGTCGCGCAAACCTTCTAAAAAGCCCGGGACCGGTGGAATACAGTTCATGTTACCAGCAACTGGTTCAACAATAATACACGCGATTTCGTCGGCATATTTAGCAAAAATAGCTTTTACTTCATCTAAATTATTAAACGATACAGTAAGCGTATGCTTTGCAAAATCTTCAGGAATACCCGGCGAATTAGGCACACCCATGGTCAATGCGCCAGAGCCGGCTTTAACTAATAATGAATCGGCGTGGCCGTGGTAACAGCCTTCAAATTTAAGTATTTTATCGCGGCCAGTAAAACCACGCGCTAAGCGAATAGCGCTCATGGTGGCTTCTGTGCCTGAGCTAACCATACGTACTTTTTCGATTGATGGTACTAGCTCTTTTACTTTTTCAGCCATTAAAATTTCGGCTTCGGTAGGCGCGCCATAACTTAGGCCGTTTTCTACCGCGTCGTGTACTGCTTGTTTAATTGCAGGGTGGTTATGGCCCATGATCATAGGGCCCCAAGAGCCAACATAATCGATATAGCGATTACCATCGGCGTCAAATGTAAACGCACCTTCAGCTTTAGTGATAAATAGCGGCGTGCCGCCTACACCATTAAAAGCACGTACTGGTGAATTTACGCCACCAGGAATAGAAGCTTGAGCGCGTGCAAATAAGTCTTGGCTAATTGTCATGAAAAATCCTATTGTTTTGTCACAAAAAAAGTTGGTTTAGCTATCGCGTTTGCGGCTAAACCAAGGTACGTCTACTTCATACTGCTCGACTTTGTTTTCTACGCCGAGGGTTAAAGCAAACAGTGCCATACGAATTAATACGCCATTTTGTACTTGGCGAAATATAGCTAAATTGTCGTTTGCGTTTAAGTCGTTATCTAGCTCGTTGGCTTCTAGGCGACTATCGCGTGGTAACGGGTGCATTAACACTGAATTAGGTTTGCAATGTGCAGTGTAAATTGATTGGCTAATTCTAAACCCACCACGGTATTTATTGGCTTCTTCTTGCGAAGGAAAGCGCTCTTCTTGAATACGTGTTTGATAAACGATGTCGGCAGCTAAGTTGCCTTCCATTTTATTTACCAATTCAATTTTATGACCTGCATTATCTACTGCATCTAATATATAGCTAGGCATTTGTAGACCATCGGGTGCAACCATCGAAAATTTCACGTTTTTATAGTGGCATAACAGTTTTGATAAAGAGTGCACAGTGCGGCCATATTTTAAGTCGCCCACTAGCGCAATGTGCATACCATCTATGTTTTGCTCAAAACGGTTAAGCTCACGCTCAATAGTTAATAAATCGAGCAGTGCTTGAGTGGGGTGCTCGTTAGGGCCATCGCCACCGTTAATAACAGGGATTGAGCAGCCTGTTGCAAATTCACTTACCGAACCTGCATCGGGGTGGCGCATAGCGACAGCATCGGCATACGCAGAAATAACACGGGCAGTGTCGTAAAGCGACTCGCCTTTAGCAAGCGCTGAGCTTTGCATGCCGGTTGTTTCGCGAACGAGTCCGCCGAGTAAGTTAAAAGCGGTGCCAAAGCTTACGCGTGTGCGTGTGCTGGGTTCAAAAAATAAGTTGGCTAAAATGGCACCTTCTAGCACGTTAGTACGCTTTTGTTTTTTAGCGTAGGGTTCCATTTTTTTAGCTACTGCAAATATACGTTCAATACAGTCTCTGTCGAGTTGATTAACTGAGAGTATATTTTCACCTTGGAAACTTAACATGGGGTTATTCCTACTTATTCAAAAAGGCGCGATAATCCTTAAAGGAGCACGCAATCGCGCATATTATAGCAAAGTTACCTAGCTAGTTGGCAGAGTAAATTACCTAGAAACGTTTTATTATAAACTGGGTTTTATTACCGCCAGTGCCACTATTATTAATAGTGCTATAACGGGTAACTCATTAAAAATACGATAAAAACGGTCACTTTTAGTGTTACGGTCATGTTTAAAATCGGCTAAAAGCTTAAAACAGTATCCATGGTATAGGTATAAAATAATTACTAGCACCAGTTTATAATGCAACCACATGCTGTACTTAAACCAATCGCGGCCATATTCAACTATGGTGAGTACACCAAATACCGCGGTTAACACGGCAAATGGAGTGACAAAAAAAAGCAGCCTACGCTCCATTACTTTAAGCATAGAGTTGCATGCTCTTTCTTCGCTCATAGCGTGGTACACAAATAGCCGTGGTAAGTAAAAAATACCGGCAAACCAGGCAATCATAAAAAATATATGCAAGGTTTTGTAAATTAATAATGCGCTCATATTACCCTCATTTTAATTAAAGTAAGCTATTACGAATGGTTAAAATATGATGGATTTGATCCCAACGTAATAACCCCATAATTTGTTGATTATCTAATAAGTTATATACATACAATGCGCCACTGCGCTTATCATTTAATAGCTCAAACGCATCAGCTAAAGTGGCTTGGCTGCTAATACCGGCCAAACTAATATAGCTAAGGTTAGTTGCTTGATCCGACATTAAACTCAAGTCATATTCAGCCAGTCGGTAGCCGTTTTCTTCATCAAATACAATTAATGGGGTTTGGCTGTCCATCGCATCAAGGGTGTTTTTTATTTGTTGTTTATCGTCGGAGTAAAGTAACTTAAAGTCTTCATCCATTTCATCCATTACCCCTACTTTTTGCAGCGCCTCAGTAGCGGGTGAGACCTGGTAAGGTAACTCTTGAAAGTCGAGTTGTTGTAAAAATATCGAGCGATTACCAAACACTTGCAGCGCGGTAACATAAGCGGTGGTAATCACTATCATGGCCGGCACTATTATTTCTGGAGATGAAGTGAGCTCCATCACTGTGGTTAAAGCCGCAAGCGGTGCATGCAGTGTTGCCGCTAATAACCCCGCCATGCCAAGTACACCATAAGTGCCTGCTATATCTGTACCTGGGCTAATAAACTGGGCAAAAAAGGCCATTAAAGTACCAATTAAAACCCCCAGCCCTATAACCGGCCCAATTAAACCACCGGGAATACCCAAACCTATCGCGAATAATGTGGCGAGTAATTTAGCAATTAAAATAGTGGTTAATAATTGCATGTCTTCAGGAGATTCAACCGCAATAGTAATTGCACTCATACCCGACCCCATTGCTTGGGGGACGGTATACGCGATTAAGCTGGCAATACAGCCGGCAATAAGTAAGCGAGGAAACATACTAAGTGGTTTAAACGTTTTAATAATTAACATTAAGTTTTGATTAAAACTATAGGCTATTGCGCCCAGCGCCATGCCACACAATATTAAGTACGGGTAATGCCAGCCACTTAGCGGTGCAATGCTTATAAGTGCTAACTCTGAGCCTTCGCCAAATACAAACTGTGTAGCCAGTGCACCTGTAACAGCTGCAAGCATTATTGGCACAAATATATGTACTTTATATTCTCGAAGTACTACTTCCATTACAAAAATAACCGCTGCTAACGGCGTGTTAAACGAGGCGGCAATACCAGCTGCAATGCCACAGCCACTAAGGGTACGCATGGCATTATGAGGTAAGTGCAATTTAGTTGCTAAGATACTTGCCCCCGTTGCACCTAAATGCACCGAAGGCCCTTCGCGTCCCACCGAAAAGCCGCTGATCAGAGCTAATGCACCACCAACAAATTGGTTTAGGGTGTTATACAGTGGCATTTGCCCGTAATGGCGTTTAATACGATGAATTACAAACGGAATACCCAAACGATAATGCTTAAAGCCAGTAAAGGCCGCAAAAAGCGCAATTAAGAGTGCCGCAATAAGGGGCATTAATACGCGTTCTAAAGTGGGGAGGGTGGTAAAGTCGTCGGGAGTTTCTAAAAATATACTTTGGAAAAAAAGAATCGTTAAGCGAAATAAAATAATAAAAAATGCAGCTATTAATCCGGCACTTACGCCTAATAAGCATAATTGTACGGATGTTTTAGGTTTGGCTAATCGACGCCTGAGTTGCTCAAGCCACATGCTTTATTTCCCCGCAGCATTTTTCAGCGGTCATTTTAGCAAAAGCCACTCGCTAAGTCGTTGTGATTTTGTAAAATAATTACATTTATAGAAAAGTTAACGTTAAAATACGCAAATAAGCGACGTTGGACTCAATATTAGGTTTAGCAGGAGCGAGTGCCTGCAACCTTTATTTTACTATACTTGATTAAAACACTCGGGTATTAGATAATCACATCATTACGATATTGAGGGTTTTTAAAATGTCTGAAGAATTACCAATTAAGTTCACTGACGCGGCAGCCGATCGTGTTAAACAGTTAATCGATGAAGAAGAAAATCCAGAACTTAAATTACGCGTATATGTAACGGGTGGTGGTTGTTCTGGTTTTCAGTACGGTTTTACCTTTGATGAAAAGGCCAATCCAGGTGATTTAGAAATCGTCAAAAATGGTGTGATGCTGGTGGTTGACCCGATGAGTTTACAATATTTAGTAGACGGTGAAGTTGACTACACTGAAGGATTAGAAGGCGCACGCTTTTTTGTAACTAATCCTCATGCAACTACAACCTGTGGTTGTGGTTCAAGCTTTACTATTTAATTAGGTAAACAATAAAATATTAAAGCCGCTTTTGCGGCTTTTTTAATGCCTAAAATTCGCTAGGAGTGAATTCGGTTATTTGCATCATTAATATAAAAAAACCAAGTACAAAAGTGGAAAACGCAAGTATATATACAAAGCCTCTTTTACCTTTTTTAATAGGCACACCATGGTGGCGAAGAAAAAAACACCAGCCTAAGCACAGTATAATAGGAAGTAAAAAAAGTAGCCTGAACATTATTTAGCCTTTTTGGGTGCTCGTTATTGATTAAGCATAAACATGTACCACTAAAATGGAACAAAAGTGTTACAAATATTTATTAATAGTTTAAGCTATCTATTCAGGCTTGGTAAATATGTATTCATTATTTAACCTGCGCAGAATGTAATTAGCCATTTTACCAATGAGTTAATAGTATACAATATATAAGAATGAGACGGGCAAAATTTCATTCACCACCACAATAAGTAAATATTATTTATAGCGTTTTTTAGCTCGCAATGAGTAATTTGTAATTAGTAAAGCTGAGTTGCAATCAATGCCTAATTAGGCTGTTGTGCAATGTACTCACTGAGCGTTATTAATAAATTGCATCAATTAGTATTTACACAGCATTAAGTAGGAGATGTACATGATGGGTAAAACAGTTTCATCAGAAGAAAATGCAAAACTGACCAAATGGCTTAAAAGTAAACGTCATGACAAAGGGCATACAATGCGCAGTTTAGCGCAGTTATTGGGTACACCGCATTCGTTTATCGGCAAAATTGAAAACCAAGAGCGCCGTTTAGATGTAATTGAATTTGTGCGCTACTGTAATGCACTTGAAGTTGATCCGCATGAGGCATTAAACTTACTTAAAGTTGATTAATAGCCACAAGTTACTTGGCATATTTTAATGCACCTTTAAGTATGCCAAGTAACTAATTAATCTTAAATATTGAACTTAAGTGTTTTGGTGATAATTACGTTCTAGCTGATACAGTTTATGACGAATTAAGTATAAAAATATCAACGATGGCAACACCATTAATGCAGTAAGAATAAAAAATAGCGACCAATTACCCGCCAGCCAATCATCTATTACTACGCCACTGTAACTCGACAATAAAGTACGCCCCAAATTACCCAACGACGCAAGTAACGCATAATGTGTTGCACTAAAGGCTCTGTCGCATAGCATAGATATAAATGCCACCATAGCAACCAACGACCATGCTTGAGTAAAACCATCAACCACAATAGCCATGGCGTATAAATGCTCTTGTGGGCCGGCAAGTGCAATCCAAGAAAACATTAAATTGGATGCAGCCATTGCTACACCACTAATAAATAAGCCTTTAACAATGCCGTATTTATGATTAAAAATACTGCCTAAAAAAGCAAATACAATGGTAATTAATCCGGTGCCTAGCTTAGAGTAATTGGCTATTTGGGTATTACTAAAGCCAACCTCTTTATAAAATACAATCGACATGCGAGCCAAAAATGCTTCGCCAATTTTAAATAAGAAAATAAATGCAAGCAGTGCCAACGCGGTTTTAACGCCATTTTTAGCAAAAAAGGTTTTAAACGGATCAACCACAGTAACTGCAAGCCAAGCGAGTGTTTTAGTTAATGGTGTTTGCTTGCTGGCGGCAAGTTTTTCAAGGTATACCCGCTCAAGCTCGGCATGGACTGCTTCACGGTTTGATTCAGGCTCTTTTGCCCAAAATACACAGCTCATTAGTAGCAGCATTATGGCGGATAAAAAGTAATATACTTGCGGCCAATCTATCGAGGGTATATCGGCCATATAAAACGGAATGGCCCCAAGTAGCGCATAACCAGACCACCAACCCGAAGTTGCCATGGCGGCGGCGGCAGTCGCTTTGTGAGATTCATTTTCGCCAAGGGCGTCTATTCTAAATGCGTCAATAGCAATATCTTGAGTGGCAGAGGCTATGGCTATTAATAAACACAGTACGGCGACGAGTGCTAAATTGGCTTTTAAATCAAGCCCTGCTAATAGTAGAGTGCCAAGTAAAATAAAGCTTTGGCAAAACAGTATCCAGCTTCGGCGTTGGCCTAACCATTTGTATAAAAAGGGGAGTTTGGTACGATCAATTAACGGCGACCATAAAAAGTTAATGCTGTAAGCGCCAAATACAATGCCAAATAAGCCAATCATACTGCGGCTTAAGCCTTCGTCTTTTAGCCATGCCGACATAACAGAGCCTATGAGCACCCACGGAAAACCACTACTCATACCAAATATAAAAATATTGATAAGGCGTTTGTCTTTAAAATAAGAAAAATATTCGCGAATAGAGAGTGTTTTGCTCATAGGGCCTTCATTGGCTTTAACACAGAGCAGCTAGGCTGCTCTTTTAAAAGTTACAGGGGGACTTGTTCAAGTAATTTAATATTTAAAATAACTACAGGCTCTTTGGGTACAAAGTCGTAGCCAATTTTTTCGTTAAATCCGGTTTTTACCGCCATAATTTTATCTAGCGTGTCGTAGCCGTCCATTACATTGCCAAATACCGCAAAACCCCATTCTCTGCCAGGGTTTAAATGGTCGTTATCGTCCATATTAAAAAAGAATTGGCGCGTTCCTGAATGAGGTTGGCGGTCTTGATACGCCATAGCTATGCTATACATATCGTTTTTTAAGCCGTTACCGCTTTCGTTAAAAATAGGATCGTTTTCGTGTAGCCCGTCGTAGTTTTTATCGTAGCCGCCACCTTGAATAACAAAGTCGCGGTCGTTTTCTACATCGCGCTCAATACGATGAAACACACTGCCTTGATAGCTTTTATCCATTACGTAGGTTAAAAAGTTATTTGCAGTAATGGGGGCTTTTGAGCGGTCAAGCTCAATTACTATGCTACCCAGTGAGGTGACTATTTCAACACGCGGAAAAATATTATCTTTTTGTACAAAACGGCCTTCTTGAGCAGCAAGCGTAGTGGTACTAAAAAATAGGCTTAAGCAGATTAAAAAAAGTCGTTTCATTGTTAACCTTCTAAAAATTCTATTAATTCAGGGTCAGATACAATGCGGGTAATAATTTGCTCAGTCAACTTATTAAGCTGACCTTCTATTTTTGCTCTGTCGTGCCCCAGCGGCCCTGCTAAGTTAGCATTGCCTCGGTATACTTTGCTAAAGTTACTGGTAGCGCGAATAACCCGCACACCAAACTCTATTGAAGCAGTGCTGGTGTGGCTCATTAGCTTTTCGGTAACAACTGCTTGCAAAGCATGAATATCTACTTCAAAGCGTACAGTCGCTAAGTTAGAAATGCTGGCGCCATTACGGCTAAGGGCGCTGTCGAGCGCACTTTTTACTGAGGCTGTAATACCATGGCTGGCAAAAGTTTTAGTTTTGTCAGACTCTATAAGTTTTAAGGTGGCAGTATCGCCTCTTAAATCAATTACACTGGTACTTAAGCTGCTGTTGATTGAACTTATTTGCCCATTTTTATAAACAGGATTAAGTATTATCTGATTTGGCTGATTACTACATGCAGGCAGTGCCAAAAACACCAACCAAGGTAAAAGATATTTTATAATGTGCATTTATAACATTCCGGTATTTTTTGTGGCACTAAGTACAACAAACTTTTTGTTAGAACCTAATAGCTTACAGTTACCAAACATACGGTTTAGTTTGTCGTGGTAATCTAAATGACGGTTACCAATAATACGCAATTCGCCACCTTCTTTTAAAGTATCTTTTGCTTCTTTAAACATTTGCCATGCAATGTGGTCGGTAACCGCTTGAGCTTGATGAAACGGCGGATTACATAGCACCATATCAACACTGTCGCGCTCAAATCCCGATAAACAGTCATTTTCAACAAATGAACATTGCTCATATTTAGCTTCCATATTGAGCTCTACATTCAAGCGTGCCGATTCAACGGCCATATACGACTCATCAACAAAAGTAATATTTGTATTTGGGCAGCGCGATAATGCCATTAAACCCACCACGCCATTACCACAACCTAAATCAATAATGCTTTTAGCTTTATTGGTTTCTGGCAAATAGTTAAAAAAGAACCGTGCACCAATATCTAATGAATCACGCGAAAACACATTTGCATGGTTACTAATAGTAAAGTCAGTGCCTTCAAGTGGCCAATTTACCGGAAAATCAGCGGCTTTATATCCACCTTGTGCGTGGCTTATAATTAAGCGTGACTTTTTAACCGCTAAACTCGTTTTTGTTTCGCCAATAAACTGCTCAAACGCTTTAATTGTTGAATTATGCACATCTTTTGTTTTTGCCGCGGCAATAACAGGCGTTCCGGGTGCAAGCACTTCGCTAAGCTCAGACAGTTGATACTGTAAAAAGCCTAATGTACGTGGCACTTTTATAAGTACCAAATCAACTTGTTCAGGCAAAGCCGATAAACTATCGAGCTGGCTAAAAGTAATAGCAGGTATTTTATTCTCTGCTAAGTTATAAGCCGCTGCTTGGTGGCTAATATAAGAGTCGTTTACTGAACAAACCGTTAATTGCTTGTAGCTAAAATAACAAGAGAGTGCGCCAAAACTATCATTTAAAATGAGCAAAGAGCGACAATCAGGATAATGTTCGCTAACATAGTCGATTAAATATTCGTCGGCTGAATCCCAAGCTTGTAAGCTGCGGTTTTTTTGATCCAAAGGAAAGCGTTCAAGAGTAAAGGTTTTATCGCCGAGCTGTGCTTGCATGGTCATAATAGTTTAGTGATCAGTAATCAAATGATAGGTAAATTCTAACATGCAACGGCCAAACGCCAACCCCCAACTGTTACCAAATGGCTTTTCTTATCAAAGTAGGGCGCTTAGTGCACAAAAAAGCCTCGATTTGTTCTACTATTTACAGCAAAACCTGTGTTGGCAGCAGCCTAATGTTACGGTTTACAATAAAACAGGGCCAATTCCTCGGCTGCAGTGTTTTATCAGTGAAAACAATATTGAGTATGGTTATTCTCATAGTAAGTTAATAGTAGAGCCTTGGCCTGATGTTTTACTGGCGATGCGCAAACGTTTAGAGCGGCATTTAAACCAGCCATTCAATTCACTATTAGTAAATTATTACCGCGATGGCAACGATACTATGGGGTGGCATAGCGACGACGAAGCAGAGCTTGGCCATCAACCTACTATTGTGTGTATATCGCTTGGGGCTGAGCGAGTATTAAAACTAAAGCACAAAGCCAGCAATAAAATTACTGATTTAAAGCTCCATAGCGGCAGCTGTTTAATTATGAGTGGCAATAGCCAGCGCGACTATCAACATGCTATTACTAAGCAAACTACTTTGGCTCATCCGCGAATAAGTTTAACCTTTCGCTTGATAAAGCGTTAGCCATTAGGCTTAGCTAGTTGCTATAGTGGGCTTATAAATAAGTAACAATAATGGTTTATGTCATGCAGCAACAAATTCAACAAAAAATCAGCGATGCAATTGCCTGTAAGCATTTAAATGTAATTAACGAAAGCCATATGCACAGTGCTGGCAGCGACTCGCATTTTAAAGTGATAGTGGTTAGCGAAGAGTTTGCAGGTAAGCGCTTATTACAACGCCATCGCGAAATTAATGAAATTTTAAAAGATGAATTAGCCAATCATATTCATGCACTGGCTATTCATACTTATACGCCAGATGAGTTTGCTGAACATGACGGCGAAGCGCCTGATTCACCCAATTGTATGGGCGGCTCTAAGTCAGCTTAAGCAATTAATAGCGATTTGATTGATGTTTACACTCAAGATTAACTGATCAGATCAGTGTTTTTAGTATTAGCCTTTAAACTAGCGCTAATTTTTATTGTAAAGATATAGGATGATCAATGGTCATTAAGCCTAAAATTCGTGGATTTATCTGCACCAATGCCCACCCAGTGGGCTGTAGCGAACATGTTCAAGAACAAATTAATTATGTAAAGCAACAAGGTGCATTAAAAAATGCGCCTAAAAATGTATTAGTTATTGGTGCCTCTACAGGCTATGGACTTGCATCGCGTATTACTGCGGCGTTTGGTGGCGGTGCTAAAACATTAGGTATTTTCTTTGAAAAAGAAGGCACTGAGCGTAAAACAGGTTCTGCAGGTTGGTACAATACAGCTGCATTTCAAAATGCCGCAGATGAAGCAGGGCTTTGGTCTAAAAATATTAATGGCGATGCGTTTTCAAACGAAATTAAGCAAAAAGCAATTGATACTATTAAAGCCGATTTAGGCAAAATAGATTTAATTATTTACAGCTTAGCGTCTCCGCGTCGTACCGATCCTAATACCGGTGAAGTGTTCTCATCTACGCTTAAGCCAATTGGTAATGCAGTTACGACTAAAAACCTGAATACCTCAAAGCGTGAAATTGACGAAATAACCGTTGAAGCGGCAAACCAAGATGATATCGACAATACTATTAAAGTAATGGGCGGTGAAGATTGGGAAATGTGGATTGATGCACTAAAGCAAGCCGATGTGCTAGCCGATAACTTCAAAACCACTGCTTATACCTACATAGGTAAAGAGCTAACATGGCCAATATACGGGCATGCAACGATTGGTAAAGCAAAAGAAGATTTGGATCGTGCAACGGCTGCTATTAAAGCCTCTACTAGTGATTTAAATGGCGAAGCGTATGTATCGTCACTTAACGCTGTAGTAACACAAGCTAGCTCGGCTATTCCTATTATGCCTTTGTATATTTCTGCTTTATTTAAAGTAATGAAAGCCGATGGCACCTACGAAGGTACTATTGAGCAAATACAGGCGTTATTTAGCGAAAACTTATACGGCGACACGCCACGTTTTGACGAAGGCGGTCACTTATTCCAAAACTATAAAGAGCTAGAAGATGACGTACAAGCACGTATTCAAGCTATTTGGGATAAAGTAGATACTAGTAACATTGATGAACTAACCGATTATGTTGGTTATCATAATGAGTTTTTACGTTTGTTTGGTTTTGGTATACAAGGCGTTGATTATGAACAAGAGGTTGACCCTGTTCAGCCTATTGCTAATATGATTGACTAATCAATTATACAAAACAGTTTGAAAAGTCGCCTAGTGCGACTTTTTTATTACTGATTTTTTTATAAAAATAATGTTTCTTAGTAAACGTACAACTTTGGTCTAGCTTGAATTTTATTAAATAGCTACATCAAGCGTAAATAAGTCTTTCTCTGGTATAATTTTTATAAATACACTCGCATAGTGTTGCACAATGATGTTAAAATCATAGCAATATGTGAGGAGTTTTACTGCGTTGCTTGTTTAGTATTTATAGCAAGTTAGTTTTACACAACTTGTTATAGTTAATATGGCGACGTGGTTGATACGATTTTTCAGTTTCTTTCCGTTAATGTAGTGCAAGTGCGTATGATCAATATAAAAAAAGGTCTGGACTTACCCATAGAGGGCGCTCCTCAGCAAGTTATTCATGATGGTTCTACCGTCAAACGTGTAGCTGTGCTAGGTGAAGAATTTATCGGTATGCGTCCAACCATGCATGTTCGTGTGGATGACCAAGTGAAAAAAGGCCAGGTACTTTTTGAAGATAAAAAGAACCCAGGTGTATTATTTACTGCTCCAGCTTCTGGCACAGTAAAAGAAATTAATCGTGGTGCTAAACGTGTACTGCAATCTGTTGTTATTGAAGTTAACGGCAGTGAGCAAATCACCTTTGGTACTTTTTCTGATGCCGAGCTTTCGAGCTTAGATCGTGAAAAAGCCAAAGAAGTACTTATACAGTCTGGTCAATGGACAGCACTTCGTGCTCGCCCATTCAGTAAAGTAGCGGCAGTGGATGCAAATCCTAGCTCTATTTTTGTGACCGCAATCGACACTAATCCTCTTGCTGCAGATCCTGCGGTAATTATTGCTGAAAATGTGCAAGCATTCGAAGCGGGTTTAGCTGTTGTGTCGCGTTTAACCGACGGTAAAGTATTTGTTTGTAAACAAGCAGGTAGCCAAGTTCCTAGCTCATCTATAGCTCAAGTAGAAGTACATGAGTTTGGTGGTGTGCATCCGGCTGGCCTTGTTGGCACACATATCCATCATCTTGATGCAGTATCTATTAGCAAGCAGGTTTGGCATATTGGTTACCAAGACGTTATCGCCTTTGGTCACTTATTCCTTACCGGTGAAATTTACACTGATCGTGTAATTTCTCTTGCAGGTCCTCGCGTTAAAAACCCTCGTTTAGTGAAAACACAATTAGGTGCTTCATTGGATGATTTAGTTGCTGGCGAATTAGAAGACGGTGATAACCGTGTTATTTCTGGTTCAGTATTGTCAGGTTCTATTTCAAACGGTGTTCATGCATTCTTAGGTCGTTACCACGTTCAAGTATCTGTTTTACTTGAAGGTCGCGAAAAAGAATTGTTTGGTTGGATTGCACCAGGTAGTGATAAATTTTCCGTAACGCGTACCTTTATTTCTCACCTTGCACCGAGTCGTTTATTTAAAATGACAACGTCAACAGGTGGTTCAAAACGTGCCATGGTACCAATTGGTAGCTATGAGCGTGTAATGCCGTTAGATATTTTGCCAACTCTATTATTACGCGACCTATTGTCACGCGATGTAGACAGTGCAATGTCATTAGGCGCGCTTGAACTAGATGAAGAAGATTTAGCGTTATGTACCTTCGTTTGTCCGGGCAAATACGAGTATGGCGTAGCCCTACGCGATTGCTTAACTACGATCGAGAAGGAAGGCTAGAGAGATGGGTTTAAAAAAATATCTTGAAGATATCGAGCCGAATTTTGAAGCCGGTGGTAAATATGAAAAGTTTTATGCTCTGTATGAAGCAGCAGCAACTATTTTTTATACACCAGGCTACGTAAATAAAGGCGCGACACACGTTCGTGACAACATCGACCTAAAACGCATGATGATTTTAGTGTGGATGGCAACGTTCCCTGCTATGTTTTTTGGTATGTTCAATATTGGTCATCAGGCCGCTGGTGCTTTAGCACAAGGTTTTGAACTAGCTAATATATGGCAAGTTGATTTGTTTCAACTGTTAGGCGGTCAATTAACCGCTGATGCAGGCTGGGGCGCTAAAATGTTCTACGGAGCGTGTTTCTTCCTACCAATTTATGCAGTTACTTTTGCTGTAGGTGGTTTTTGGGAAGTTATATTTGCTTCAGTGCGTAAACACGAAATTAACGAAGGTTTCTTCGTAACATCAGTGTTATTTGCACTTATTTTGCCAGCAACTATTCCTTTATGGCAAGTTGCGCTTGGTATTACATTTGGTGTTGTAATCGCTAAAGAAATATTTGGTGGTACAGGTCGTAACTTCTTAAACCCTGCGTTAGCTGGCCGTGCGTTTTTATTCTTCGCATACCCTGCACAAATTTCAGGTGACACAGTATGGACAGCCGTAGATTCGTTCTCTGGCGCGACTATGCTTGGTCAAGCGTTTGTTGGCACACTTGATTTTTCAAACATGGAGTTATGGTGGAATGCGTTTTACGGTTTCATTCAAGGTTCTGTAGGCGAAACATCAACACTTGCATTATTAGTAGGTGGGTTGTTCCTTATTTACGTGCGTATCGCTTCTTGGCGTATAGTGCTAGGTGTATTTTTCGGTATGGTAATCACTGCATTACTGCTAAATACAGTTGGCTCTGAGACTAACCCAGTATTTGCTATGCCTTGGCATTGGCACTTTGTACTAGGTGGTTTTGCGTTTGGTATGTTCTTTATGGCTACCGACCCTGTGTCTGCTGCATTTACCGATAAAGGTAAGTTAGCTTATGGCGCGCTTATTGGTTTTATGGTTGTTATGATCCGTGTTGTGAACCCTGCTTTCCCAGAAGGCATGATGCTAGCAATCTTATTTGCTAACTTATTTGCTCCACTGTTCGATCACTTTGTAGTGCAAGCTAATATCAAACGGAGGTTGGCACGTAATGTCTAGTAATAACGAATCAATCGGTAAAACGTTAGCAGTAGTTGTTGCGCTATGTTTAGTGTGTGCAATTATCGTATCGTTTGCTGCTGTACAGCTTCGTCCTTTACAGCAAGCTAATAAAGCGAAAGATATTCAAAGTAATATCTTAGTTGCAGCGGGAATCGGTAAAGTTGAAAATGTTTCTGAAACATTCAACAACAAAATCGAAGTACGCTTAGTTAATATGAAAACGGGTGAGTCTTTTGCAAGCGACTCAAGCGAAGAAGTTCAGGCTAAGGTTAATGCATTTGACTTTGAAAAAAGCAAATTTGACCCTAAGCTAAGCTTTGCGCTTGCTGAAAAAGGCATTACTGACATTGCGGGCATTCAGCGCGTAACGACAGAGGCACCTGTGTACATCTCTAGAGCAGATAATGGGTCAGTTGACACTATTATTGTTCCTATTCAAGGTTACGGTTTATGGGGCTTAATGTATGGTTTCCTTTCGCTTGAAAACGATGGCGAAACAATCAAAAACATTATCTTTTATAAGCATGGTGAAACACCTGGTTTAGGTGGCGAAATCCAAAATCCACAGTGGACTGCAAAATGGGAAGGTAAAGAATTACCTATCGATGTTGTAAAAAGTGGCGCTAGCAATGAGCATCAAATTGATGGTCTATCGGGTGCAACTTTAACGTCTAACGGTGTTGATAATACAGTTGACTTTTGGACTGGTGACAATGGCTTTGGTCCATTCCTTGCGGAAGTACGTAAAGGAGCATTGAAATAATGGCTGATACTAAAGAAATGAAAGCGGTCCTATTTGGTCCGGTTTTAGCTAACAACCCAATTGCACTACAAGTACTTGGTATTTGTTCTGCGCTAGCGGTAACATCTAGCTTAAAAAACGCATTAATCATGTCAATTGCTTTGACCTTGGTAACCGCGTTTTCTAGCTTCTTTATCTCGACTATTCGTAACCAGATCCCATCGTCAGTACGTATTATTGTACAAATGACGATTATTGCATCTTTGGTAATTGTTGTTGACCAAGTACTACAAGCATTTTCTTACGCTACGGCAAAAGAGCTTTCGGTATTTATCGGTCTAATTATTACTAACTGTATTGTAATGGGTCGTGCTGAAGCATACGCAATGAAGTCACCGCCACTTATGTCGTTTCTTGACGGTATTGGTAACGGTTTAGGTTATTCAGTAGTACTACTTACCGTTGGTTTCATTCGTGAACTATTTGGTAAGGGTTCACTATTCGGTGTTGATATTATCCCATTAGTACAAAATGGTGGTTGGTATCAACCTATGGGTCTATTGATATTACCACCGAGTGCATTCTTCATCATTGGTTTATTCATATGGGTACTACGTACTTATAAGAAAGACCAAGTAGAAGCTAAAGCGTAAGGGGCACACAGTGGAACATTATATTAGTTTATTTGTAAAAGCCGTTTTTATTGAAAACTTAGCGTTATCATTCTTCTTAGGCATGTGTACTTTTTTAGCAGTATCTAAAAAAGTAACCACATCAATTGGCCTAGGTGTAGCGGTTATTGTTGTATTAGGTATTTCGGTACCAGTTAACAACTTAGTTTACCATGCAGTGTTAGCACCGGGTTCACTTACGTGGCTTGGTTACCCAGATGCAGATCTTAGCTTTTTACGTTTCTTAACTTTCATTGGTGTTATTGCAGCACTAGTGCAAATTTTGGAAATGGCATTAGATAAGTTCTTCCCAGCACTTTACAACGCGTTAGGTATATTTTTACCACTAATCACAGTTAACTGTGCAATTTTTGGTGCGGTATCTTTCATGGTTGAGCGTAACTATAACTTCGGCGAGTCTGTGGTTTATGGTATTGGCGCTGGTGTTGGTTGGGCACTTGCAATTACATTACTTGCAGGTATCCGTGAGAAAATGAAATATTCAGACGTTCCAGATGGCTTACGTGGTTTAGGTATTACCTTTATTACTGTTGGCTTAATGGCTCTTGGCTTTATGTCATTCTCTGGTATTTCACTGTAAAGGTAGCGAGGATAAATCATGGGTTATACTGATATTTTCTTAGGAGTTGGTGTTTTCATCGCTATCGTTGTACTACTAGTTTTAGTGATCATTGGTGCTAAATCTCAGTTAGTTGCAAGCGGCGATATCATCATTGGGATTAATGGCGATAAAGATAAAGCCATTACGACCTCAGCAGGTAATAAGCTTTTAAGTGCATTATCTGAATCAGGTATTTTCGTATCTTCTGCATGTGGTGGCGGTGGCTCTTGTGGTCAGTGTCGTGTTCACATTAAAGAAGGTGGCGGCGATATTCTGCCAACTGAACTTGATCACATTTCTAAAGGTGAAGCCCGTGAAGGCTGTCGTTTAGCGTGTCAGGTAAATGTTAAAAACGACATGGAAATTGAGCTTGAAGAGTCAATTTTCGGTGTTAAAAAATGGGATTGTGAAGTTATCTCTAACGATAACAAAGCAACGTTCATTAAAGAACTTGTACTACAAATTCCAGATGGCGAGTCAGTGCCGTTCCGTGCGGGTGGTTACATCCAAATCGAAGCGCCAGCTCATCATGTTAAATATGCTGATTTCGATGTTCCAGAAGAATATCGTGGTGATTGGAACCATTTTGGTTTCTTCGACCTGGAGTCAAAAGTAGACGAAGAAACAATTCGTGCTTACTCAATGGCTAACTACCCAGAAGAAGAAGGCATCATTATGCTTAACGTGCGTATTGCTGCTCCACCGCCAAGAAACCTAAGCCTGCCATGTGGTAAAATGTCTTCGTACATTTGGTCACTAACTAAAGGCGATAAAGTAACTATTTCTGGTCCATTTGGTGAGTTCTTCGCTAAAAATACTGACGCAGAAATGATCTTCGTTGGTGGTGGTGCTGGTATGGCGCCAATGCGTTCTCATATCTTTGATCAACTTAAACGCTTGAACTCTAAGCGTAAGATGAGCTTTTGGTATGGTGCACGTTCTAGACGTGAAATGTTCTATGTTGAAGATTTTGACGGCCTAGCTGCTGAAAACGATAACTTCGTTTGGCATACCGCGCTTTCAGATCCGCAAGCAGAAGATAACTGGGAAGGCTACACAGGCTTTATCCATAACGTGTTATTTGAGAACTATCTTAAAAATCACGAAGCCCCTGAAGATTGTGAGTACTACATGTGTGGTCCTCCAATGATGAACGCGGCAGTTATTACTATGCTTAAAGATTTAGGTGTTGAAGACGAGAATATCTTACTAGATGATTTCGGTGGCTAATAGCTAAATGGGTTGAACCTATTTCAACCCGTAAAGGTCAACAAGATCTATATCAAAACAACTTAGTTTTGGTTAAAATATCAGCCTCGTAGCATATTATGTTACGAGGCTTTTTTATTCATAAAGTTTTATTCTTAAATTAATGGAAGTAGGGTTGTGATGAATCGTGTAAGTATTCCCCAAGGCATAATGGCCTTATTTTTAATATCGCTGATTTTTTTACTTAGTGGATGTAATGAAAAACCACAACCAGAGAGCTTTTACCTAGAAGGTAAAACAATGGGCACTACTTACCATATTAAATTCTACGATGAGCAGCCTCAACGCGACGTAGTAGTGCTTAAAGAGGAAGTTGATGCTGTTTTACAAGATATAAATCAGTCTATGTCAACGTACATCCCAGACTCTGAAATAAATACTTTTAACCGCTTACCAGCCAATCAGGTTATGCCAATAAGTGCAGACTTTAGAGCGGTTGTTACTGAGTCAATTCGATTAGGCGAGTCAACTAAAACACTCGACGTTACTATGGGGCCGCTCATTGATTTATGGGGTTTTGGCCCAAATAAAAAACCGACTAATCGCCCAAGCGATGCAGCCTTAGCACAAATGCTGGCAAATATTGGCGTTGATAAACTTACTTTAACCGAGCAAGGTTTGGCTAAAACCGTTAATGGCTTAGAGCTGACGTTTTCAGCAACCGCTAAAGGTTATGGCATAGATAAGGTAGCGCAACTATTAGAAAGCCATAATATTAGTAACTATATGGTAGAAATTGGTGGTGAGCTGCGTATAAGCGGTGTTAAACCCAATAATCAAGACTGGAAAATAGCCATTGAACAACCAGATGCACAGCCAGGTGAGCGTGAAGTGCACAGAGTTTTAGCGCCAGGCACAAATGGCATTGCTACATCGGGCGATTACCGTATTTTTTATGAAATGGAAGGTGAAACATACAGCCACTTAATTGATCCAGTAACCGGTATGCCCAGCCGTCACGATTTAGTATCAGTAACAGTATTGCACCCAAGTGCTATGACAGCAGACGGGCTTGCAACGGCATTAACTGTAATGGGTATGAAAAAAGCCCAAGCTTATGCACAAAAACACGATTTACCAGTGTATTTAATAGGAAAGTCAGATGAGGGTTTAATAACATATTCAAGCCCTGCATTTAAGCCTTATTTATAACGCTTAGGTTTATATTTTAATCACTAAGGTATATAATAACAGTTGCTCAAATATGTTTGAGCCTAATTTATTGCTGAACAATAGGGGCTAAGCAATGTCACTTTTTCTTCTCACTTTTACTTTACTTATTTTGATTGTGGCAGCGATGGCTGTGGGCATGATTGTACAAAAAAAATCTATGGCTGGCAGTTGCGGTGGCCTAGGTGCCGTAGGTATTGATAAAGCCTGCGATTGCGATGATCCGTGTGATAAACGCAAACAGCGCATGGCAAAAGAGCAAGTTTGGAAAGAAAACCAAATTATGTAACGTGTTTTTATTTAAAATATACGTACTAAAAAGCCCCCAATATTTAATCATTGGGGGCTTTTTAGTATCTGCTTTTTATACGAACTCAAACAGTTATGCACACGGATATTATGTTACTCGAGTTTAAAGAAAGCTCTTTTTAAAAAATATTAATTTTTTTCTTGTACAGCACACTCGCTTTGTTATACTCACGTTCGAACTTTCAGTAAGTTTTGAAAGTTTGATTGATGCGGATCAATTGCCACTTAGCTAATTTGTGCTAACCGGATTTAATTGTATTTAGCAGCTGATTTTAGGCTTACAGCAGATGTGATTTGTTATTTTTCATTATTTGCGTATTAAGTTATTTTTGTTATTAGTCATTTAAGTAGGTTAATGTCTTTGAACGCACTATCTTGTAACCATATTAATGTGGAGCTTGCCTTTGGCGAGAGTGCATTGTGTGGGCGCTTGAATAAGGCAGGAAAAGGCGTGTGCGTGGCTATAACATTAGTCGTATTTAATACCTTAATGCTGCTAAGCGGAGCTGTAGAGGATGTATTTAGCCTTGAAGCCTTATTAAGTGATAACTCGGTTACAGAGCCGTTATTACTTACAATCGCTGAATTTTTGGCTTATCCGATTATTTCAAGTCAGTTACTCATTGGCCTTTGTTGGTTATTGTTTCATACATTTTCAGCGCGTCGTGCTGGAATAATCCTCCGTAAAGCAGCCTTTGCTTTTAGCGAGGCTAAAGTTAGCCAACCAGTGCAAGCTGCACATGGTTGTCGTGCTCCACCTAGCTTTACAGGTTGTCTGTAAGGTTACCCCTTGTTATTGGTTTAATTATTTTGTCTTGCTGTAAATAATTAGCCTGTTGTAAACAAAGTAGCTCAGTGTTTTTTAAACACATTTCAGCCAACCACCACTCACCCAAGTTAACTTTTATTACGTTATATAAATGCGTTTAGAAAGCTGGGTTTGTTGCTAGGTCTTTATTGGCATGAGCTTTAGGTTTTGAATAGCCCCCTTATTTTTTATAATTTAATTTCAGTTAACTTGGGTTTTATCGATAAACCGTTGCTTAGCATTATTTGCAAGCAGCACCTCAGAACTTTTAGGTTTGTAGGATAGTCCCTTGATAATTCGTAACCTCTGTAATATTGCTTTAGCTAGTACAGTACTGGCGTTGTCAGGCTGTAAAGGCGGGATACTCGATCCAAAAGGGCAGATAGGCATTGATGAGAAAAACTTAATCATCATAGCTACTGTGCTTATGTTACTGGTAGTGATCCCCGTTATTGTGATGACTTTATATTTCGCTTGGAAATATAGAGACACACAAACTCATGAAATTTACGCTCCAAAGTGGGCTCATTCTAATAAGATTGAAGCTGTTGTGTGGGCTGTTCCTATTGTTATTGTTGTTATTTTAGGTGTTATTACTTGGCAGTCTACGCAAGCGCTAGACCCTTATAAACCAATTGAAGGCAAAGGCAAGCACCTCACTGTTGAAGTGGTATCGCTAAACTGGAAGTGGTTATTTATTTACCCTGAGCAAGGCATTGCTACGGTAAACGAATTGGTGTTTCCGGCAAATGTACCGGTTGAATATAAAATCACTTCAGAGAGCACCATGAATTCATTTTTTATTCCGCAATTGGGGAGTCAAATATACTCAATGGCCGGCATGGAAACCAAACTGCATTTAATCGCCAATGAACCGGGGACTTTTAAAGGTTTTTCGGCCAATTACAGTGGTGCAGGTTTTACCGGTATGAAGTTTAATGCCATTGCTACTCCTACCCAAGCCGGTTTTGACAAATGGGTAAGCGATATAAAAGCACAAGGTAATAACCTTACTCACGCCAATTATGTTGAGCTGGCTAAAGCGAGCGAAAACAACCCAGTGGCTTATTACGGCGACGTTGAAGCAGGCTTGTTTCATACCATAGTGATGAAATATATGGGCGCACACGGCGATATGAATAAAAAGCACCCTGCAATGGGCGAGCATTCAACGCACTCATCTCACAGCCAAGGCGAGGAATAACCATGTCGTTTTTAGGTAAACTTTCAATGGATGCAATTCCGTTTCATGAACCCATTATTATGGTAACCATGGCCGTTATTGCATTAGCTGGGCTTATTATTGCCGGGCTTATTACAAAGTATAAAAAATGGGGCGTGCTGTGGCGCGACTGGATCACCTCGGTTGATCATAAACGCTTAGGCGTAATGTATATTTTATTAGCGTTAATTATGCTGTTTCGTGGGTTTTCTGATGCCATTATGATGCGTGCTCAGTTAGCACTTGCTACCAGTGGCGCTCCTGGGTATTTACCACCAGAACATTACGACCAAATATTTACCGCACACGGCGTCATTATGATCATCTTTATGGCCATGCCATTTATGATAGGTTTAATGAATATTATAGTGCCATTGCAAATTGGCGCACGTGATGTTGCTTTTCCATTTTTAAATAACTTAAGCTTTTGGCTTACTGCCAGTGGCGCTATTTTAATTAATATGTCACTTATTTTTGGTGAATTTGCAAAAACCGGGTGGGTGGCTTATCCACCGCTCTCGGAGCTAACTTTTAGTGCTGGGGTGGGGGTCGACTATTATATATGGGCGCTGCAAATATCAGGGCTTGGTACACTATTAACCGCAGTCAACTTTTTAGTTACCGTGTTTAAAATGCGTGCCCCAGGTATGAGCTTAATGAAAATGCCGGTTTTTACTTGGACCTGTACATGGGCTAATATTTTAATTGCCGCATCATTCCCTATTTTAACTGCCGTTTTGGCCATGCTAACGCTTGACCGTTATCTTGATTTTCACTTCTTTACCAATGATCTGGGCGGAAACGCCATGATGTACATCAACCTATTTTGGGCGTGGGGTCATCCAGAGGTTTATATTTTAGTGCTGCCAGCATTTGGTGTGTTCTCTGAAATAATTTCTACCTTTACCAGCAAACGTCTATTTGGTTATAAGTCGATGATTTACGCCAGTGGTGCTATCTCTATTTTAGGCTTTATTGTGTGGTTACATCACTTTTTCACCATGGGTTCGAGCGCCAACGTTAATGCGTTTTTTGGGGTAATGACCATGGTTATTGCCGTACCAACCGGGGTTAAGTTATTTAACTGGTTATTTACTATTTACCGTGGCCGTTTACGTATAACAGTACCTGTATTATGGACGCTTGGCTTTATGGTTACCTTTACCGTAGGTGGCATGACTGGGGTGCTATTAGCAATACCAGGTGCCGACTACGTACTGCATAACAGTTTGTTTTTAATCGCGCATTTTCATAATACTATTATCGGTGGTGCGGTATTTGGCTACCTTGCGGGCTTTGCATTTTGGTTCCCTAAAGCAATGGGCTTTAAGCTAAATGAAGGCTGGGGTAAAGGCGCATTTTGGTGTTGGATTATTGGCTTTTTTGTCGCGTTTATGCCGCTGTATGTATTAGGCTTTTTAGGTATGACCCGTCGTTTAAATCATACCAACAACCCAGATTGGAATATTTGGTTATACATAGCTGCAGCAGGCGCAGTCATTATTATGTTTGGTATTATTTGCCAAGTAATTCAATTATATGTGAGCTTTAGAGATCGTGAAGCACTTGACGATGCTACCGGCGATCCATGGAACGGCCACACGCTAGAATGGTCAACATCGTCACCGCCACAGGCTTATAACTTTGCCCAAATTCCGCATGTTGACGATATTGATGCCTGGACCGACATGAAAGAAAAAGGCCAAGCTTATCAAGGTAAAACAAGCTACAGCCCAATTCATATGCCTAAAAACACTTCGGCTGGGGTACTTATGGCTGCTAGTTTAACCGCATTTTGTTTTGCCATGATCTGGCATATTTGGTGGTTAGCTGCGGCAGGTTTAGTAGGAGGTATAGCTATATTTATCAAACGTTGTTATGCAAGCGATGTTGACTACTATGTGCAGCCCGACGAAGTAGCACGTATTGAACAAGCACATAACTTAAGTGCCACTATTTTAGCCACTGATAAGGAGCTAAACGCATGAGTACCTTGTCTGTTAGTCAAGAGTCGGTAACGTTAAACTCTGCAATTGTAAATACCAAACAGGATCATGATGCTCACGCGCATCATGATACCTCTAGTAATACTACTTTTGGTTTTTGGCTTTACTTAATGACCGATTGCCTATTGTTTGCCTCGTTTTTTGCTACCTACGCGGTGTTGTTTATGAACACCGCTGGCGGCGTATCGGGTAAAGATATTTTTGAACTCGACTTTGTAGCAGTAGAAACTGCCGCACTGCTTATTAGTAGTATTACCTTTGGTTTTGCGATGATAGCCGCGCAAGGGCAAAAAAAGGCGCTGACCTTAATATGGTTAGCGGTTACTTTTTGTTTAGGTGTGGTGTTTATTAGTATGGAAGTTTACGAATTTCATCACCTAATAGTGAACGGGCATGGTCCGCAACATAGCGCTTTTTTAACATCATTTTTCTCATTAGTTGGCTTGCACGGTTTACACGTAACCGCAGGTTTAATTTGGATGAGTGTAATGATGATTGAAGTTGCAAAACGTGGCTTAGGTAAAGCAACCGTAACGCGTTTGAGCTGCTTAAGCCTGTTTTGGCACTTTTTAGATATTGTGTGGATTTGTGTATTCACCCTCGTTTATTTAATGGGAGTAATGTAATGAGCCACAGCGAAACACATGCTTTAAAGCAAATGCAAAATGAGCATCACCACGATGAATCTCACGGCAGTGTTAAAAGTTATTTAATTGGTTTTGTATTGTCGGTAATTTTAACCGTCATACCATTTTATATGGTAATGAGTGGCGACTTTTCAAAAGCAACCACGCTTTACAGCATTATTACTCTAGCCGTAGTACAAATTTGGGTGCATTTAAAATACTTTTTACACCTTAATTTTATTACTGAAGATGGCCGTGCAAGTACCTTCTCGTTTTTATTCAGTGCCCTAATTATTGTTATGGTGGTTGGGCTATCTGTTTGGATTATTTACGAATCTAACGCAATGATGATGTATTAGGAGCTAAAGATGTTTCGTCGTTATTTATCAGTAACTAAGCCAGGTATTATTATGGGTAACTTAATCAGCGTAGCAGGCGGGTTTTTACTAGCCTCCCGCGGTGATATAAACCCATGGCTAATGGTTGCTACCTTAATTGGCTTATCGCTAGTGGTTGCATCAGGTTGTGCTATTAATAATGTGATTGACCGAGATATAGATATTGCCATGGCGCGTACTCGCACCCGGGTAACAGTAACGGGCGAAATGTCTGCAATGGCTGCTTTATGCCATGGGGTGGTATTGGGGATTATAGGCTTTGGTTTATTAATAGCTTATACCACTCCAGCGGCAGTGTTTTTTGCCGCCTTTGGTTACTTTATTTATGTAGGGGTTTATAGCCTTTACATGAAGCGCAACTCAGTTTATGGCACTTTTATTGGCAGTTTATCGGGGGCTGTGCCACCGGTTGTTGGTTACTGCGCAGTATCTGGGCAGTTTGATATGGGGGCATTAATTTTACTGGTAATGTTTAGCCTGTGGCAAATGCCGCATTCATACGCCATTGCTATTTTTCGCTTTAAAGATTACCAAGCAGCGGGTATTCCCGTATTACCTGTAGCGCAAGGTATTGATAAAGCAAAGCGCCATATTGTGCTTTATATTGCCATATATGCTTTGGTTGTGATGCTGCTACCTATTAGTGGTTATACCGGTGCTGCTTTTATGGCGGTTGCTTGTATTACTAGTTTTTGGTGGCTGTTAATGGCGCTGCGAGGCTATCGTCGTAATATAGATATAAGCGGCTGGGCGCGTCAAGTGTTCGCGTTTTCAATTATTAATATTACCGCACTTAGTATTGCTATGGCGGTAGATTATCAAAGCATAGCGCCGCAGTTACTCGTACTTAATTAAGTTTAAGTCGTGGTTAATTTAATCATACCTAGTAAATACACCTAGTTAATAATACCGAGTTAATTCCAAAGTTAACAAAGGCTCTGAGATATTCGAGGAGCCTTTTTTCGTTTTAACGCGCCGCTGCAATATGTAAAACTCTAAAACTATTAAAAACGTGCTGCTTGCTCAACTACAATGCCATGACGCTGAGCTAAACGCTGGTGATCTCTGTCGTAACCGCCGCCAATAACCGTAGCTACCGGAGTGTTGTGCTCAAGGCAGCGTTTAAGTACGAGATGGTCGCGTTTTTCTATACCTTGCCAGCTAATATCGAGTTTACCTAAACCGTCTTGTTGCCACACATCAACTCCCGCATCGTACAGCACTAAATCGGGGTTTAGCTCCTTGAGTAAAAATTGCAGAGTGTCGTCAACTATGCCTAAATACTCAGCGTCTTGCATATTGTTAGTTAAGCCAATATCTAAATCGCTAGGGGATTTACGAAACGGAAAGTTTTTTTCGCAATGAATAGAGCAGGTATAAGCATAAGGCTGGTGTTGCAGCATAGCTGCGGTGCCATCGCCTTGATGTACGTCTAAATCAAAAATAAGTACATTAGTAACCTCACCCGACTCAATTAGCGTTTGCGTAGTAAAAGCCAAGTCGTTAACCATGCAATAGCCTGAGCCAAAATCAGTATGCGCGTGGTGTGTACCGCCTGCTAAATGGCACGCCATACCGTGTTTAAGGGCTAAGCGAGCCGTTTGTAGTGTACCTTGCGGGGCCGTAAAGGTACGCGCCATTAGCTCTTTTGACCAAGGTAGACCAATACGGCGCATGGCTTTTTCGTCTAATTGATTATGATATAGGTCGTGAATATAGTTTTCGCAGTGTACTAATTCTAGTGCCTCTGGCGTACCTAATAACGGCTGTACTAAGTTATCGCCAACTAATCCTAACTGCTTAACATGCTGATATAAATGCGCAAATTTACTCATTACAAAGCGATGTTTAGGATCAAAGCTAAACGAGTAATTAGGATGATAAACTAACGGCAAGTGAGGATTTAGAGTCATAAAATTCTATTTGTAGTTATAGTTATAAAACAAAAGCCCTACATAAATGCAGGGCTTAATTATTGCCTAGAGCTTAAAATTAGCTATTAACCAATCTTTTTGTATTTAATACGCTTAGGTTGAGTTGCCTCTGCACCTAACGTCTTTTTAAGCCACTCTTCGTATTCAGTGTAGTTACCATCAAAGAAGTTAATTTGGCCTTCGTCGCGGTAATCTAAAATATGTGTAGCAATACGGTCAAGGAACCAACGGTCATGCGATATACACATTACACAACCAGGAAACTCTAAAATAGCGTTTTCTAGTGCACGTAGTGTTTCAACGTCTAAGTCGTTAGTTGGCTCATCCAGTAGTAACACGTTGCCGCCAGCTTTTAATAACTTAGCAAGGTGTAAACGGTTACGCTCACCACCCGATAGGTCCTTAACAAACTTTTGCTGATCGTTACCTTTAAAGTTAAAACGGCTAACGTAAGCACGGCTTGGGAACTCAAAATTACCAATTTTAAGCACGTCTTGGCCGTCTGATATTTCTTGGAAAACAGTTTTGCTTTCGTCCATACCGTCACGGAACTGATCAACCGTTGCAATGTGTACGCTTTCACCTATGGTGATATTGCCGCTGTCTTGTTGTTGCTCGCCGCTGATCATTTTAAACAGTGTTGATTTACCCGCACCGTTTGCACCAATAATGCCCACAATGGCACCTTTTGGCATGCTAAAGCTTAAATCGTCGATTAATACACGGTCGCCAAAGCTTTTACGTAAGTTAGTTATTTCAAGCACTTGATCCCCTAAACGTGGGCCAGGCGGAATAAACATTTCGTTGGTTTCGTTACGTTTTTGATAATCAGACTGCTGCATTTCGGTAAACTGCGCCATACGTGCTTTTGACTTAGCTTGGCGGCCTTTAGGGTTTGAACGAACCCATTCAAGCTCTTGCGCAATTGACTTTTGACGTGCTTTTTCAGACTTTTGCTCTTGTTGTAGGCGCGCATCTTTTTGCTCTAACCACGAAGAGTAGTTACCTTCCCATGGAATACCTTCACCACGGTCAAGCTCTAAAATCCAACCTGCTACATTATCTAGGAAGTAACGGTCATGCGTTACCGCCACAACAGTGCCTTCGTAATCGTGTAAGAAGCGCTCTAACCAGGCAACCGACTCAGCGTCTAAGTGGTTAGTTGGCTCATCGAGAATAAGCATGTCTGGTTTTTCAAGTAACAGTCGGCATATAGCAACACGGCGGCGTTCACCACCCGAAAGGTGCTCAATTTTAGCATCCCACTCAGGTAAACGTAGTGCATCGGCAGCGCGCTCTAAAACGTTGTCTATGTTATGACCATCGTGCGCTTGAATAACCGCTTCAAGTTCGCCTTGCTCTTTTGCAAGTGCGTCAAAGTCAGCGTCTTCCATGGCGTATTCGTTATACACTTCGTCAAGGCGTTTAAGCGCATATTTAACTTCGCCAACCGCTTGCTCAACAATTTCGCGTACGGTTTTGCTTTCGTCTAGTACTGGCTCTTGCGGTAAGTAACCAATTTTAGTGCCTGGTTGTGGAAAGGCATCACCTTCAAAGTCTTGGTCAACACCGGCCATAATACGTAGCAATGTTGATTTACCAGAGCCGTTTAAACCAAGCACACCAATTTTAGCGCCCGGGAAAAAATGTAACGAGATGTCTTTTAAGATAGTGCGCTTAGGTGGCACAACCTTAGAAACTCGACTCATCGAGAATATAAATTTATCAGGTAAAACCATGGAAAAAACCTTCAAATAATAATAAAAATCACAATGCTCTATTGTAGTGGTTGACGGGTGAGGCAGTCAACGAATGGCCAATTTTAAACCGAGAAACAAACTATAAAGTGCACAAATGCGATTATAAAATAGGATGAAAAAATTTCATTTGGGTATTTAGACATCTATCCATCTATTGGTTGATATTTTTTCTTATCTGTTCATAATAAGTTTTCGGTTTTGATGAATAGGAGTAAAAGGATGCCAATTACAGTAAAAGACGAGCTACCAGCTATTGCTCGCCTGCGCCAAGAAAACGTATTTGTAATGCCACAAACTCGTGCAAAAACGCAAGAGATTCGCCCCATGCGTTTGGCTATTCTTAACTTAATGCCTAATAAAGTTGAAACCGAAGTACAGTTTATTCGTTTGCTTGCCAATTCGCCTTTGCAAGTAAATGTAGAACTACTGCGTCTTGACACTCATCGCAGTAGCAGTAATTCAGAGCAGCACCTAGATACCTTTTATCGTTATTTTTCAGAAGTAAAAAACAATAACTACGATGCATTAATAGTTACCGGCGCGCCGCTAGCGCATTTAGAGTACCAGGATGTAGCTTATTGGGATGAGTTTACCGCAATTTTAGATTGGGCTGAGCAGCATGTTACGTCTACACTTTTTTCGTGTTGGGCAGCACATGCGGCGCTTTATCATCATTATAAAATAAAGCGCGATTTAAAAACCGATAAACTGTGCGGCGTATTTACGCACCAATGTTATTTTGAACATGGGGCGTTAACGCGCGGCTTTGACGACACCTTTTTAGTACCGCATTCGCGTTATGGCCATGTAGATGTAAATAAAATAAATGCTTGCAATGAGCTAATCGTGCTAGCAGGTTCTGAGAAAGTAGGTGCTTACTTAGTTAAAAACAAGTCGGGCAGCCAAGTGTTTATTACCGGCCACCCAGAGTATGACGCCGACTCGTTAAAAGCTGAATACCAACGTGATTGCGAAAAAAGCGACAATGCGCCCAAACCCGAAAATTACTTTCCAGATGACGATGCAACTAAACAACCTTCAAAAACGTGGCAAAGCCATGCTTTTTTACTTTTTTCGAACTGGTTAAATTATTACGTGTACCAAACTACACCCTATGATATTAATTTAGTTAGCCAAGACGTAAGGACTAACAACTATGCCGAATAACCCTCTTAATAATGACCAAAATAAAAACAAGCACGACGAACTAAGTGCAGCGTTAAAAGAGCGTATTTTAATTTTAGATGGCGCTATGGGCACTATGATCCAAGCACACCAATTAGAAGAGCAAGACTACCGGGGTGAACGCTTTAAAGATTGGCATGTACTTATTCGCGGTAATAACGATTTACTAAGCCTTACGCAGCCTAAAATAATTACCGATATTCACCGTAGCTTTTTAGCTGCCGGTGCCGATATTATCGAAACCAATACCTTTAACTCCACCACCATTTCGATGGAGGATTACGACATGGCTAATTTAAGCCGTGAAATAAACCTAGAGTCGGCAAAATTAGCGCGGCTACTTTGCGATGAATTTAGTGCTAAAACGCCCGAAAAACCGCGTTATGTAGCAGGCGTACTTGGGCCAACATCAAAAACTTGTTCATTGTCGCCCGATGTAAACGATCCGGGCTATCGTAATGTTACTTTTGATCGTTTAGTTACTGCCTATGTAGAATCGACCTTGGCACTGATGGAAGGTGGCGCCGATATTATTTTAATCGAAACCATATTCGATACCCTCAATGCTAAAGCTGCATCGTTTGCAGTAGAAGAAGCGTTTGAGCAAGCAGGGCGCACATTACCAGTTATGATCTCCGGCACTATTACCGATGCCTCAGGGCGTACGCTTTCGGGGCAAACTACCGAAGCCTTTTATAACTCTATTCGCCATATTAAACCGCTTTCTATTGGCCTTAACTGCGCCTTAGGCCCTGATTTACTGCGCCAATATGTGCAAGAGTTGTCGCGTGTATGCGAAACCTTTACCTCAGTGCATCCAAATGCAGGTTTGCCTAACGAATTTGGTGGCTACGACCTAGAAGCAAAAGAAATGGCAACCGAAATTATTGATTGGGGTAAATCGGGTTTTATTAATATTGTAGGTGGTTGCTGCGGCACCACACCTGCGCATATTCGCGCCTTTGCAAAAGGTTTAGCGGGTGTTAAACCACGCCAGTTGCCAGAAATTGAAGTACGCATGCGTTTATCGGGCCTCGAAGCCTGTAACTTAAATTAAGGAGCCGCCAACATGACTCAAAAAATAGCAGTATTTACTAATGTCGGCGAACGTACCAATGTAACCGGCTCCGCCATGTTTAAACGTTTGATCATGGAAGAAGACTATGAAACCGCGCTAACTGTTGCCCGCGAGCAAGTAGAAAACGGCGCGCAGGTAATTGATATAAACATGGACGAAGCCATGTTGGACTCAAAAGCGGCCATGGTTAAGTTTTTAAATTTAATTGCCTCAGAACCCGATATTTCGCGCGTACCTATCATGGTCGACTCCTCTAAATGGGAAGTAATAGAAGCCGGTTTAAAGTGTATTCAAGGCAAAGCCATTGTTAACTCAATTTCGTTAAAAGAAGGCGAAGAGCCGTTTATTCGTCAAGCCAAAACCATTAAACGTTTTGGTGCAGCGGCTGTAGTTATGGCCTTTGATACCGACGGCCAAGCCGCCACCGCCGATAGAAAATTTGAAATATGTGAGCGTAGCTATAAAATATTAGTAGAAGACGTTGGCTTTGCGCCCGAAGATATTATTTTTGACCCAAATATATTTGCCGTAGCCACAGGGATAGAAGAGCACGACAACTACGCGGTCGAATTTATTGAAGGCACACGGCGCATAAAGCAAAACTTGCCGCACTGTAAAGTGTCGGGCGGAGTGTCGAATGTGTCGTTTTCGTTTCGGGGTAATAACCCAGTACGTGAAGCAATTCACTCAGTATTTTTATACCACGCTATTCAAGCGGGTATGGATATGGGGATTGTTAACGCTGGGCAACTGGCGGTTTACGACGATATTCCCGAAGAACTACGCAAAGCCGTTACAGACGTAATACTCAATACCGACCCCGGTGCAGGCGAGCGTTTAGTAGAACTTGCGCCTAAGTACTCAGGCATGGCACAAGCCGAGCGCATTGAAGATTTAGAATGGCGCAGTTGGAGCGTTGAAAAACGCCTTGAGCATGCCCTTGTTAAAGGTATAACTACCTTTATAGAAGTAGACACCGAAGAGTGCCGCGCAGCTGCCGCTAAACCTATTCACGTAATTGAAGGTCCGTTAATGGACGGCATGAACGTAGTAGGTGACTTATTTGGTGCAGGTAAAATGTTTTTACCACAAGTAGTTAAATCGGCCCGTGTAATGAAGCGTGCTGTGGCTTACCTAGACCCCTACATTGAGCTTGAAAAAGAAGAAGGTTCAACCAACGGCAAAATTGTAATGGCCACCGTAAAAGGCGACGTACACGATATAGGTAAAAATATTGTTGGCGTAGTACTGCAATGTAATAACTACGAAGTAATCGACTTAGGCGTAATGGTGCCTGCTGATAAAATACTGCAAACCGCAATCGACGAAAAAGCCGATATTATTGGTTTATCGGGGCTAATTACCCCATCGCTTGACGAAATGGTACACGTAGCCAAAGAAATGAAACGCCGTGGTTTTGAACTGCCGCTGTTAATTGGTGGTGCTACTACATCAAAAGCGCACACCGCCGTTAAAATTGAGCCTCAGTACGATAAAGGCGTAGTGTATGTGAGTAACGCCAGCCGTGCTGTGGGTGTGGTTTCAAACTTATTATCAAAAGAGCACAAAAGTGACTTTTTAGAAAAAACACAAGCCGAGTACGTTAAAGTACGCGAGCAACAAGCGCGTAAAAAACCACGCTCAAAACCAGTGACAATTCAGCGTGCTCGCGATAACGCCGCCAAACTCGATTGGGATAACTACACACCACCAGTGCCGAAACAGCTTGGCGTGCAAGAGTTTAAAAATGTATCTATAACTACATTGCGTAAATACATAGATTGGACGCCATACTTTATGACCTGGTCAATCGCCGGTAAATACCCGCGCATAATGACCGATGAAGTAGTAGGCGAGCAAGCGCAAAGCTTATTTAAAGACGCCAACGACATGTTAGACGACCTTGAAAAAGCAGGCAGCTTGCAACCACTGGGTGTAATTGGTTTATTTCCGGCAAACCGGGTTGGCGACGACATAGAAATATACACCGACGAAACACGCAAAGAGGTGTTAACTACCTCGTGCCATTTACGCCAGCAAACCGAAAAAACCGATTTTGCTAACTACTGCCTAGCCGATTACATAGCCCCAAAAGGTACACCCGATTACTTTGGCGCGTTTGCAGTAACGGGTGGTTTGGAAGAAGACGACCTTGCCAATGCGTTTGACGCACAGCAAGACGATTACAACAAAATAATGATTAAAGCCGTAGCCGACAGGCTAGCCGAAGCGTTTGCCGAGTATTTACACGAGCAAGTACGTAAAGAATACTGGGGCTTTGCACCAGATGAAAACCTAGCAAACGATGAGCTAATACGCGAAAACTACCAAGGTATTCGCCCAGCGCCAGGTTACCCAGCGTGCCCAGAGCACACCGAGAAAAAGAAAATTTGGCAACTGCTCGATACTGAAAAACGCATTGGTATGCAGCTCACCAGCTCGTACGCCATGTGGCCAGGTGCAGCCGTTTCGGGCTGGTACTTTTCACACCCAGAGGCAAAATATTACGCAGTAGCAGCAATCCAAAAAGATCAGGTGGAAGACTACGCTAAACGAACTAATATGACGCTTGAAGAGGCTGAAAGATGGCTATCGCCTAACTTGGGGTATGATCCGGAGTAAGGAAAAACGTTCATTTTTTAGCTGTCAAATAAAGCAAAAGCGAGCCTAATTAGGCTCGATTTTGTTTAAATATCAATCGTATAAAGTGGTTTAAAGTAAAGATAATCAATTGTTTAAAAGAGTTTTCAGTGGGATTATTGGACAATATAATACAATCCGCTCTAGATGTTATAAACAACTGAATGAGGTCAATTAGACCGTTATAAGATTTTTAACAAAGGAGTGTAATTTAGCAAATCCTATATTTTTATTAGTTTAAAATATTATTATTTAAAAGATGTTCCGGCCTCAATGGATGTACTTATTGAATCATTTGATTACGAAACAAAATTGTTAGAAAAAGAAAATATTGCTTACGCAACAGATATGCCATTAGATATATCACACAGTCTATTTTATTTTTTTGCTAATAAATTAGAAAGTATAAAAGCAACGGACAGGAATGACACACGAGATGTATAAAAACTCAACTTTCTTTCAAATTACTGTGATTGTTTTAACGCTAACAGCGGGTGTTTTTATAGGCTTTATTTTTGGAGATTTTGATATTCCAATTAAATGGAATGCTGAACTAAAAGCAGGAGATCTAATCGCTACATTTATAGGGCTTATTACATTTGTATTCGCTTACAAAGGAATAGCTGATAATCGTAAAAGTATAGAACTATCTTTTCAACCTGTACTTTATGAGCACTGCTCTTTTCTTGATGTTGACAATGAGTTTAAGATAGAACTAAAAAATGCAGGTATTGGATCTGCTTTAAATTGTGTTTTTACATATTATATTGATGGCGATGAGCTGCCCGACAAGAAGTTAGATGAAAAGTTAAAAAGCTTTTGTAAAAAAGAGAGCAAAGCTGTTCTTTTTATGGGGAAAGGAAAAGTTATTTTCTCTAGTGATAGTATAACTATTGCTAGTGTAGCAGAGTGTGACAGAGAGGAATATTTAGCAATAACGTCATTTTTGACAAAACGATTTAGTTATACAGTTACTTTCAAAGATGGTTTAGACAAACTATATACACAATATTTTAAAGCTGGTTGAGATGATTTGTCTATTGTCATGTGTATTAATAACAAGCCTAGCGATAAGTCCGATATGGTTTTATTAAAGGTAAAAATTAAACAGACATCCATCCTAACATTTGCAATATCAGCATGATTAACTAAGCTCTGTGTAGTACGATAATTAAGCAGGGTGTCACATGGCTATTGCAAGAAAACGTCAGGTCAGTTTGGTCGATACAAAATACTACCACTGTATTTCGCGCTGTGTACGCCGTGCATTTTTATGCGGCGTAGACCACTTTACTAACCAATCGTATGAGCATCGCAGAGGCTGGGTTGAAAGCAAATTACTTGCCCTCGCTAAGGTGTTTTGTATTGATGTGTGTGCGTATGCGGTAATGAGCAACCACACCCACTTAGTACTCTATGTTGACGATAAAAAAGCCAAGCGACTAACCGATAAAACCATTATTCAGCGCTGGCACAGGCTTTGTAAAGGCACCGTACTCACCAACAAATATCTGCAAGGTGAAGAGCTGAGTAAAATTGAATGGCTCTTTTTAAATGAAACAATTAGTGAATACCGAGAACGCTTAGCTAATATCAGTTGGTTTATGCGGCTATTAAATGAAGACATTGCGCGCAGAGCTAATAAAGAAGATAACTGTACCGGCCGCTTTTGGGAGGGACGCTTTAAATCACAAGCCCTCTTAGATGAATCAGCATTAATCGCCTGTATGGCGTATGTAGATTTAAACCCAATAAGAGCAAAGGCAGCAGCAACGCCAGAAACATCAGACCATACTAGCGTAAAAATACGTATTGAAAGTGCCACTGCAGGTAAGCAACCGAAGCAACTCCTGCGCTTTTCAGGTAAACCCAAAAAGCACATGGCCAAAGGGTTACCGTTTGAGCTTAAATCTTACCTTGAATTAGTAGAATTAACTGGGCGTTGTATATGTGAAGACAAGAAAGGCCATATTGAAAATACCACTTTACCCCTGTTACAAAGAGTAAACATTACCTCCGAAAACTGGTTAAAACTCACCACGCAATTTAGTCGCGTATTTCATGGCGCAGTAGGTCGCCCAGTGTCACACGAAGGATACTGTGAACACCTAAACAGAAAGCGGCGCGCCAACGTTAGTAACTGCGAAAAACTACTGGCTTAAAGCGTTACTTCAAAACTTACCCGTTATTCCCCCTCACTGTGAAAACAGAGTATTTCGCATGCCTAAAAATAAATAAAAACAGCGTTATTTTAATATTATTTAAATAAGCAGAGAGATTGTTAAAGCTAATAGGGTTTTAAGCTCAGCAATGTTTATTTAGATAAACATCAAAGGGATTAATTATTAGAGTGGGTGTCATAGTAATATTATTATTTTAATGTTTAGCCAAAAACAAAACCGCCAACAAAGGCGGTTTATTTTTAAGTAGCTAATAGCTTAAAATTAATGGTCTTTTTCAAATTCATCAACTTCGCGTTCGGCTTCTTCTTTCGATTTACCGTATTGCTGTTGAATTTTACCAACTAACTCTTTACGGCTACCTTCAATTTTATCTAAATCATCGTCGGTTATGTCGCCCCATTTACGTTGCGCTTTACCTTTAAGTTCTTTCCAATTACCTTTGATACGATCGCTGTTCATAAGTAGCTCCTTACTTTAGATTAGTGAAATTAATAGTCGATTATAAGTAGCAAGTCGTATACCAAAAAAAGCATACATATTTTTTGTAATTAATATCAGTAGCTTAATATCAATCATAAATAGAGTAAGGCTAAAAGGTGGGTGTAATTATGTGGCCCTTCTTTAAATGTATACAAAATATACATAGCAGTTTGTAATAATTGCTTATCCATTATGGGTTTTAAGTTATTATGTTGCGATAAAAAGGCGGTATGAGTGAGTTATGGATACTAAAATGTGTGAATATGGCGTAGGAGATTGCTCTTACAAAATGGCGGGGGAGTTAGCCGGCATTACCCAGCTGGTTGATGCATTTTATGATTATATGCAACAGTTGAAAGAGGCTAAGCACATAAGAGATATGCACAGTGAAGACTTGTCGCAGTCGCGTAAAAAGTTAGCTTACTTTTTGTCAGGTTGGATGGGCGGCCCTAAGCTGTACGCGGAGCATTTTGGTAGCATTAATATTCCACAGGCGCATAAACATTTAACGGTAGGCGTTGCCGAAAGTGAAGCTTGGCTATTATGCATGCAAAAAGCCGTAGATGATCAGCCTTATGCAGAGTCGTTTAAAGTGTATTTAATGCGGCAATTACGCGTACCCGCAGAGCGAATTAGAATGGTATCGGGTAGCTAGTAGAGAGTTAATAGGTAGAAAGTGGGCAACTAATGGGCAACCTATTGAGCTTAGTTGCTTGTAAAAGAGTATTAATTATTAAATATCAACCGCAGTTACGCTGCGGTTTTTTGTTACAATGCCGGCAAATCAATTTAGGGTAAATAGCAGTGCTGCCGGTTCAAAACATATATCAACAACTCGTAATAACATTACAAAGCAACCCAATTACGCTACTGCAAGCGCCGCCGGGTGCGGGTAAGTCTACTTGGTTGCCGCTGCAACTTATGCGCGATGGGCACTTTAAGCGTATTGTAATGCTAGAGCCGCGTCGTTTAGCTGCGCGTAATATTGCTAGTTACTTGGCAAAGTGTCAAAACGAGAGTGTTGGCCAAAGTGTTGGCTTGCGAATAAGAGGCGAGAGTAAAGTAAGTGCGAATACGCGACTTGAAATAGTTACCGAAGGCATGCTTACCCGTATGCTGCAAAACGATCCTGAGCTTGGCGATGTTGATTTACTGATATTTGATGAGTTTCATGAGCGCTCTATTGCAGCCGATACTTCATTGGCATTTGCGTTGGAGACCCAAAGTGCGCTGCGCGAAGATTTAACCATAATGTTGATGTCGGCAACCCTTGATACCCAGCGTTACACTGAATTTTTTGCTTGTCCTGTAATTCAATCAAACGGGCGCAGCTACCCAATAGATGAAGTCTATATACCCATAAAAGATGAAAGCCGCTGGCTTGATGCAATCCCCACTATAATAAAACAAGCATTGAGTGAGCAAACCGGCAGCGCGTTGGTGTTTTTACCAGGGCAGCACGAAATACTCAGGGTACAGCAAGCGCTCACTGACTTACCAAACAATTGTATAGTAGCAACGCTATTTGGCGAGCAAGATAAAGCCAATCAGCAAGCAGCTATTGCCCCTGCGCCAGAGGGGATGCGCAAAGTGGTACTTACTACCAATGTGGCCGAAACCAGCTTAACCATTGAAGGTATAAGGATTGTGATTGATAGCGGTAAACGCCGCGCCGCGACCTTTAATTTAAAAACCGGTGTTACTGAACTAACAACACAAAGTATATCGCGCTCATCGGCAGTGCAGCGTGCAGGGCGTGCAGGGCGAATAGAGCCAGGGGTGGTTTATAGGCTGGGCTCTAAGCAAACTTTTGAGCGCCGTAATAGCCACGACAATCCCGAAATACTCACATCAGACATAAGCCAACTAATGCTAGAAGCTAAGCAATGGGGGGCAAGTATTGAGGAGCTAACCTTGCTTGATAAACCTACTGAGCAGCAGGGCATACAGGCAAGTAACTTACTTAGCATGCTTGAAGCCATTGATAGCAAAGGTAAGCTCACACGGCTTGGCAGTAAAATGTTAGGCTTTGGCGCTGATATTCGGTTGGCGCATATGCTTTTAAAAGCGCAGGCATTAGAGCAAGCACTCCCCGGTATCTATCGACTCGCTATTTATTTGGTGGCATTACTTGAAAGCCGCGTAAATACTGCTAACGAGCTAAGCTTAGCGCTGCATAGCCAACAACAACGGCCACATCCGGTATTTAAGCAGCAATTAAAATATTGGCAAAGTCGCTTAAAAGTAAAAGAGTCAAATGGTGATTTAAATACCGAGCACTTAAGCTTGCTGGTGGCGCTTGCTTACCCCGATCGAATCGCGAAAAAGCGTGGCAGTGGTTACTTACTTGCCAATGGTGCAGGCGCTGAGCTAAACCGCGATTACTGGCATAATGACGACTACCTTGCAATTGCTACTATGGGAGGGCACAAAGGCGGGCGTATTTTTAGTGCTACATCACTTAGCCCATTTGAGCTGCAAGCCTATTTACCGCATTTATTTAGCATGCAAACTCGCTGTGAGTTTGACGAAAAAACCGCACGCTTTATCCATCAAGACGAAGTAAGACTTGGCGCTATTACCCTTACTAGCCAGCCAAGTAAGCAAAAACTCGATAAAAGTGAGCGCGCCAAAGCATGGTTAAATTTATTTACTAAACATGGCTTTGCGCTGTTTAATGAACAAAAAGACGCTGAGCAACTATTAATTAGAATGAGCTTAGCAAGTAAGCTAATGAGCGAAAAGTTTCCGCAAATTAACGAGCAGCAACTTATTCAAACGGCACCGCAGTGGCTAGGTGTGTTTTTACAAGATATTAAAACCCTGGAGCAGCTTAAAAAGTTTAACTACTTTGAGGCATTACAAAATTGTTTTGATTGGCAACAACAAAGTGCCTTAAAAAGCTTACTGCCACTGCGTTTAACGGTAGCGAGCGGCTCTAATATTAGGATTGAATATCAGCTTGAAGGGCCTGCAAAACTCAGTGTACGCATGCAAGAAGTATACGGTATGACCAACACGCCGTTATTGGCACAGGGGAAATTGCCATTGCTAATGGAGTTATTATCGCCGGGAAAACGCTCGTTGCAACTTACGCAAGATTTAGCGCACTTTTGGAATACCAGTTATCGTGATGTACAAAAAGAAATGAAAGGACGTTACCCCAAGCATTTTTGGCCCGATAGCCCTGCAACCAGTATTGCAACTAACAAAGTGAAAAGTAAAATGTGAGCGTGTACTGAGTTGAAGTAATAATATTAACCTCACAGTTAAATACGAGATTAATATTATTCAAAACGTAAATGTTAACTAACGGACTAACTAAGATGCTTTGCTAAAAAGTCGACCAATAACCTTATTTTTGGCGATAAGTGACGATTATGAGGGTATATAGCCCAAATGCCTTCATCAGGCACTCGATAGCTATCTAATAAGGTAATTAGCTCACCACTTTGTAGGTGATTTTGCACGTAGTAATCGGGCAGTTGTACTATTCCTAATCCTTTTAATGCTGCATCCGCTAGGCTGTACCCGCTGTTATAGCGTAGCTTACCGGCAACGCGAATGTTTTTTTCTTTTCCCGACTCCATAAAGTGCCAATAATCAAGCGTGCCTAGTAGGCAACTATGTTTACTCAGTTCAGAAATTGCATGTGGTATACCGTGTTTTTCCAGATATTCTGGCGATGCGCACACATAACTGGTTCGGGTTCCGAGTTTTTTTGCCATCATTGACGAGTCGGCCAGCTTACCAATACGTATAGCTAAATCGTATCCGCCTTCAACTAAGTCAATTTGTTGATTACTCAAGTAAGCAGAAACCGCGACTTCACTATATTGCAGCATAAAGTCAGAAACCAAAGGCAGTACTTGCTGCTCTCCATAAGTTACCGAAGCCGTAAGCTTTATTTTACCTTGGGGCGTTGTTTGTAAGTTAGTTATAGCCCGCTCTGCAGCATCTAAACCATCAAGCACGCTGCGACAGTGCTGATAAAAAACTCGGCCTTCTTCAGTTAACGATACTTTGCGCGTAGTACGATAAAATAGCTTCACATTCAGCCGGTTTTCGAGCGCACTAATTTGCCTGCTTACTTGCGCTGTTGATATTGCCATTTTTTTTGAGGCTTGCGTAAAGCTGGCGTTTTCAGCAACGTGTACAAATTCACTAATACCTTCCCACTGCATGATTGTTACCTATATGTATAAGTTAATTTCAAAAATAGCACATTATCATTTTTACAGAAACAAATATAATAATAGCCATCAACACAAACATGCTGTGAATAAGTTAAATAGTCGATATAACGTTATCGACATTAATTACAACAGCTCGCAAAATAAATAGGAAAAAATATGAGTTGGGTATTTTTATTTTTGGGTGTTATTGCAGAAGCTATGTCGCATGTGGCATTAAAACAAACAGATGGCTTTACTAGGTTACTGCCCAGCATAGTGGTGTTATTGGGCCATTTGGCTGCGTTTGTTTTTTTAGGCCAAGCAATGAAAGGCATGCCTGTAGGTATTGTGCATGCGATGTGGGCAGGGTTAGCTATTGTTACCGTTACGCTATTATCTACCCTTGTATATAAACAGCATTTAGATTTATCCACTTGGTTAGGAATGGCATTGGTGGCCATAGGCATTGCAATGATTAATCTATCGCAAGGGCATAGCCATTAACAGTAAAGGTAAGTAAAGCTGATAAAACAATAAATAATTGCTTTAAAGTAAATTGCCTAATTTTAAGCCGCCATAATATGCAGCAGCGCATTATTAAGGTAACTGAACTAAACTAAAATACGTGTTTACGTTCATTTATATTAAATAATTTATTAATTAAGAGAGAACGAGATGTCAGATAAGTTTATAAAATCGAAAGCCGCCATAGCATGGGGTCCAAAACAGCCTTTATCTATCGAAGAAATTGACGTAATGCTGCCGCGCAAGGGCGAAGTATTAGTTAAAGTTATTGCCTCTGGAGTTTGTCATACCGATGCTTTTACTTTATCGGGCGATGATCCTGAAGGGATTTTTCCGGTTATTTTAGGCCACGAAGGCGGTGGTATAGTTGAGCAAGTTGGCGAGGGCGTAACGAGTGTAAAAGTTGGGGATCACGTTATTCCTTTATACACACCAGAGTGTGGCGAGTGTAAGTTTTGTTTATCGGGTAAAACTAACTTGTGTCAAAAAATTCGTGAAACTCAAGGTAAAGGCTTAATGCCTGATGGCACCACTCGTTTTTACAAAGACGGCCAGCCAATTTTTCATTACATGGGTTGTTCAACTTTCTCTGAATACACGGTATTACCAGAAATTTCGTTAGCAAAAGTTAATAAATCTGCACCATTAGAAGAGGTGTGTTTATTAGGCTGTGGTGTTACCACCGGCATGGGCGCGGTAATGAATACTGCAAAAGTTGAAGAAGGCGCAACAGTCGCTATATTTGGCCTTGGTGGTATAGGCTTATCGGCAGTTATTGGCGCAACTATGGCTAAAGCGAGCCGAATTATTGCTATAGATATTAACGAAAGTAAGTTTGAGTTAGCAAAAAAATTAGGCGCTACCGACTTTATTAACCCTAAAGACTACGACAAACCAATTCAAGATGTAATTGTAGAGCTGACCGATGGCGGTGTTGATTACTCGTTTGAGTGTATTGGTAACGTTAACCTAATGCGCTCTGCGCTAGAGTGCTGCCATAAAGGCTGGGGCGAGTCTGTGGTTATTGGTGTTGCTGGTGCGGGGCAAGAAATTTCAACCCGTCCGTTCCAATTGGTAACGGGTAGAGTATGGAGAGGCTCAGCATTTGGTGGGGTTAAAGGTCGCAGCGAATTACCTGATTATGTAGAGCGTTATTTAGCGGGTGAATTTAAATTAAGTGACTTTATTACTCATACAATGGCACTTGAAGATATTAACGAATCGTTTGATTTAATGCACAGAGGCGAAAGTATTCGCACCGTTATTCATTTCGATAAATAACGATAAACAGCGGCACTATGGTTTAATTAAACTATAGTGCTCTTTTTTGTTTAATTTATATTTACTAATCAACAATCCATCAGTTTAAAAAAAGTAGACCCAGCCAAAAACACTTCAAAATATAAAAACACTATTTTTAAATTTCTTTACCGCCGTGTGTTTCGGCTAAGTCGTCGAGCTCTGCAACTGTGTAGTCAAAACCACTCTCGTCATAGTCATAATTAACCTTTACGCAATTGCCGCCATTAAATAATTTTGTTTTTACATCGTTAATGGGCCAATTTTTAAGTAGGTGTATAAATCGGTTGGCAACTTGAGAAGATTCAAAACGATAGCTAATTTCTGTTTTCATAAATAATAAGGCTCTGGGTAATTTAACCCCCGTAGTTTGTGCATTTTTGCGAATTAGTCAAGTTTCGGTTACAAAAAATAAAGAGTAAATATGTGATTTTTATGTTTCAATTAATGCATTAATGGCAATAAGTATTGCCGTGCTTTAATTGAGGTGAGAACAAATTCACATGTACTATAGAACTTTTTTACTAACTATTTCTGCTTTATATCTCTGTGCTTGTGGTGGCTCTAGCTCTGGTTCGGACGTGGGATCAGGCTCGGCTGAAACACCAATTGTAAGCGAAAATACCCCCCCCACACTATCGGTAACAAATAACGTAAATGATATCGTTAGCGGACAGGTTGTTGAGTTAAGCGCAATAGCAAGTGATGCCGATGGCACTATCAGCAGTATCGTATGGGAGCAAACAGCGGGACATAAAGTGCTTAATGCACCTGTAAATGCTAGTAGTGTCACTATTACTTTACCTGATGCGCAAAGTTACGCAGCAATGGAATACGTTTTTAGTGTAACGGCAACTGATAACGAAGGGGCTACTAACGTTAAAACTGTAAGCTTTGTCGCACGAAATAGCATGGATGAAATTGCTGCGGCACGCATACTACATCAAGGTACTATGGGACCAACCTTAAAAGAAATACGCCAAGCACAAGGGTTAAGCGAGCTGCAATGGCTTAAGCAGCAAATGGCGCTACCAATTAACTATCATAGTAGATATTTAGTTAAAACCCCGGGCCAAACTAATTTCCAATATATCAACCGTATTGATGCATGGTGGAAAGGGGTGTTGCATAGCGACGATCAATTACGTCAACGTGTGGCTTTTGCGTTGAGTCAAATATTGGTGGTGTCGGATGCAAATGGTAATGTAGGTAGTCAGCCTGAAGGAATGATTAATTACTACGATATATTGCTTAAGCATACCTTTGGCAATTACAGAGACCTACTTGAAGATGTTACGCTGTCGCCAATTATGGGTACTTTTTTAAGCCATTTAGGTAATGAAAAGGCAAATGATGAGCTTAATATTCGCCCAGATGAAAACTACGCCCGCGAAGTGATGCAGTTATTTACAATAGGCCTTGAAGAACTCAATTTAGATGCGACCCCAAAACTGGACGCACAAGGTAATACTATTGCTACTTACGGACAGCCTCAAATACAGGGGTTTGCACGCGTATTTACAGGGTGGACATTTGCAGGTAGTGAAACATTTAAGCAAAAAAATAATAATTTTATACAGCCGATGAAGGCATTTAGTGAATACCATTCAAGTAAACAAAAAACGCTGTTAAGTGGTGAAATTATACCAGCAGGGTATGGACCAGAAGAAACGCTGAAAATAGCCCTAGATAACTTATTTAACCACAATAATGTAGCTCCATTTATTAGTAAGCAACTAATACAGCGGTTAATTACTTCAAACCCAACTGCGCAATATGTTGCCCGTGTTGCCAGTGTTTTTAATGATAACGGCGCTGGGGTGCGCGGTGATTTAGCGGCAGTTATTACGGCTATTTATTTAGATGATGAGGCACGCCACTTTGGCAGTGTTTTAAATTATCAGGGGAAACTCAAAGAACCGTTGTTAACCACAATACAATTTTGGCGTAACTTAGATGCTAAATCAGCTATTGGTTATTACAATACATGGGGGCTATATAATACCTATGGACAGGGACCAATGGAGTCGTCTTCGGTATTTAATTTTTTCAGACCTGATTACCAACCAACTTACTTACGTAATGAGGGCTTAGTTGCGCCTGAGTTACAAATAGCCAGTGATGCTACTTTAATTGGTATAATGAATAAACATTATTCAGATTTAATGTGGCGTGCAGCAGAGGGGAACACCTCTTTAGTCCCCAAAATAATATATGTTTTTATTAAAGACGACATGAACCACCTAAAAAATAAAGGTATACACTCGCTGCTTGATCAATACAATATTTTGTACTTTGCAGGCTCAATGAGCCGCGAGACCCGCCAGGCGTTAGTCGATTTAGACGCTTATTTTAATGATAGCCAAATCCGTCAACGCATATCGTATTTACTTTATATGGTAGCAATTTCACCTGAATTTAATTTACAGTATTAGGAGAGACATAATGAGCATAAATAGAAGGCAATTTTTGTCGTTATGTTTAAAAGGTGGAGTGTCGGCAGCGGCGTTAACCAGTTTACAACTTCAAGCATTAACCGGCGCAACTAATGCCGTTGAATTAGGTGATTATAAAGCACTAGTGTGCATATTTTTATATGGTGGGAACGATTCACTTAATATGCTAATGCCATTAGAGGGCGAACAGCGTAAGTTATACGAGCAAAGCAGGCAGAATTTAGCTGTAAAGTCGCCTATTGCACTTAATACGCAGTCTTCGTTTGCTGGTGGTGTAGGGCTGCACCCAGCACTTGCACCCATGCAAAGTGTGTTTGACTCGGCTAATTTAGCGTTTGTTGGCGGGGTAGGTACTCTGCTTGCACCGACCACACTTGACGATTATAAAAATAAAGCAGTACCGCTGCCTCAACACTTGTTTTCACATAACAATCAACAAGCAGCGTGGATGTATGGCCGTGAAAAGGCATCGCTAAATAATGGTTGGGGCGCGCGTTTACTAGAGCGCTTAAATCAGCAAGATCAGTTTGCTGCTAACATATCGCTCGATGGCACCAACCTTTGGCAAACAGGCGCTCAAACTAAGGCATTTTCGCTTAATAAAAGTGGTATTAGTAAAATTAATGCCTTGGCTGGTAATAGCGCACATACAGCTCATGTAACCAATATAATGAACCGTATAATGGGTAATACGCATCATCCATTAACGGGTGCTTATGCTAATAGTTTTAATTCAGCGATAATAAATACCCAAACAATGAATAGTGCGCTTGAAGCCGCGCCTGAACTTATTACCTCATTTAGCGATACAGGGTTGTCGAAGCAACTAGCTGCGGTAACCAAAGCGATTAGTGTGCAAGCAAAGTTAAGCACGCAGCGCCAAGTGTTTTTTGTTTCTATGGGAGGGTTTGATACACACGATAATCAATTGAATACTCACCCTGCATTGCTTAGCACACTAGCACAAGGACTTAACGAGTTTAATAGTGCGATGAATGAGCTGAATATGGCTGACAAAGTAACGTCGTTTACTATGTCGGACTTTGGCCGTACGCTAACATCTAATGGCGATGGCACAGATCATGGTTGGGCAGGAAACCAAATAGTTATGGGAGGCGCAGTTAAAGGCGCCGATATATATGGGGAGTTATTAACTCAACATTTAGATGGCCCACAAGATACAGGGCGAGGGCGATTAATCCCAAGTGTTGCAAATGAGCAATATTTTTCCACACTTGCTAAGTGGTTTGGTGTTCCTGCTTCAGAATTAGGTGATATATTTCCAAATTTAAAGTACTTTAATCAGTCGACATTAGATTTTATGGTTTAATTCGTTATCAATGTAACCCAAATTCCATTGCAAACAGTATAAAGCCGTTTACGAATAAAAAATTCATGTATTGGAGTAATTTAATGAAAGTTTTAGTAAGTTTGGTGAGTTTAATCGCCTTTTTAATGGTTGTATTGCCCGGGCCATTATATAAATTTGGTGTTGTTGAATTAGGCACAGCGTTTGCTGGACTTAGGTTTGGCGTTTACGTGGGGGGAGCTGCGCTTGTATTACTTTTAGTGCAGGTTATATTTATGCGTAAAACAGCCACTGTAAGAAGCACTATAGTGGCTGTTGTATTTGCGGGTATTGCTATTTTTATGCCACTTAATATGATGGATAAAGCGAAAAGTGTGCCGCCAATTCATGACATTTCGACAGACGTAGTTAATCCACCAAAGTTTGTAGCTATTGCACTATTGCGTGCCGATGCGCCAAACCCAGTGGCCTATGCCGGGGCTGAAACTGCTGCGCAACAGCTTAAAGCTTACCCGGAACTGACCACCCTTAATTATGCTTACCCAAAAAGTGAGCTAGTTGCGGCTACAGTGCAAGCCATTAAAAACTTGGGTTGGGAGTTAGTTAATAGTGATGCCAGTCAAGGGATTGTTGAAGCAACCGAGACTACCACCTGGTTTGGTTTTAAAGACGATATAGTGGTGCGTATTAAGGATGAAGGCTCTCAGCGTTTTGTTGATATTCGTAGTAAGTCGCGTATTGGTCGCAGTGATTTAGGTAAAAATGCAGAGCGTATTCATACATTTGTAGATGAATTAAACGCGGTGCTAGCAAAATAAGTAGGGTAAACCTAAATATTAAGTTACTAACAATTTAGTTACCAACAATCAAATTATCGAACCCAAGCGCATGGCTTGGGTTTTTATCATCAGTTAGTGTTCACAGCTAAGCAAGTATACTTATTTGGTATTTATATTTTTAACATACTATGGAGTTATTATGAAAACAGTAGGATATGCAGCAAAAATCCAAGGTTCAGAACTCACCGAGTTTTCTTTTGAGCGCCGCGATTTACGAAATAACGATGTAGAAATTGAAATATTATACTGTGGAGTTTGTCATTCAGACTTGCACGCGGTACGTAATTGATTGGGGCGGTAGTCGCTACCCGTTAGTACCCGGACACGAAATTGTTGGTAAGGTTATGTCGGTAGGCAGCGACGTTACAAAATATAAGCAAGGCGATACGGTGGCTGTTGGCTGTATGGTCGACTCATGTAAAAGTTGCGATCAGTGCGATAACAACGAAGAGCAGTTTTGCCGTGAAGGCATGGTAGGTACATACGCAGGAACAGATCGTGTTAACGGCGATATGACCCAAGGTGGATATGCTAAACATGTTGTAGTGCGTGAAGAGTTTGTACTCTCAGTACCTAAAAACTTAGAGCTGTCGCGTGTTGCACCGCTATTGTGTGCAGGCATTACTACCTACTCGCCATTAAATAAGTGGGGCGTTAAAAAAGCAGTCGTGTTGCTGTGGTTGGTTTAGGTGGGCTTGGTCATATGGCGGTTAAAAACGCAGTTGCTATGGGCGCAAGCGTTACGGTAGTTGGCCGTAGTGAGTCTAAAAAAGACGATGCGGTTAAGCTAGGTGCCCAGCATAATTTAGTGTCGTCAAACGATGATGCAATGAAAAGTGCGCAGTCAGCCTTTGACGTTATTATTGATACCGTACCGGTAAAGCATGACCTATCTATTTACACACCACTGCTCGATATTGATGGCACGCTGGTTATTGTTGGTCAAGTTGGTCCTGTTGATGAGCTAAGCACAGTGCCATTATTAATGGGACGTCGCCGTATTGCAGGCTCACTCATTGGTGGTATTGCACAAACGCAGCAAATGCTTGATTTTTGTGGCGAGCATAATGTATTGCCCGAATGTGAAATGATCAATATTGATGAAATTAATACAGCTTATGAGCGAATGGAAAAGTCTGATGTTCGTTATCGCTTTGTTATTGATATGGCATCGTTAAGTGTTTAATTGCACCGAGTAAATTAAAAGAAAAGAGAGCCGCAAATTAGCGGCTCTCTTTAGTTATTAAGCTTCTTTTACTACAAACGATTTATTGCTCATTTGTAAGTAGCTAAGTAACCACATAAAAAACCCACCAACAAAAAGAGCAGCGGCAACATAGCCTGTTTGATTTGGTGCTGCACCTTGTGCAATTGCTATGCCTCCAACCCAAGGGCCAATTGCATTCGCAACATTAAAAGCACACTGTACTAACGCGCCTATCATGGCATGCCCATTAGGAGATACATCCATTAATAATGTTTGTACTAGTGTTGCTAGTCCTAAACTGCAGCCAATAAAAAATATAACCCCATAAAGCAGCCAAATGTTATAGCTTGCGGTTACATAAGCAAAGGCAAATACAATAGTGCAAACCAGTACTAAGCCAGTTGTTTTAATTGCAGATTTATCTGCCGCTTTACCTAATACATAATTGCCTAACGTTGAGCCAATACCAAACATCACCATAGCAATTGAAATGGTGTAAGGCGCTGTGTCGGTTACTTCTAAAATAGTATCGGCAACATAGGTGTAAATACAAAACACCCCACCAAAACCAATAATTACAATCCCCAAAATAGACCAAACCAGCTTGTTTTTTAATACCCCAAACTCATTAAGTAAATTAGATGGTTTAGTATTTTCAATATTGGGCACAACTTTATATACAAAAATAAAAGCAATAAAAGCTAAAACACCTGCACCGGCTAAGCAGTAACGCCAGCTTAAATTTTGTCCCACTAAAGTTACCACAGGTACGCCAACAATGGTGGCGATGGTTAAGCCCATAAAAACTTTCGACATAAAGCTTGCGCGCTTACCTGCTGGGGCAATTTCAGAGGCTAATAAAATAGCTGCACCAAAATAAGCACCATGGGGCAAGCCACTTAAAAAGCGAAACAATACCAGTTGCTCAAGTGACGTTGCAAAAGCGCTTAAGCTATTAGAAATACACATTAAGCTTAAAAATATAAGCAGCGCTTTGCGTTTTCTCATGTTTGCAGTAGTTAACATTAAAATGGGTGCACCAACAACAACACCTAAAGCATAAGCGCTTATAGCGTAACCACTTTGCGACGGCGTTGAGCCAAAAGTTTCGCTGATCAGCGGCAGCATAGGCATCATCGAAAATTCAGATAATCCTAAAATAAAAGTACCGAGCGCAAGCACGATTAAAATAGCTGTTCGGTTAAGTTGATTAGATGGCGGCGCTACATTAGCGGTCATAAAAATCCTTTGAGATTAATGTTTAATTCATAAAAACTAGGGGCAACAAACAAACTGTAAAGTGTTGTTGCTGCGAAAAAGCAAAAGAAGTGTTGTTGTAAATGCTGGGAATAAATAGGCGGCCATTTTAAGCCAAATAACATAGGACGTCATCTATTAGCTGGCCGTTAAAGGTAAATTAATACTTTAATAAAGCCTTAATGTCGAGTGGTTAATTTAGAGAGACAAATAACCTAATATAAAAAGATAAGCTTAGCTAAAACTTATATGAAAATGCCGATTATAGTTAACAAAGTGCGACAATATGTCGCGCTTTTGTTTTTGCAGTTCATTATATAATTACGCCAACTATTACAGTGGCATAAATTAACAATGGTTTATAAAAGCAAAGCTCAAAAAACATACCTACTCTCACCTTTAGTACTTTTAATAAGTGGACTTTTATCACCGTTGGTATTAGCCGATGATGCTGCACTGGAAATAATAGAAGTACATGGGCAAATACAAAATAAACATTTAGCACTTGGCTCTGCAGATTCAATGCTGCGAGATTTAGGAGTTGATTTTTCAGCCGCTGGTGGCGTATCTAATTTGCCTATTTTAAATGGTTTAATGGGTGACAGAGTAAAAGTGTTAGTTGATGGGGCAGAAGTAACAGCGGCATGTGCTAATCAAATGAATCCGCCGTTGTCGTATATATCGGCTAACCAAGTTACGTCTTATCATGTGGTTGCCGGTGTATCGCCGGTAAGTGCGGGTGGCGATAATATAGCAGGTGTAATAAGAGTTAACTCTATAGCACCACAGTACACTCAAAATAGCGGTTTAGCATGGCATTCTGGTTATGTATCGGCAAAGTACAGCACTGTTGATAATGGTCGTAAATTTGGGGTAGGCGCGCGTTTAGCAAGTGATACATTTAGCGCTAATTATCAGGGCTCGTTTAGTGATGCAAACAGCTATGAAGACGGTAACGGCAATGCTGTATTGGATACTTTATATCGCGCCCAAAATCATAGCTTAACAGCGGCTATACGCGACGACAAACAGCAAGTTGTAGTTAAATTAAGTCATCAAAAAATTCCCTATCAAGGCTTTGCTAATCAGTATATGGATATGACAGATAACACCAGTTATGGGGCAATCGCACAATATAAAAGAACATTAAAAAAGAGTGAATTTACCGGGCAACTAAATTGGCATAGCGTAAAACACGATATGGGATTTTTTAGCGCAGAAAAAACCGGCATGATGCCAATGAAAACCGATGCAGAAGATATAAGCAGCCAGTTTAAATGGCGTATTAATTTAGATAACGATAGTAGCATATTGCTAGCTCAAGAATATTACCATTACAGTATTGATGATTGGTGGCCAGGTATTACAGGTTCGGCCATGATGGGGCCAAACGACTATAAAAATATTAATAATGGTAAGCGTCAACGCATTGCACTTGTTGCAGAATATGAAAGCCAAAATAGTAAAAAACTATGGTTAAACACGGGTGTGCGTATTGAAAATATAAATACCCAAGTAGATGAAGTACAGGCATATAACACAGGTATGCACATGGGCGGTATGCATATGGGACCAAGTGACGCTATGGCAGCAAATACGTTTAATGCAGGGAGTAGAAATAAAACCGATACTGTAGTTGATGCAAACGTATTAATTAATTACCAAATAACTAACGTTGATGAATTGCAACTTGGTATTGCTCGTAAAAATCGCGCGCCAAATTTATACGAGCGATACAGTTGGGGGGTTAGCAATATGGCAACAACCATGATTGGCTGGTACGGCGATGGTAATGGTTATATTGGCACCCTAGATCTTGGCGTTGAAACCGCGCATACAATGAGTGCTACTTATACTAAATTGGCAGAAGACGACAGCTGGCGTGTAAGTACTAATATTTGGTATACCGATGTGAGTGATTATATTGATGCTGACATAGTAAGAAACTTTAATAGCTCAGGCATTGACGGTAATAGCCGCAATATTTTGCAATTTACTAATGTAGATGCCATTTCATATGGCGCTAAAGTAGATTTAAGTGCCAGTATTTATCAATCTGAACAGTTAGGTCAGTGGCAGTTAAAAGCAAATATAACTAACACCCGTGGCAAACGCGACGATAACTCTAGCACTCAGCCACTTTATCAAATTAAACCATTGCAAACCCAGCTTGGTATTAGCCAGCAAATTGGCAATGTTGAAAACTCGCTTTTATGGCAATGGGTCGATACTAAAACAAGAATAGATAACAACCGCTTTGAAAACCAAACCGATAGCTATCATTTAGTTAATTTAAGTTCTAAAGCAGTGTGGGATGCATTTACACTCAGTGTTGAGGTAACAAATTTATTTGATCAGTACTATCAACTACCATTAGGTGGGGTTAGCATTGCTGAGTATAAAAAAAATAACGTAACCGGCTTTGAGCAATTAGCAGGGCAGGGAAGATCATTAAACCTAGCATTGAGCTACGCGTTTTAAAGTTTAATTATAAATAACAAGGCCATGGTAATTTATTATGGCCCTTTTATCGACTCGGCTTTAGCGTTGCTGGCAAAATGCCATAAATTTCTTTAACAGTGGACTTTGGTATTTGTTTTTATGAATAACAAGCCAAAACTGCCTGTGCATTGGGCTAGATAAAGGTAGGCGTTTAACGCGGTCATTTTTAAGCGCGTACTGCGCTGCAAGTGACGATAAACAGCCAAGCCCTAGCCCTGCCGATACACAGTTAATTATCGACTCAGTAGTATTTAACTCAAAACTTTGGGTCCAATTTTCAATATTATTGGCAAGTGACTGTAAAAAAAAGTTACGCGAACCAGAACCAGGCTCCCTTAAAACCCATTGGCTATTAGTTAAGTCACTAAAGTTAATCTGTTTTTTAGTGCCAAGTGGGTGTGAGAATGGCGCAATAATACACATTTCATCTTGACTAAACACACTCGATATTAGATCGCCATGATGAGCTTGGCCTTCAATAAGCGCAATATCGAGCTCAAAATCGATGAGTTTTTGACAAATAAGTGCTGAATTTGAGATAAAAATTTGCTGTGAATAATGCTTTTCTTGTTCTCTAAAGTCGCTCAGTAAAGTGGGGAGAATATGATTCCCTATAGTATCACTGGCCCCTATTTTTAATGTTCCTGCTATCTGAGCATTATCGGTAAATAAAGCATCAATACTACTTGCCCTATTAAGTAACTCATCAGCTAAAGGTAACAGCTTTTGTCCTTCTTGGTTTAAAATAAGCCGATGATTAACCCGATCAAATAAAGAGTGGCCTAATTGTTTTTCAAGCTCAGCAAGTGCCATACTCACTGCCGCTTTAGAGAGAAATAACGCTTCGGCGGCCGCTGTTAGCGTTATATGCTGGGTAATACTAACAAATACGCTAAGTTGTTTTAGTGAAATATGTGAAGCCATATATATGAAGCCATAAGTGTTTAGTTTTATTGAACGGGTGTTCTATATAATCATATTTAACTTAACGTAATGCAAGCCTATACTTCACCTAAATAAAGCAGAGTAATTTGGAATTGAATCATGTTTAATCGTATTAAAACAAAAGTAATGGCGGCACCGACCCCGATGAGCGGATTAGCACTAGGTATTGCAAGCCTTGGTTGGGCATGGGAAAGCTTCATTAATTTTAATGGTTATAGCCAGTACGTTGGCGCTGCTTTGGCCAGTGTGCTGTTAGTACTATTGAGCATAAAATTTATATTACACCCTAATTTATTAAAAGCTGATTTAGCACATCCGGTAGTGGGCAGTGTAGTACCTACCTTTGCTATGGCTACCATGGTTGTTTCTAACTCTTTAGGGCAGCTAAATGCGATTGCAGGAGATGCATTGTGGGTACTAGCCTTTTTGTTACACTTAAGCTTTTTTATTAGCTTTGTAGGGCATCGTGCTCGCGACTTTAAAATTGAACATATGGTACCTAGCTGGTTTGTACCACCTGTAGGCATTATTGTTGCCGATGTCGCTTTTTCAGGTAACCCTGCATTGGCTTGGTTGGCAGAAGGTGCCCTTATTTTTGGCATGATAATATACGCCATCATGCTACCTATGATGATTTACCGTATAATATTTGCTAAACAAATACCCGATGCGGCTCAGCCAACCCTCGCTATTTTAGCAGCGCCGGCAAGCTTATCGTTAGCTGGGTATTTCACTATAGTAACTAACCCATCACCAATAATTGTAGGTCTACTATTTGGGATAGCCGTATTGATGACATTTATTATTTATGTGGCTTTTTTTAAACTACTACGTCGTCCATTTTGCCCAGGATACGCTGCTTTTACGTTTCCGATGGTAATTGGTGCAACCGCTTTATTTAAAATGTCTTCTTGGATGCTAATCAAACAAGTAGATACTCAATACATTGAGCAAATACATAGCTTAGCGGTATTAGAATTAATTGTTGCTACAGCAGTAGTGGGTTATGTTGCTACCCGTTACCTGTACCACTTCAGCCCTTTTAAGGCTAAATAAGCTGATTAAATAAGCGCTATTAATAGCGCTTATTCTTGTTCTAAATTTGGCTCAATACTTACTTGCTCTACTTCTTGCGCAGCAAGTTTTTCGCGCTCAGCTTTTGATACATAACCTGGCTTTTTACTTTTATATAATTTGGCATTGGTGCGCTTGTCTTTCTTTTGAAATTTAGTAACGATTTTTTTGCGACGGTTCATGTTTAATACTCATAATTTTAAGGCGCGCATTATATAGCACCAAGTATAAAAGCAACTATATAAATATTTAACTAATTGCACTGGTTGTTATGTGACTTTACCGCAAAGCGCTGTTTGTGTGAGGTGCACAAGGTTATAATTATGTTTCTTAGTGATTAATTAAATGGGAAATGTTTTGAAAAAGTTAGCGTTAGCCAGTGTTGCATTATTTGCCTTTAGTGCCCAAGCACAGTTAAATAAAAATATTGATAGTGTTGCCGATTATGCCGTAAATACCTACCAAAGCGCACAGGTACATACACTAACTAATCTAGTATCATTTCCTACTGTGAATAAAAGCGATATTAGCGCACCACAAAATCCTGATTTTATTGGTTTTAAAGCCTTACTAAAAATGAAAGCGGCCGAGCTGGGTTTAGATTATCAGGATTTAGGCTACACAGTATTAATTGGACTTGGGGAACAAAGCGATAAAGTAACCGTAGTAACACACGGCGACGTGCAACCAGCTAATGCGAGTAAGTGGCAGCAAAGCCCATTTATTATTGATACAACATCAGAGCCAGGGCGCTTAATTGGCCGCGGTACAGAGGACGATAAAGGCGCAATTGCCACCGCGCTTTACGCCATGAAGGCCATTAAAGATAAAGGCATAACGCTTAATAACCGCATTGAACTGATGATTTATTTGGCCGAGGAGTCTGACTGGGGGCCGCTTACTGAGTTTATGAAAACCTATGAGCAGCCAAAGTACGCAGTAACAATAGATGCGTCATACCCGGTAGTAGTGGCCGAAAAAGGTTGGAGTTTAATTGCGCCAACGTTCAATGCTACCTCAGCAAAAACAGGTGCTTATGTTAGCGATGTTGCAGGTGGTGCATTTGTAAGCCAAATACCTGAAGACGCTAGCCTAGTGCTGCATAATGCTGATGCTAAGTTACTTACTCAATTAAAAGCCAAAGCCAGTACGCTTAAGCAAGTAGAGTTTAGCTTTACTCAGCAAGACAATACTGCTGTCGCAATTAGTGTAAAAGGCGTGTCGGCGCATTCATCAGAGCCAGAGTCGGGTGTTAATGCAATTGCTTATTTAGCCGAAATATTTAAAGGCCAAACGCTTGAAAATAACAGTGATGGGCAGTTAATTAACTATATAAATCAGCTAATTGGTTTAGATATTCATGGCAAACAGTTTGGCGATATTGCCTATGAGCATGATTTTATGGGGCCAATGACAGTGGCGCCTACGGTGATAGAGCGAGAGGGAAATGCACTAACGCTTAGTGTAAATGCGCGCCGTCCTATGGGCAAAGAAGAGCTGGTGTTAAAGCAGCAAATAGACACTGCACTAGCAAAATGGCAAGCCACTAATAATGTAACACTAAGTGATGTTAAAACCATTATTGGTACGCCTATGCTACTTGATGGCGCGCCGCATGCGCAAAAATTACTTGATATTTTTAAGCATTTTACGGGTGATCAACAAGCCGGTTTTGTCTCTATTGGTGGCGGTACTAACGCTAAGTTATTTGATAATGCGGTATCGTTTGGCCCATCAATGCCAGGTAAGCGTTACACCGGACACTCTGAGCATGAGTTTATTACCCTTGAGCAGCTTAAACTTAACTTGCGCATGTACACTGCGATGATGATAGAGCTAGGTAATATGTAACTTTACTCTCCTTAGTATAAAAGGAGCATAAAAATACCGGCTAAATATAAATATTAGCCGGTACTTAAATTACTAACTTAAGTCAGTAATTTAAGTTAGCAATTTAAGTCAGCAAAGTTTACATCTGGTAAGCTTTCAAATCCCGGTTTAGCAAATAAATACCCCTGCATAAGCTCAATACCCGCACTTTTAAGCCATGTATATTCTTCTAATGTTTCAATGCCTTCGGCCAATGTTATAACACCCAAATCGCGAAACATATTTAAGCAATGATCTACAATTATTTGGCGTTTTGCATCTTTATCTATATCGCGTATAAGTGCCATATCAAGCTTAATAATATCGGTTTGAAAATCGGCTAATAAATTTAAGCCAGAATAACCCGAACCAAAATCATCAGTGGCTGTTTTAAACCCAAGAGACTGATAATAGTCAACAACGCGTTTTACATGAGCGGTATCTTCAATTTTTTCAACTTCGGTAAATTCAAATAAAATGTTTTTTGTCGGGAAGTTATACTTTTCAGCGGCTTCTAATGTAGTGCGAATACAACGCTCAGGTTTATAAATAGCATTAGGAAGAAAGTTTATACTTAAAATGGAGTCTATTTTTAATTTTGCCGCTAATGCAATGGCTTTTATACGGCACAGTTGATCAAACGTATAGCGATTATCGACTGTGATTTTAGAAATAATAGAATAAGCCGACTCATTATTTAGCCCTCTAACCAGTGCTTCATAACCGTAAATACTTTGGGTTTTACAATTAATAATAGGTTGGAAAGCCATAGTAAAATCAAATCCGAGCTCATCTAAATCTGCGCAATTACTACATGAGACCCTTTCACAATTTTTTGCTTTGTCATCCATTGTTATAGTCCTTTCAATTTAGAGGGGGTAATTACTGTGCTACGCTTTCATCTATAGAAGAGCTGGTGGAGCCTTGGCTGCGTAATAAAAATTGCTATATACGAAGATTATTCAAAAATAGCTTTAATAAAAAGTAACAAATTTACTCAGTATTAGAAAGATCATTTTTATTTAAGTAAATCTACCTTATATCAATTATAACTCCGCAAAACATAAGAAAAATACGAAAAGGTATTACTACTTTAATGAGTTAATTGTTCAATTAATCAAAAGGTTAATAAATAAGGTAATTAACTAGGAAATAGGCCAAGCATAATGCTTGGCCTGCTGGTGTAATTATTCATGTAATTATTTATGTAATTATTAGCAAGCAAGATCAAGGGCTTTAAAGCAAGTTTGCTTTGAGTGATATTTCAGCATTCATTAGTTTAGAAATAGGGCAGCCTTTTTTGGTTTGTTCGCATAATGCTTGAAATTGCTCGTTTGCAATATCGGCAATTTTAGCATTAACTTCAAGCGCAATATGCGTAACAGCAAAACCATCGTCTACTTCATCTAAGCTAACTACTGCTTTGGTATCAATGTTGTCGGCGGTAAATCCTGCTTCACCTAATGCTAGCGATAACGCCATACTAAAGCACGCACTGTGCGCGGCAGCTACTAATTCTTCAGGGTTTGAGCCGGACTTGTCTTCAAAGCGAGTATTAAATCCGTAGGGTTGATTATTAAGCGCGCCACTTTGCGTAGAAATACTCCCTTTACCTGTTTTAATATCACCAGACCATTTTGAGTTTGCAGATTTTTTAATTGTCATCATCTTCTCCTTATTGCATTGGCGGTAAGCTTTTCATACTAGGTGAGTGTTATTTGCAAAAATAATCACAATATAGCTAAAAAGCGTTGTATTTATAAGGTTAATGCAAGATGAGAGCCAGCTATTATTAGGTGTTGCACTTACAGCGCTTTGAGCAGTAAATAACATTGTCCCAGTCGCGTTGCCATTTTTTACGCCACGTAAAATGTTTATTGCAAATGGGGCATGTTTTTTGAGGTAAGTTTAGTTTTTTATGAGCCATCGTTAGTGGTTTTATTTTTTACTTTAGTTGTAGTGCGAGTAACGCCAACGTGCTTTTTAAGAATACTCCCTGTGGCGCGTTTAACATCTGCTCGCTCGCGGAATTGCCATAAACGCTCGCGCGCTGCTTTTGAGGCTGTGGTTAAATTAAGCATGGGTTCGGGGTAATCCTCTCCTAATTTAAAGTCGTTAAATAGCGCTTCCATTGGCGTTTGTTGCCAAGGCTGGTGTAAATATTCAATAGGGAGTTTTTCAAGTTCGGGGCACCACTTTTTAATAAACGCGCCTGTTGGGTCTTGATCTTCCGACTGCTTTATTGGGTTGTAATGCCTAATGGTATTAATGCCAGTAACCGAGGCCTGCATTTGAATTTGCGGGTAGTGCTTAAAAATACGTAAATATTCAAAATAGGCTACTATTGGAAGATATTAGTTCTTTTATGATATTTATCTTTTTACTATAACCCACAATGAAAAAAGCAGATGGCAAAGACAATAAAGAATCGACTTGGGGAAACCCGAGCTAGACCAATACGCAAAGAAGCAAAGCCGATAGTAAAGTATTCACCGTATATAATTGTTGATTGTAAACAAGAAAAATGTTTTAGCACAGTTAAAATATGGTTTGAAAGAAATAATGACACTCCGAAGCAATGCAAGCAAGAGTCCCTATTATTAATGAAAGGAAGTACTACAAAATTTTGGATGATTGAAAATCAAACAGATCCGCATAGAGATTTGCGAGAAATAGCTGCAACATTATTTTCAAAATGGGCAGTATCTTCTGTATCAAGCAGAAAAAAATTAAATTCTACATATGACACCCTTTCAAAATTTATTACGTTTTGTATTCAACATTTTAATATTAGCAGTATCTCTGAAATTGATGAATTTAAAATAGTAGAATTTAAAAAACAGCGATTAGCGAACACGGAAGCGAGTACTTTAAGCTATATTTTTCCCTCTAATTTTCCAAGATCAATAAGTATTAAAAAAATAACTGATAAAAAAAGCTTCGACGCCAATGTTGAAAATATCTTCGAGAGTAACACTTATGACGATTCAGTTTTAATGCAGTTATTGGGTTATGCGACCTATCAATTTAATTTTATAAAAGAACGTTGGGGTTGGCTTGTAAGTGTTGATGAACATGAATTAGAAGAAAGAGGTTATCTTATTTCGGCACAAGAATTTGAAAATCACAAAAATCCGGTTGAGAGTTCCGCGTTGTATAGAATAATTGAACTATACAAAACCCAAAAGAATGAGGCATTGATACTTTTACATCAAAATTTCTTGGTGTTCGCTAAGTCTATTAAATTCAATACTCCGTTTTCTAAGCAGAAATTGTACGCCAGAGACCATTTCTTTAGGCATATAATTAAAAAGCTAGATAGAAAGGGAATTAATAAAGAGTTAAAAGACGATTTTGTGGCATATGTTTCGGCTCTCTACGAACGAGGGGATATGGAAGGTTATATTGAATTCAAAAGAACTTATTTGTTAACTTTCCCGTCCAATGAAGCCGCTATAATTCTATTGTTAATTTGTCAGACTGGTTTTAATAGACAATCGATTACATCTCTATTGCGACAGTATGATTTGTTGCACTGGAAAAATCGCACAGATATCGAGCTGGGTGTTGATGCGAAAAAAATACTCAGTCAAACAGTATTAAGAGTAACTGGTAAAAAGACGAGGGGGGTAGTATCTAAAAATATTGATTTACGAGTCCCCGTTAACTCTTTTATCTATGACGTGTTAGATTTATGGGAATCTGTTTTCTCTGACAACAATTCGGCATATTTTATTGGCACGAATAATATTGGTTCAGACATAGCTGCCTTCTGTAAGCGATTTCCAATTTATGACGAAAACATAAAACAATTAACATATATAGATTCTAGAAAACTCAGGAAAGTATATGCAGCTACAAGTTTAGTGCAGTTACTTGATTCAACGTCGAACGCCGCCGATCTCGCCCGTAAGTTGAGAGACGCACTAAATCATAATAACTTTGATACTACTATGTGTAATTATATTTTAAAAACAGGCGTTGGTAACTTTGTGTACAGTAGTGCTGTTCTTGCTTTAACAAATAAAATGTTCGAAGAAGCCTTGGAGTTCAAGGGGAGTATTGGACACACGAATGATAAGTCGTTAGAAAATGTTCCGGTATATCTTTGTGATTGCAAAGACCCTCTAAAACCAACACACGATATTCCTATTGCAGGAAAGTGTAAACTTTATGACCTCTGCTTAGGTTGTGAGCGTAGCGTTGTTTTTGCAGAGCATATCCCTAGGATATGTTTCAGAATACTACAATATGAAAATATGCCCTCTCCAACTAATGAAATAATAGCCGATAGAAAAGCAATAGCTATTGATTGTCTAGAAAAATTTCGTAACGACCACCCAGATGGAGATCTTATAGTAGACCAAGGTTTTGTGCTAGCAAGATCTGCAGAATCAAAAGACCAACCAATGTTACCCCCAATACTGTGAGGCGCAATATGTATAAAAATGAAACACAAGAAATTGTGATTGAAGCGCCTAACGAAAGTCGTTTTGATATAGGTAAAAAGCAATGGGAGATGTTATCTCTACTGACTGAAAAATATGAAAAAATGGATATTTCATCAATAACGAGTTCTAAGTTTGAGGACAAAACATGGCTGATCCCAACAGAAGATTCTTTTTCAAAGCCTTTTATCTTTGAGTCTCTTTACAAGCACCAATCTGCGTTACCGCTAATAGTACTTTTAAAAATTTTTATAGTTTATTGTATGAAAGTTCTTAATTACAGCCACGGGACAGTCTACGGAAAAGTTACTTATTTGATTACTTCATTTTGCCCTCAGTTACTTGGTTTACCAAATCCTATATTGAGTGCAGAGAAAAACGCGCCATGGGTATCATTGGCTGAGCTTGGTGTGCACGATTTGTATTTGATGATAACTAATAAATCAATAGACAAAGTAAGTGATAATTATACTAGTGCTTTGAGTACGCTAGAAAAAGCCCAAAAATTTGAAGATTTGCAGATCTTCTTGTCGGGATTTTTGACACCGTGGACACACGAGGGTGTCACATCACAAACGTGGACAAATTCGTGCAATACTATTGAAAATAAAGTAGTAAGTAATAGAAAACCATATTCTTCATTTTCTGAAGAAACGATATCTGGAATTGTAAAGAGTGCATCCAAACTTTATCAAGGAATTAGCGTTTCACCAGAACACGGAATTGAGCTTTCTAACGAAGACAAGAGTTTGCCGATAGTAGCGTTTCTAACCTTGATTAAAAGACTTAGGTTAAAATATTTTAAAGGACGCAATTATACTAACCTGAATACTTTCTTTACACGTGATGAATGCTTTCAAAAACTACTTTATAAAGAACAAAATTTCTTAGTGGAACTAAATCATAAACAAGAAGACCATTTGAGGGAAAGTGAGTTTGATTGGTACGATAAGTCAATTAATGCGGAATGGTTTACAGAGCTTTTTTCGATAGCCCAGAGCGGAGCGCTATGGGTGGTTTTATTGTCAACGGGACTAAGAAACGTTGATCTTAGAAATCTAAAGACTGATTGCTTAAAATATAGTAAACAATACAAAATATGGTTTCTCGAGTGTCAAGTAAAGAAAACTAGGAATACTATTTACATTCCTATTGGTGAGCCATGTATTCAGGCGATAAAATTACTGAAGCTGCTTAATTATTCCAAGGATAGTAATTTTCTCGTGCAGAATAGACTATTCTCCTTTGCACATGGACCTCATAACAATAATGACAACTTATGTCGAGTCGGCAACACTATAAATAGGCGACTAAGTGCTTTTGCAAAGCGATTTAATATCAAGCTTGAAACTATTAGTGAAGAAGATGAAGAAGGAACATGCCACTGCATTAGAGCAACGCTTGCTGGATATATTGGAACAAATAGCACGTTATCAGTAAGCGTCTGAGCAAATGCGTCTAGCCTTGATTAACATTCCAAGGTAGCAAGTGCTCTACACTTTCAGGCTTTTTAGCAAGCTCATCTAGGCAGGTTTGCAAATAGTTGTCGACCAACAGTCCGTTCGCTTTCGCGGTTTCAATAATACTATAGAGCACGGCGCTAGCCGTTGCACCCCGCGCGGTATTGGAGAATAACCAGTTTTTTCTGCCAATCACAAACGGTTTCACAGCCCGCTCAGCGCGATTGTTATCTATATTTATGCGACCATCTTTTAAATAGGTGATGAGCTTATGTTCTTGGTTACACCAATACGTAATCGCTTCACCAAGTTTACTTTTCGGTGGCACTTTATCTTTATTTTCGATAATCCAATGGTGAAGTTTATCGATGATGGGTTTTGAACTTTCCTGCCGTGCTTGATACGTTTCTGCGGCCGTTTTGTCTTTTAAGCTTGCCTCAATGCCGTAGAGTTTTCTAATAAGACTTAAGGCAACATCGGCTTTGCCGGTTTTGTTTTTCGTTTGCACCGTTTTCGCATCAATGAATTTTCGACGTGCATGCGCCATACAACCTGCCAATATTGCATCTGTTTTTCCGTACGCTGCATAACCATCGACTTGCAGGTAACCGTCATAGTCACCAAGGTAATCAACTACACAAGCTGCGGCACGAGAGTTGTGATAATCATAGAGGATAATATTTGGCAAACTATTGGCGGCCACCGAATCGCTACCACAACAATACACCCACATGTAACTGCTGCTATTATCGGCCTTAATCACCTTTAAGGGCGTTTCGTCGGCATGGAGCACCGCTTGACTAAGCAATGCTGCTTTTAGCTCGTTAACTAATGGCATCAGTAATTCACTACACCGTATTATCCAATCTGACATGGTTTTACGACTCAGCTCAATACCATACTCATTGAACATTTTTTCTTGCCTATATAGCGGCAACCCATATTGATATTTGGCGCTGATGATTTGACTCAGCAAACTACTGGTGGCAATGCCTTTAGGAATGGGGGTTGCTGGAACAGGTGCAACTTTTATAGAATTTTCTGTGCCAGTTTGCTCACACCTTTTACAGGCATATTTCGGTCGAACTGTCTCTATCACTTTGATGTACGCAGGAACAAACTCAAGTTTTTCACTACGAGCTTCACCAATTTTATGCAGCTTACCTTGGCAACAATCACACACTTTTTCATCAATGGACAAATCAATTGTCACCACTTTTCGAGGTAATTCTTTTGGCAGTGGCTTGCGCGTCGGTTTGTTTTTAATTGTGACCTTACTGTGACTATCAGCCGCAGCTAATAACGTTTTATCGGCCTCATCAATGATTTCTTCCGCTTCATTGAAGGTTTCCCCCGCCCCCGGGAGTTGCTCGGAGCTTTTACCAAACTGTTTACGCTTGGCAATTTCATAGCGTTCAATAAACTGATTAATTTGAATGGCTTGTTCACTGATGATTTTATCTTTTTTCGCTAACTCTTGGGTAGTTTCAGCCTGCAACTCAAGCAACATTTGCTTGAGTTGTTCTGGGTCGTCAGGGAGTGAGTTAGTATCAATTTTCATCCATCGAGTTTAGCAAGAACAGACAGATGATTCTGCTTTGTAACGCAAATAGAATAAGGACTTGCGTACACGATCGTTGACTGATAAAAGATCTAGTTAGATCGGTGACTGATAGTGCAGCGGTTCATGGCCAAGCACGTCATATCCAGATAACAACCAATCCAGTTGTTGATAGGTTAATTCAAATTCCTGGCTCGATAGTTTACTTGGCCATTTGAATTTTTGCTTTTCAAGTCGTTTATACCAAAGCGCGAACCCTGTTTTATCCCAGTATAGAATTTTCAGCTTATCTTTGGCCTTGTTACAAAATACAAACAACGTACCGGTATAGGCATCGCGAACAAGCTCATCTTCAACAATACTCACTAAGCCATTAATACTTTTTCGAAAGTCGACAAAATCCCGATGCAGAAAAACCTCTGACGGCTCAACAAACATTTTCATTGAACAAACTCGCGTAGTAACTGGCTTAAATACGTTGCAGAGGTTGTGGCTGGCAAACTAACGTTTGCCTTGCCAACAGTTAACGTGATGGATGGTTGTTCATCAACTATTTCGACTTGCTGTGTAATTTTGGCGCGAACGAAATTATTCGATGATAGGCCGAGTTTCTTTCTTACCGCATAAAAGCTAGTCATTGATAATTGATGTTGCCGGCAATAATCAATGATGGTTAAACCACTTGATTGTTGTTCATGGATGATGGTTTGCCATTGCTCTGGGCTGCGCATAATTCTCATAAGTTACTCCAAATAATTGTTTGGTTGTAACTTACTTAAGTTGAGATTAATTTGTCAGACGCAATTTGCCGGACGCTCACCGTTATCAATTTTGATTTTAAAGAAACTATTTGGACATAGTAATATGTTGATGCCTGACCAATACATAAGACACAACGTTCTGGTACAGAAACTGTAGTGGTCAATAAAATTTGGCCACAGTTTTAGAATCTTTGTATCTAATCTCAGATTCATTTGGTGCTAAACCTGCATTATAATGATGCGGCCTAACGTTGTTGTAATATCCGTTGATATAATCACTAACGCTATATTTAGCATCTATAAAATTTCCATATCCAACCTTTGGCATCCATTCCGTCTTAAAGCTTCTAAAAAATCGCTCCATTGGCGCATTATCCCAACAGTTTCCACGCCTACTCATGCTTTGCGTAATTTTATAGCGCCATAAACGTTGGCGAAATTTTAAGCTTGTATAATGACTACCTTGGTCTGAATGGAACATCAGTCCTGTCGGTTTTCCTCTGCTTTCATACGCGAGTTCAAGCGCTTTTAGCGTTAAATTAGTATCTGGCGACAACGACATTGCCCAACCAACGACTTTACGCGCAAATAAATCGATAACGACCGCTAAATAAGCCCAGCGATTGCCTGTCCAAAGATACGTCACATCACCACACCACACAGTATTCGGTTCAACAACATCAAACTGCCTATCTAGCAAATTTGGGATTTCAAGATGCTCATTACCACCACGTTTATATTGATGTTGTGGTACTTGGCAGCTCTCTAATTTTAGTTTAACCATCAGCTTAGCGGCACGATAACGGCTTAATTCAAAGTCATTATTCGTTGCTATTGTAGCGATTGTCCTTGCACCTGCCGAGCCTCCACTCATTCTATGTATGGCTTTAACCTCTGCTTCTAACCTTACTTGCTCAGGTGTAGGCGTTGTATCCCGTATAGCCCAATATTTATAGCTGCTGCGATGCACATTGAATACGTTGCATAACACGCTAATAGGGTAGCGCTCTCGTTGATTTAATTTCTCGATTAACGAGAATTGTTCAGGGAGTCGGACATCAAGAGAGCGGTAGCCTTTTTTAATATATCCTTTTCTAATTCAATGCGTTGGATTTGCTTTTTAAGTTCACGAATTTCAATCTGTTCGGGCGTCATTGGTGAAGCGGATGGTGCTTGGCCATTCCGTTCTTGCTTTAATTGAGTAACCCACTTACTTACAGTTGATTTACCAACACCCATAGCCTTGGCTGCATCTTCTTGCGTGTAACCTTGGTCGACTACAAGCTGAGCTGTTTCTAATTTGATTGCCGCAGAATATGTTGCACGTTTTAATTTCTTCATTTTTTCACCCAAATTTGTATGCTTATTAGCATAACATTTCTTTCTTAATGGGTGGCCAAAATCACTGTACCACTACAAAGCGAGCTAGCAAAGCTAAAAAATCCAATACAAATAATGAGTCGATATGAGCTGAGTGATGATGTTGTCGAGGGTATTGTGAAATGTAATTCTTATGCTGGGCAAATACTTTATTCAACGTCTGTTAGCACTCTTAGTAGAAGCAGGGAAATTGAGCCTTATGCTGATAAGCCTGAATTAAGGCTCAAGAGTATAAAAAAATTAAGAGATAACGGAGTATCAACAAATGTAATGGTCAAACCATTCTTATCAGGTATTACTGATCTTGAGATTAATAGTTTTATTAAGGTTTTTAATAAATTTGGCGTAGAGCATTGTGTGGTTGGTGATCTATTCGTTGATGAAATAATTAAAGCTCAGCTTTTTAAGTTGCCTGATGCCTCTTTGGAAATAGAGATTAGTGGTGATAAACAGGTTTTAGATTGTACTTCTGGTGAATCTTACGAAATTAATATTTCACGTAAGATGCTAGAGTTTTCTTCTCTACTTGAAAAGTCTGGCATCAAGGCATTTAAAAAGTCTAGTTGTGTTAATTCATACATCCTTAATATCCCAAATCCTGCTGATTATATAAATGAAGACCCACATGGCTACTGTATTAAGTGTGGTGTATGCGAAAAAAAATAGCAAAGAAATAAGTTGTGGTTGGCAAGGCGCAACTCATTCTAGCCAACCTTTACTAACAACTTATTATTGAGGTATTACCAATGACCGCTTATGGCACAGAGCTGTCATTCGGCTCAGAAACGTTTTTGTCCAAAAGTGAGTTTTAATCTTTGTTGTCACAATTTTTCTTTGGATAGGCACGTTGATTGAATCTAAGTTTTGATCTTTATTGTCATACATACCTTCTATTGACACGAAAGGAACGGACTGGGAAGGCAAAAAAGTTTCAAACATTATTGTCTTCCGACAGTTCGTATAGGACCGTTTGCCATGGCAACCTAAGCGCATTACATGCAAAGCTAGTAATAATTGCTCTAGATCGAAAATTAAGCCATCCATATCTTTGATAATAACGCATGGCTGCATCGATAGCTGGGAACCCTGTTTCCCCATGTAACCATGCTTCTAAACGTTTATTGTGCTCGCAATTGTCGATTTCCGCATAGATGCACGGCAAGCCACTTCTAAATGCTTTATTTACAGCATTGAACTCCATATCAACTTGATTTTCGAGCTTCTGAACAAAATGTGAATGCCAAAAAAGCCTAGACCTGAAATTTACTAAACTAAACCTCCAATGTTTTGATGTGATGGGATCTTTGGTATTAATTTCTTCAATTCTTTTATCACACTCCTGCAAGACTGTTCTTAAAGACAACGAGCCCCACGCAATTTGTGCAGATAGCCTAGAGCAAGCTTCAGTTGCTCTATTCATACTACTAATGCAACCCCTGTATTTTTGACCTCTATTATTTAAAAAATCCTTAAGTATTAGGTTTCCTGACCGTTCGCTTACGTTCATGTATTCTGATTCGGAAATAGAGGGTCTGTGAGTTTCAGAATTATCATAAAACTTATCTTGAAATATATTTTTTAATTTTTCAGGAAAACTGGCAGAAAGTTTACCTTTGTGAGATTTTGGTCGTTCTTGCATCATGTATTTTACAAAACGTTTTTCCCAATGATTTCTATCTATAGGTCCCCTAATAACACCGTTATTTGTAAATTCATGTCATTGAATACCATTGTTTTGACACCAGTTTTTAAATTCTTTATCTCTCTTATATGTGTGTGTAAGACCAGTTTATTCATGCGAAAAAACCTCTTTAACTTCAAACCCACTTAAATTTACTCTCTGGCGGATTTGCTCTACAGCGTCAATTGGAGATGAGCCAAAAGTTAAAAGTTTACTATTGAAGTGAGTGAGGTTTTTACTTAGTGACATAGCGCCATCACTTATTGCTTCAGTATGAAAACTACCCCAATCAGGTCCATTCATTAATAGCGGTTCAAAAAGGTACATCGGTATAACAATGCTATTCGACTCTAAAGCATTAAATAGAGCGGCATTGTCATTAAGTCTAAAATCTTTCTTGACCCACCATATAGCAACCTTTATTCTTTCTTTATGGATTTTATTCATCGATGACAATTAGTATCCTGTTCTAAATCCTAACCAAGTCTATAGGTTTCAGAATGACCGAAAAATTCGTTTTTCATAGTATCCTGTAAGGAAATTTTACAATTCTTCGTCAGGATACTTATTTTAACTCTAGCCCTTATGATATAAGCGCTCCAAAAGTATCCTGTTTTTATTTTACATATTCCTTTTACAGGCTCAAAATCTAAAAAGTAATTAGCGAGAGGCAAGCTTGCTTGCTGCCAGCTTATATTTAAATGATGCGTTACAAAGCTCACTAGCATGGCACGCATTCTAAAGTTTATATAACCGGTGGCTTTTAAACAGCGCATGCAAGCGTCAATAATTGGAATACCTGTTTGGCCTTGCGCCCAGCGTTCAATATCGCTTTTTACGTTTTCGTCATCACGATACGGAAATACGTGATACCCCGGATTAAGGGCTAAAAACTCCATAGAGCATTCGCTCTCAAACTTTTGCATAAAGTGGCAGTGCCAATGCAAGCGCGATACAAATGCAGCAAGCGGGCGCTTCCAGCCTCTTTTATCAGGATGCTTTGAATGGTATTCATCAAAGGCCATTTGATACACTTGCCTAAGGCTAATGTTCCCCCAGGCTAAATAGGGCGAAAGCCGAGAGCAATAAGTTTGGCTTAAACTTGGGCTCGATATTCCTTTTTGATAACCCTTGCCACGCTCGGCAAAAAAGCTCTGCATTACAGTGCGTGCTTGCAGCGGGCCACCTTGTTGAAAGCTGTCGTGATCTTGCGTATAAGCGCTTGGCAGCTCAGGTGTTTGGTAGTTATTGAGGGTAATTGTTTTTATGTTTTTCCAGTTAGGAACAGCAATAGGTGCTTGCATTGTTTGCTGCCAGCGCTCATTCCAATTGTTACGATTTTTTTTGCCGCGAATAACTGCGCCTGTTTGCGATACTTGCCAATTAACCTGGTTATGTTGGCACCAGGCTTTAATAGCTTTATCGCGCTCAAAGGTGTTGTTTAAACCTATTTCTTGATGGCTAAATATATTCACTATTTCAAACTGCGCTTTTAACGACTCAAGTAGCTCACCCATGTTTAAATTAAATATATAAACGCAGGCATTAAAGCGCGCTAGTTGCTTGTTTAACTCAATTATAGATTGATATACAAAGCGCCAATGCCGCTCATTGTAGTGTGCATCTTCAAGTAGTAATGGCTCAAAGTTATAAAGTAGTAGGGTAGGTAAGCCGTTACTAAATGCATTTTTTAATGGCTGATGATCGCTAAGGCGTAAATCGCGTTTAAACCACACTATGTTTATTTTTTTGCTTAAATCGTTTTGCATAAAACTACTAACCCTAAAAACGAGTTAGCCTCATTATTAATTACTCACTCCATTACGTAATAAATAATAAATACGATTAGTTTACGCTATGTAATATAACCTGATCAGAACAATATGCGCAGATTACATCAAGGTCAGAAGTAATAACCTTCATTAAAGACCGTATATATGACAGCAAACCTGTCCCTGCTATCGTTGAATGACACCTTGCAATACTGAAGGAGATTATTACATCAGGTTAATATAAATTTTAGGGGGTTGCTAAGTGAAATTTACTAACTTATGCTGGAATATATTTTATGGTTAAAAAGGTAGGCTGAATTAAACCCCTTCATAATAATTTATATAAAGGGGAGGCTATCTGATTAAAAGTCGTTATTACTGTGGCGCTCTGCTAGTTGCTCTTCTTCAGGTCCCCATGTGCGGTTAACGCGACGACCACGTTTTACGCCAGGGCGCTCTGAAACTTGTTTAGCCCAACGTACAACATGAGTGTATGAGGCAACATCTAAAAATTCAGCTGCATCATAAATGTCGCCAAGCACTAAAGAGCCATACCAAGGCCAAATTGCGATATCGGCAATTGAGTACTCATCTCCTGCCATGTATTCGTTTGCACTTAAATGGCGATTTAGCACGTCAAGCTGGCGCTTAGTTTCCATGGTGAAACGATCAATAGGATATTGCATTTTAGTGGGGGCATAGCTATAAAAGTGGCCAAAGCCACCACCTAAGTACGGCGCTGAGCTCATTTGCCAAAATAACCAGTTACGACATTCAGTTTTAGCTTTTAAATCTTTAGGTATAAGCACATCAAACTTTTCTGCTAAGTATTGCAGTATAGAGCCCGATTCAAAAATACGCGTTGGCGGCGTGGTTGAATGATCCATTAATGCTGGAATTTTTGAATTTGGATTAATATCAACAAAGTCAGAGCCGAACTGATCGCCATCACCAATGTTTATTAAATATGCGTCGTATTCTGCATCGGTTAAGCCCAGCTCTAGTAGCTCTTCAAACATAATCGCGGCTTTTTGACCATTTGGTGTAGCAAGCGAATAAAGTTGGAATGTATGTTTGCCTATTGGCAAGGTTTTGTCATGAGTTGCGCCGGCAATGGGGCGATTAATGCTGGCAAATTTACCGCCACTCTCACTGTCCCATGTCCAAACTTTGGGTGGGGTGTATTGATTTTGCTCACTCATAAAAATAACCTCTGTTTAAATACATGTATTAATAAATGTGGCCATTAAAATAAATTAAAGGCGAGTTTTTTGACTTTTAAGCTTGTCGGCTTTTGCTAATTTATAGCCTAAAAATAATCCGCTTAGCGCCCCAAATAAGTGGCTTTCAAACGAAATATGCAAGCGCTGTGGTAGTACACCCCAAACAAATCCGCTGTAAAGTAGCGCAACGACAACAGCAATAACAATGGATTTAAATGAACGTCTTATTACGCCATAACAAAGTATAAACCCCCACAACCCATATATAACGCCACTTAAACCTACATGAATATTACTACGACCAAATGCCCATACTAAAAAGCCACCTACTAATGCGGTAAAAATAAATACGCTATAAAAACGCTTAACACTGTATTGGCAAATCAACCAACTTAAAACTACAAAAGGCAGCATGTTACTGGCAAAGTGCCACCAACTGCCATGTAAAAATGGCGCGCACAGTATGCCAATTAAGCCATTAATGCTGCGCGGATAAATGCCAAAACCATTAAGATTAATGCCAGGTAAGCTATTAATTAGCTGTAAAAAAAAGCAAATTGTAACAATACTAAAAATAGCGAAGCGTTTGCTTGTTAGTAATGACCGTGTGGTTGGCTTGGTTGCCATATAATCGTCCTAGTTGAGCTTAATAGTTGCCAGTATAGGAATTGTATTTGCTAATGCAAAGCAATTAAAAAAGCACAGTATTTAATGCTGTGCTTTTTTACTTATAAATCGCTATTAACCTAGTTTGGTTAGTAGCTTTTTAGCAGCAAGTTCTGAGCTTGCTGGGTTTTGACCGGTAATTACTAGGCCATCTTCGAGTACAAGTACACCCCAGTCATCTGTTTTTTGATAGTCGCCGCCTTTTTTAATTAGTTCGTCTTCAACTAAAAGTGGCACTATGTCGGTAAGTTGTACTGCAGCTTCTTCACTGTTAGTAAAACCAGTTACTTTTTTACCAGCAACCAGTGCGTTGCCATCGGCATCTTTAGTATTTAAAAATACGGCACTGGCATGACAAACAGCCGCTACTGGCTTTTGCTCTTTAATAAAGCTTTCAATAAGTGCAATAGAGTCGGTGTTTTCTACTAAGTCCCATAATGGGCCGTGGCCGCCTGGGTAAAATACCGCGTCAAAATCTGTCGAATTTACTTCACTAAGCACTTTAGTATTGGCCATTAATGTTTGTGCGGCGCTGTCTGCGTCGTAGCGTTTAGTTGCATCAGTTTGAAAATCAGCAAGAGTACTTGTAGGGTCTATCGGTGGCTGGCCGCCATTTGGCGATGCAAGAGTGACTTCAACGCCTGCATCTCTAAATGCGTAATAAGGGGCTGCGAATTCTTCTACCCAAAAACCTGTTTTTTCACCTGTGTTGCCCAATTCTGCATGTGAGGTTAAAACCATAAGTATTTTTTTAGCCATTAGGATATTCCTTTTGATGATTTAAATTAGTTAACTTTGCTACCAACTACTATATGCACTAATAATGCTTTAAACAACGATGATAAATTTAACTTTATTGGTTTAATAATTGATACAATAATGCAGTGAATTTAGGAGGTGTTATGAAAGTGTCGTTTGAGCAGTTAAAAAGTATGGTGGTGTTTGCACAAATTGTAGAGCAGGGTAGTTTAACCGCTGCGGCTAAGCAGTTAGGCTTAACGCGCGCGGTGGCAAGTTACCATTTAAAAAAATTAGAAACCCAACTTGAAATTACCCTACTAAATCGCTCAACACGCACTATGGCATTAACAGAGGCGGGAGTGGCGTATTACGAGCGCTGCAGAATAATTACTGAGCAAGCTAATGCGGCAAATCAACAAATAGAAAATATAAAAAGTGAGCCTCAGGGGCTGCTCAAAATTAGTTGCCCGGTAAATGTAGGAATGCAATTAATAGTGCCTGCTATTAATAACTTTAAACGCCAATACCCCAAAATTAACATAGACCTACAACTTAGCGATGATGTGGTTGATATTATAAAACATGGGTTTGATTTTGCCATTCGTGGGGTGGCGCTAAGTGACTCTAACTTACAAGCTACTAAACTCACAACAATGAGTACTTGTATTTGTGGCTCGCCAGATTACTTTGCTCATTTTGGCAAACCTAAAAACCCTGTGGAGTTAGCTCAGCATCAATGGGTGGTGTATCAATTGGGCAGTAAAACGTTAACCCTTTCAAAAGAGGGGAAAAAACACGATATTACAATGCAAGGCGGTTTAAGTACCAATAACGCCGCTGCCCGTACTGCTTTTGTTGAAGCCGGACATGGTATAGGTCGTATTCCGCTGTACGATGCGTGGCCTAAAGTGCAAGCAGGGTTGCTAGAAATTCTATTAGACGATTACAAAAGCAAAGATATTGAGCTTTATGGTGTATTTCCGCCAGGAGCAGCAGGTTCTAAAAAATTGCGGCTATTTATAGATTATTTAAAAGCCTACTTTGTAAAACAACATACTGCTTTAGGCATGCTAAAAAATATTTAATATGAACTCTGGTTAAAAGATTTATTATCCAGAGTTTAGGTTAATTTAAACAGTTAATTTATAAAGTGCGGTTAAATAATGCCATAGCTTGTTGATACATACTTATTGCAAGCGCTGCGTCGTATCGCTCACCTTCGTCGCGCATAAATGCATGTTGTGCGTTTACTTCTTGCCATTGGTAATTAATGCCAGTGCTTACGCATTGCTGGTATATTTTAGTGCGGCCTTCTTGTGGCACATGTGGATCTTGTTTACCCCATATAAAGTGAATTTCGCCTTGTATATCTGCCATACGTTCAAATGAATTATTATCTGCTTTTGCTGGTAATGTGTTGCTGTGAATATCGGTTGCGTATAAACAAAATGCGGCTTTAATCTCAGGGTTTAATGCGGCTCTATATGCTAAATGCCCGCCAATACACACACCTATTACACCAAGCGTACCTGTGCAATAGTTTTGTTGTTTTACAAAGTCGATCATGGCTTGGGTATCGCTATCGTGATGCTCTAAAGGTTTAGCCCATTTGTCGGCATTACCTTTGTCTTTGCCTGCGTCGTCGTAAGCGAGCACAGTGCCAATAGGATTTAACTCATGAAATACTTCAGGTACTAATACTACAAAGCCATGGCTTGCTAAAATAGCGGCGCTGCGGGCAATAGGGGCGGTTTGTTGAAAAATTTCAGAGTAAAAAATAAGTGCAGGAAACAACCCTTGCGCCTGAGGGCGGTAAATAGTAGTTCGCATTAACCCTGTAGGGGTAGGCAAGTCGGCGTTATGTTGCTGGATGATCATAATTGCGCTCAGTTATATAAATTTATATGGTAACTGAGCGCGATAAAATATACGACTAGTTAAAGGCTAGCAGGCATTTTATTGCAGCTTGCGTAGTAGCTAACGGTTGCTGGCCAATCGGAAAATATCGCCATTACACCAACATCTTGCGCAAGTACATCAACTACTTTCATCATATCGCCATCGTTATTTATTACATCAGCAATCGATTGATAGTAATAGCCACCACCTTGGTTAAGTGGGCCTGAGCGTTCAAGGCTCCATGCAATAAGCTCTAAGCCCGCAGCTTTAGCGGCAATTGCGTATTGTGATGGCACAATATTGCTTTCGTTATCTATTTTTAACATCATCCAAATAGGCGGGGCTAAAATTTTCACCCCATTAGCAACCAGTTCATCCATGCTTGGTTGCCATGTTTGTGGATTACTAGGATCGAACCCAGCATCGCTATCGCGCCCGTCAAGATAGACACTTTGATCAGCAAAATCAGGATTGTTGTTTATCCAATATTTTACGTCATCAAGATTAAATGATTGCGGGTATACTCGCGACGCAGGTATATCCATTTGAGTGTATTCATCTAACATTTTTTGCGCGTATTGTTCTTGCGTCATGCCTTTAAAAGGCATGCTAACTTCTGGTGATTTAAGCTCAGGAGTCATTTTTACCCCGAGTGCTTTAAATAACGCAATACTTTGTTTATGCGTCATTAATGTGCCATTAGTTGCGTATAAGTCGGTGCGCCAATTAGGTGTGCCCTGCAGATACTGCTTAGCAGTAGTTGCGTGAATATTTGCACCATCCATTTTGCCTTTAAGGGTTAAAAACTCGCTCAAGCTAATGTCGCTAGTACAGCACTTTGCAGAGGCGGTTACTGCGACATTAGCGTCGGCAGGGATAAATGGTTCGCTGCATTTAGCCGCTAATTCAGGAATGGCTAAAATATTGGTTGTGGTGTGTAAATCGCATTGTGAATGGCGACATACAAGTTCATTATCGTTTGTAAATGTAACATCGCACTCTACAATACCTGCGCCCATTCTTGCAGCAGCAGTGTAGGCTTCTTTAGTGTGCTCAGGATACTGCATAGACGCACCGCGATGCCCAATTGAAAAGTCGGTGCGATAAAAAGGGCCTTCACTACACGATTCTAATTGTGCTTTTAAATCACTAGCGTCCATATCGTTAATTAAATAATAAGGACGCGTACCCAGTTGAGCATTTTGTTCGTTAATTAGGGTATTGCTACAGCCAGTAATAATAAAAATAAAACTGGCGACTAAAATTATTTTACCGAGCATTTAAAACAACTTTAAATTATTAAGATGCTGTAAGTGTAGCGCTATTTTATGGCATTTTTATTAAAGTATTGATTCACCAATAATGCAGCTAAAATAATTCCTGCACCAATAGTTAGCCTGAATAAATCGGCATCTCTGTTCCAAATAAGCACATTAACAATAATACCAGCAGGGATAAGTAAGTTATTCATTACCGCCAGCGCCCCCACATTGACTAAGGTAGCTCCTTTGTTCCAAACAAAATAACCAAACCCAGACGCTACTATTCCTAAATAAATAAGCACGCTCCATTGAGTTGTGGTTGTTGGTAGTTTATCGGTATTGCCAAACAGCATGTAGCACACTAAAGCAACACACAAAGCGCCGATAAAAAACCAACCGAACACCGATTTGTGCTCAAGGGTACTGTTATTCATTAAGCGTTTGTAGGCCACTTGGCCAATAGCAAAACACAGGTTAGCCGCTTGGACTAATAATAAGCCAAGCACAAAGTCGCTACTTATGCCTTCATACCTAATGGCTACCGCGCCGCCAATAGCAATAATAGCAACAATAAAAAAGCGAGGGTTAAAGTGTTTTTCTAAAGCATCGTTTAGTAGGGTGATATAAAGCGGGGTCATCACTGTAAATAGTAGTACTTCAGGCACGCTTAAATATAAAAATGAGTGATAGTAAAAGCTGTACATAGCACCAAGTTGCACTGCACCAATAAGCATTAATTTTAACGCCAGTGGCTTAGGGGTATGTTTAACCTTTAAAAATGGTAAAAAAACTAATGCAGCGAGTGCAATGCGGATTAACACACTAAACCATGCATCAACTTGGCCTGCTAAATATACACCAATTAAGCTAAACGAGAACGCCCATAATAGGGTGACAGCAAACAAGTAAGCCATGGTTTTTATAACTCCAAATAAAACAACGAGTTTAACCTAGATAATAATAAAGAGTAATAGTCCACTTGATAAAACAAGTGGACTAAAAAGTAACTATTGTGAACTTACAAATTGCTTGGCTTGTAATTTTAAATGCTCTAGCGCTTTTTTATTGTAGTAGCGGTTATGGCTAATAACGCCTTGCAGTGATTGCGTGTTACGAATATTAACTAGTGGATTGCGCGCTAAAATAATAATATCTGCCACTTTACCCACCTCTAAACTGGTAAATTGCTGCGTTTTACCTAAAAATTTAGGCCCAGCTATTGTGGCACTTTGTAGTGTTTGTAACGGGGTTAGTCCGTAATCACTAAAAATAGCGAGTTCTTGATGCAACGACAACCCCGGATAAATATAAGAGTTTAAAAAACCGGCGTCGGTACCGGCAATAATTGATACGCCAGCTTGCTGCACCCAAGGGAGTAATTTTGCTGTTTTTATAAAACGCTCTTTGCGTTGTGTTATTTGCTCAGGGGTATCTTTATTTGCGCGATCAACTCGCCATTGGTAGGTAGCTTTTAATCTTTTGCCTAAATAATTTAGGTACTCGTCTTGTTGGTGGGTGTTTTCATCAATGTAGGCCGTAATTTGGCCGCCAATTAAGGTAGGTACAACAGCGGTATTGTTTTTTGCGAGCATACGATATTTTTGCATTGCTGTGGCTTTATCAACATGCTCAGTAATAATTGGCAGTGCACTGGAGTAGCTCAGTAAACCTGATTTTACCTTAGCAGAAATTTCTTGTTCGTTATCGGCTGCGGCTTTTAGCATGTAGGTCATATGTTCAATCGCATCAAGCCCTGCGTTTGACACATCGGTTACCGAAAGCGAAAAAGGAATATGCCCCGAAATTTGGTAACCGCGCTTTTTAACCTCTTGTACTGCTTGTAAGTATAACTGTGGCGTTAAAGCGCTGTCGGTAATTTTAATAAAATCGACATTCATGGCCTCAAGTTTATCAATGGCGGCGTGCATTTCTGCGCTGGTTTCTACTTCTAAGTCGCCAGGCCAAATTGAGTCTTTACCTTCGAGCTTTGGCCCTGAGGTATAAATAGTAGGGCCAATTAATGTGCCTTGATTAATTTGCTCGCGCCATTGCAATACCGATTCACTTAAATCAGCGGCCGCATCGCGCACTGTGGTTATGCCATAGGCTAAATATAACGGCAGTAATTGTTTGTTTTCTGTTATTAGTTGCTCGCCGCCGCCAAAGTGTACATGCATATCCCAAAGCCCAGGCATTACATATTGACCACTGGCATCAATTTGACTTGTTGCGCTGTAACGTAAATTTAGCTCATTGCCGCCACGGGCTACAATAGTAGAGTTTTTGATAACAATGGATTGATTAGCCGTAATTTGCCCTGTGATCATATTAATTACATTGGCGTGGTTAATAATAATGTCGGCTTGTTGTTTTTGAGTCACTTGGTTACAAGCAGCTAAAATAAGCGTGATGGGGAGTATTAATACGAGTTTCATAGCGGCACCTGAATTTTTTATTCAGATTAACATAGTTGTTTAAAGTGGTATTTTCTTTGAGTTAAAAGGGTGTAAAAGTGGGTTAAGTTAATGGCAATAAAAAAGCCCGCAAGCGGGCTTTTTAAAATGTGTTAATTAGTTAACTAATTAGTCTACTAAACCACGGCGCTTAAGAAGTGCGTCGGTAGTTGGTTTTTGACCTCTAAATTCAATGTAGCTTTGCATTAAGTCGCGGCTATTACCTTTAGATAGGATTTCTTTACGGAACTTATCGCCATTTTTGCGCGTTAAGCCACCGTTATTTTCCATATGGGCAAAGGCGTCGGCTGCAAATACTTCGGTCCAAAGGTACGCGTAGTAACCTGCAGAGTAACCACCGGCAAAAGTGTGGCTAAAGTAGTTTGATTTATAACGCGGTGGTACAGGGTAGTAAGCAATACCATGTTTTTCTAGCGCGCTTTGCTCAAACTCTTCTACATCAGCTATTTTTTTATCAGAACCAAAAGAATGCCATTCCATATCAAGCAATGCCGCAGCTAAGTACTCAGTAGTACCAAAGCCTTGGTTAAACTTTTGTGATTCTAACATTTTGTTAAGCAGGTCTTGTGGAATTGGCTCACCTGTTTTGTAGTGCTTAGCGTAGTTAGCTAATACAGTCGGTTCAATCATCCAATCTTCATTTGCTTGAGAAGGAAACTCAACAAAGTCACGTGCTGTTGCTGTGCCCGCTAGACTTGGGTACTTAACATCTGAGAATAAACCATGCGCCGCATGACCAAATTCATGGAACAAAGTAGATACTTCGTCAAACGTTAATAATGTAGGCTGACCTGCTGCTGGTTTTGGAATGTTTTGCGCGTTGTAGATAACAGGTTTAGTATTTTTTAAACCACTTTGTCCTACGTATGCACTCATCCAAGCACCGCCACGCTTACCTTCACGTGCGTATGGGTCCATGTAAAATAAACCAATTGCACTGCCATCAGCATTAAATACTTCAAAGGTAGTTACATCTTCGTGGTAAACCGGCAGATCTTTACGTTCTTTAAAAGTAATACCGTATAGTTTTTCCATAGCGAAGAATAAACCATTATGAATTACCGATTGTAATTCAAAGTAAGGTTTAACTAGGGCTGGATCTAGGTTGTACTTTTCAGCACGTACTTTTTCAGCGTAAAAAGCCCAATCCCACGGTTTAAGTTCAAAACTTTCGCCAGAATCGTTAATTACTTTTTGAATTGCTGCTGCTTCAATTTTTGCTTTTTCAACTGCTTTTGGTGCAAGGTCATCTAAAATGCCGTAAACATTTTCAGTGGTTTGCGCCATACGCGAAGTCATTACATAAGAAGCCCAATCTTTATAGCCTAAAAGCTCTGCTTTTTGAGCGCGTAGGTTGGTTTCTTTAATAATAATAGGGCCGTTAGTTTTAGCCGCACGCTTAGTTGAGGCTGTAAACACTTGCTCGCGTAAGTCACGGTTTTCTAGGCTACTTAAAATTGGCTGTTGCGTGGTGTTTACTAAAGTGATCATGTAACCGGTTTTGCCCGCTTTTTTAGCAGCATCGGCTAGACTGGCAATTTCGCCTTCAGAAAGACCAGCTAATTTACTTTTATCGGTAACAACAATTACGTCTTCTTTAAACGATTTTAAAACGTTTTGCGAAAATGCCGTCGAAAGCTTAGCAAGCTCAGAGTTAATTTCACGCATTTTTGCTTTTTCAGCGTCGTTTAATTTTGCACCCGCTTTAACAAACTGTTTATAGTAAAAGTCAATAAGGCGCTGATCTTCAGCATTTAGTTTGCTTTTATTGTCGTAAATAGTTTGTACGCGTTTAAATAATGCACCATTTAAGTAAATATCGTCTGAATGCGCTGAAAGTACAGGCGCCATTTTCTCATCGATACGTTGATATTCACTGTCAGAAATTAATCCTGATAAGTTATAAAATGCGGTAGATACGCGATTTAATAACTCACCCGAAAGCTCCATTTCAACTAACGTATTTTTAAATGTAGCTGGGGCAGGGTTGTTAGCAATTACTAATACTTGTGCTTTATGCTGAGCAATACCGGCATCGAATGCAGCTTCGTAATCTTTAGTAGAGAACTTATTAAATTCTGGTGCCATATATTGTAATGGGCTTGATTTGAACAATACATTGTCTGCATTAATGTTTTGCACTTGTGTAGCGCTCTCTTTTGCCATGTTGTTTGAATCGTTTGATGTACAGGCAGATAATACTAAAACACTAGCAATAGTAGTGGCGATCAATGTTTTACGCATAGTAACTCCATAAAAATATTAGCCGAAATAGGCTGTGCGAGTCGAAAAACACAGTTAACTTATCAAATTTAGAGTTATATACAATCATGTTTATCGGTATTAAGCGGGATTTAAACGCAAATTAGCGAATAATAGAGGTAAAGGTGGGTAAAAGTAGCTCTAAATATAAACGTTTGAGCTACTTAGTTAAGTAAATAAGCAGAAAATGTATCCCAATTTTAATTGTAACCCAGTACAAATTTTTTATCAGAGCTAAAGTTTACCGGCTGCTGCTGGCCAAATTCTTGATTAATAGTGGCTAGTGCTTGTTCTTGTTGAGCAAGCAAAGATAAAATTTTATTACGATATTCGAGGCTAGTTTCAAATAAATTAAGGTCAACCTGCGGCTGCAAGGTTGCTAGTTTTTGAGCTAAAGTTAGTTGCGTCATAATGTTATCTCCAGTGCAAGTACACTATTTATATAGCACTAAGTACCATAAAGAGTTAGTTGATTGTATAAATTGATTTTATCCCTCTAATATTATGACGTGCTAAACTTAGCGAACACTGAACCAGTTTTACTTTTATTTTAGACACTCGTTTATAGAGCGGTATCTTCTTACTTATTTGGAAAATAAATGACATTAGAACAACTAAATCAAATGCTTGCTTTTGTACTTTTTAGTTACAACGATGTGCAAATTACAGTGGTAAAGATAATTCAGATCCCATTGATATTATTTACTATGTGGTTTGTAGTTACACGTATTGGTAAGTTAATAAAAAAATCATTACTTAAACGTAAAATGAACCCTGATGCGGTACTGTTATTTACGCGAATTTATTTTATTTTAAGTATCGCAATTTTAATTTTTACCTCTTTAGAGGTGTTAAATATACCGCTTACAGCTTTTGCTTTTGTGTCGGGTGCTATTGCGATAGGCGTTGGTTTTGGTGCGCAAAATATCATTAATAACTTTATTAGTGGTTGGATATTAATGTGGGAGCGGCCAATTCGTATTGGTGATTTTTTAGAGGTGGGCAATGCCAAGGGCGTAGTTGAAACGATAAACACTCGCTCAACCCGTATTCGCCGTAACGATGGCGTACATATGCTTGTACCAAACAGCCAACTATTAGAAAATACAGTAACTAATTGGACGCTAATTGATCGTAATGCACGAACCTCGGTTAATGTTGGCGTAATGTATGGCTCAGATGTTGAATTGGTTGAAAAACTGATGCAACAAGTGCTTGCAGAGCATCCAGCAATATTACCCACCTTACCAAAGGCGGTGTTGTTAGATGATTTTGCAGAAAGCGCCATGATGTTTAGCGCTTATTTTTGGGTGTATGCAGAGTCTGAAACTATGTTGCGACAAGTTCGCAGCGATATTCGTTTTAGTCTTTATAAGCAGTTTAAATTAAATAATATTAAAATTGCCTTACCACAACGTATTATTCATATTGATGATAAAAAATTAAATACGCCACTGTAATTAGCACCCATTAAATATAAAAAAGTGGCTTAGCATTTAGGTGCTAAGCCAGTTTAATTAGTGGCTTTGATTTAATTTTTTTAACTTAAGCGCTAAACCAACTATAAGCGCGCCAAATACTATAGCGTATGCAGCAACTAACCAAAGCAAGGTTAAAATGCCAGCACCAGGGTTAAATACTAAGTACAGTCCAAATATTATAGAAATAAAACCACTAATAATTAAAATCCATTCGTTACTAATTTCATTACGTAACTTTTGGGCTAAAAATATTTCTACTACACCAATTGCAATAGCCCACGCAGCAACATAATAAAGTAACAATAAGGCAGTAAGGTTTGGTGCAAGTAAAGTGACAAAAGCGGCAATAATACTAAGTAAGCCACCAACTAATAATAGCATCCAAAAGGGATTCGATTTTTTTGATGCTATGGCAACCCAAACTCTTAATATGCCATCAAATAAAAAGTAGCCAGCAAAAACTAATAACATAACTTGCAACGATGCCTCAGGTGCAAACCAGGTTATTAAACCAAACAGTATGGCTATAACACCACGAAGTAAAAGTACCGCCCAGTTTTTGGTGAGCGTATTAGTAAGATTCATTTTAATCCTTAAGTAAATAGTATGAGCGCTCGGATAAGGTAGCCATTGTTATTCGCAGGGTCAAACAAATTTAATATAAAACCCGAAAGCCCCTAGTGCATATTTTTGATTTGAAACAGGTCAAATGTCCGCTGCTTTGCTTTTTTAAAGGGTTTATTTTTAATTATTTTAAGACATGTATTTTTTTGCACAAATTGTTTTTTTTATGTTTCTTTTATGCAGTAAAAGAGCGTCAGGGTGTTATAATATTAACCACTCATTCAGCCTCTTTAATTCGTTTTGCACTCTCGAGAAAGAGGTCCGCGTAGCGTATCGCGAAAAATTGCCTGAGTCCGCTATTATAAGTGGCGCAACACATCAACCGTTGAACAAGAGTGCACTAAAAAGGTTAATCCCCGACATGAAAGCAATGAAAAGATCTACGTTAGCAACCCTAGTAAATGCAGCGTTACTCTCTGCCGTAGCAGGCACTTCATTTTCTACTATTGCTGCTGAGCAAGTGCCAGCGGTAAAGAAAAATCAATTAGAAGTTATTCAAGTTACTGCTCGTAAACGTGTAGAAAATGCACAAGAAGTACCAGTAGCTGTTTCTGCTCTGCAAGGCGATAGCTTGGATGCTTACAGCTCTGCTGGTATGGATATTCGTTTTATGAATGCGAAAATCCCAAGTTTATCAATTGAGTCTTCATTTGGTCGTTCATTCCCACGCTTTTATGTACGTGGTTTAGGTAATACAGATTTCGATTTAAACGCATCACAACCTGTATCATTGGTTGTAGATGAAGTAGTACAAGAAAACGCTATTTTAAAAGGCTTTCCAGTATTTGACGTTTCACGTGTAGAAGTACTACGTGGACCACAAGGTACTTTGTTTGGTCGTAACACGCCTGCGGGCCTTGTTAAATTTGACTCAGTAAAACCAAGCCAAGAATTTGAAGGTTACGGCTCGGTATCTTACGGTAGCCGTGGCGCTGTAGATTTTGAAGGTGCGGTAGGCGGTGGTTTAACTGACCGTTTATCAACGCGTGTATCTGTACTTTGGCAAGATAAAGACGATTACATTGATAATCGCGCTCCAGGGTTTGAACAAAAAGATGCGTTAGGCGGCTACACAGATAAAGCAGCCCGTATTCAGTTTTTATACGAAGGCGATGACTTCACTGGTTTATTTAACTACCACGTACGCGATATGGACGGTAAGCCAATTGCCTTTTTCGCAAACTCAATTAAACCTGGCACTAACGATTTAGTTGATGATTTTAAAAACGACGTGGTTTACCACGATGCGGCGTCACGTGCGACGCAGCAAGTTGAATCAGAAGGTGCGAGCTTAAAACTTGAGTGGGATTTTAATAACCACACATTAACCTCTATTTCGGCGTGGGAAAGTGCAGAAATATACTCTCGTGCAGATATCGATGGCGGTTACGCTGCAGGTCCTGGCTTTATCCCATTTTCTTCAGAAAGTGCTGATGGTATTCCTGACCATGATCAGTATACCCAAGAGTTACGTTTATCAAGCAACTTTGCTGGCGATGTAAACTACCAAGTAGGTGTGTTTTACTTTGATGAAGCGCTGACAATTGAAAATTTCAGCTATGATACGTTTTCATCACCTGCGGGCGAGTTAAACGGCTTTGTTAGACAACAACAAGATACTAAAGCATGGGCTGTATTTGGCTCAGTTGATTACACTATTTCGGATGACTTAAAAGTAACAGCAGGTCTGCGTTATTCAGACGACGAAAAAGAATTTTCTGCAGATCGTACTATGAGCCCAATTGGCGGCGGTGTGTTATTTATAGACCGCGATGTTAGCGATGATCATATTAGCTGGGATATTTCAACAAGCTATAAAGTAAATGACGACGTAAACTGGTATACGCGTATTGCTAATAGCTTTCGTGCACCTAGCTTGCAAGGGCGTATTTTATTTGGTAATGATGTAACAACAGCAGATACTGAAACTGTAACATCGTACGAAACAGGTATTAAGTCAGACGTATTGGACGGCCAAGGCCGTGTGAATGCCACTATTTTTTACTACACTATGGATGATCAACAGTTAACTGCTGTAGGTGGTGGTGCTAACTTTAACCGCTTACTTAATGCAGATAAAACCACAGGTTATGGTTTTGAGCTGGATTCTGAGTGGGTGTTAAGTGATGAACTAAATGCTACCTTTAACTTAAGCTATAACAAAACTGAGCTTAAAGATAACGATTTAGCTGTAGCTGTGTGTGCACAATGTACGGTAACTGACCCTATCAATGGTTCAGGTCTTGCTATATTAAATGGCAACAGCTTACCGCATGCTCCAGAGTGGATTTCTAACTTCACATTACGTTATACCAAAGAGCTAGCTGATGGTGAATTCTTTGCTTATGGTGACGTTTCTTATCGTAGCAAAATTAACTTTTTCTTATATGAATCTGTTGAGTTTGAAGGTAAGCCGCTTGTTGAAACTGGCTTACGTGCCGGTTACGCATGGGCAGATGGCGACTATGAATACCAAGTGTCAGCATTTGTGCGTAACTTATTTGACGAGCAACAATCTATTGGTGGCGTAGACTTCAACAATAATACTGTAATGGTTAATGAAGAGCGTTACGTTGGTGTAGAGTTTAAAGTTAACTTCTTTTAAGCTTAAACACTAATAGCAAAAATACTACAAAGCCCGCTTTTATAGCGGGCTTTTTCGTTTATATTCATTAGTATTACTGCTAAAGTAACGTTAATTGATTTGCTAAATAAAGAGATAAAAAATGGCTGGATTTTGGAACTACCGAGTGATTTTTTGTGAAGCCACAAAAGATGAAGCAGCGCAGTATCAAATACATGAAGTAGAATATAATCTTAATGGTAAAGTAACTAATTGGTCTGAAACCGGTGCGGCTCCTTTTGGTACATCGCTTGATGAATTAAAAGCTGATTCTGAGCGATTAAAAACAGCGTTTGAAAAGCCAGTTTTAAAAGTGGCGCGTAAAGCACGTGGTTATGAGTTGGTTGATGTTGAAACAGGTGAAGAAGCCGCTGGTGAGCCACCGGCGGGTTTAACAGAGTAACTAATAAACATGTTAAAGGCGCTTAGGCGTCTTTTTTAGCGCTGTGATAAGGAATAAAAATGACTTTAAAAGCGGTATTATTTGATATGGATGGCACGTTAGTCGATTCTGAAAGGATGCACTTTGCATGTTGGAGCCAGGTACTTGCGCCATTTAATGTAAACTACGAAGAGGGTGAGTTTTGTCAGCGTTTTTCGGGGCGGCCAACGCTCGAAGCTGCAAGTGAAATAAAGCAACAGCATAACTTATCGGTTAGCAGTGACTATTTAGCAGATGAAAAATACCGTTTATTTGCACAATATGTAAAAACCAATTTACCAGCACTAATGCCTTTTGCAGAGCAAGTATTAACAGCGGTTAAAAGCAGCGGCTTAAAAATGGCGTTAGTAACAGGCAGCGCTCGCCACGAAGCAGAGCCAATATTAAAGGGGCTTGGCTTTTATGACCTATTTGACGCAGTAGTCACTAAAGATGATGTTATTAATCCAAAGCCGGCCGGAGATCCTTACTTATTAGCACTCAAGCAGATAAATGTAGCTGCTAAACATGCCATAGCAGTAGAGGATACCTTTACCGGAGTAACTGCAGCAAACAACGCCGCTGTAAGTGTTGTGGCGATTGCTAATAACCATACGCAAAACCATGACTTTAGCCAAGCCAGTTATCGTATGGATGATCTGCAAGAGTTTTGGCAATGGCTACAATCTCAACTATAGTTTAAACCACATTACCTGGCTTGGACGCGCTGATGTTTTATATTAAATTAATTACCTTAATCACAGCAGTATTTTTTAGCTCTATTGTGAGTGCTACATTGCCCAAGGTGCTGCTTGCTAAAGTGTATGATGAAACTAAGCACAGTGATGTAAGTAACTATTTAGTCAGCGAAAAGTTTGATGGTGTAAGGGCTATTTGGTCAGGCGAACAGTTTGTCACTCGACAAGGTAATATAATAAACGCGCCAGAATGGTTTACAGCGCCCTTACCAAAAGTATGGCTTGATGGTGAACTGTGGACTAAGCATCAGCACTTTGCGGTGCTCAGTGGCATTGTGCGCACTAAAATCCCTAACAATCATGATTGGCAAAGTATTACGTATCAAGTATTTGATATGCCAGATGCAAACGTGCCTTTTAGCCAGCGCTACAACAATTACAGCCGCCTTGTTACGGGTTTAAATTCACCTCATATAAAAGCTGTTAAGCAGCATCAGTTTATTAATAATCAATTATTAACTGACTATTTTAAAAATATAACAGCGCAAGGTGGCGAAGGCGTTATGCTGCATTTAGCAAGCGCTAAACATGCCGATGGGCGCAGCGATGCGCTATTAAAATTAAAGCCCTACTTAGATGCAGAAGCAGTAGTGATTGCATACCTGCCGGGTAAAGGTAAATACCAAGGCATGTTAGGATCGTTAAGAGTAAAAACACCGCAAGGGCAACTGTTTTCAATTGGCACCGGATTTAGCGATGCCGAGCGCGAAAGCCCGCCAGCATTGGGTAGCACCATTACTTATCGATTCCATGGTTTAACAAAAAATGGCTTACCTCGTTTTGCTAGTTTTTTACGTGTGAGAGAGTCACCCTAACAATTATTCAGCCCTATATGAGTATATATTTATTGCTAGGTATGCTAAATTGCGCGGCCTTTTTAGTGATGTATGGTGATATATGTTTGTTGGTTTTGATTATGGTAGTTCTAATTGTGCTATGGGTGTAATGGACGAGGGTAACGTTCAATTAGTGCCGTTAGAGCAAGGAAAACATTACCTACCTTCAACACTTTATACCCACCATAGTGCGTTGGTGGTTGACTATGTTGCCAAGCATTTACAAGGTAGCAGCGATGAGCTTGCGTTTAAAACTCAGCGCCAAGCACTGCTAAATTCATTACCACGAATTAAATCTGACTTAGATTTACACCCCACAGACGAAACCTTATTTGTTGGTCGCGAAGCAATTAGCGAGTATGTGCAATTTCCTGAAGAGGGTTATTTTGTTAAATCACCAAAATCATTTTTTGGCGCTACGGGTTTAAAACAAGGACAAATTAACTTTTTTGAAGACATTGCCACCGCAATGATTTTAAAAATAAAACAACGTGCAGAGCAATCACTAAGCAAAACGTTAACCCAAACCGTTATTGGTCGTCCGGTTAACTTTCAGGCGGTAGGCGGTGAGGAGTCAAATCAGCAAGCAATTGGTATTTTAGAGCGCGCTGCAAAACGCGCCGGCTTTAAAGAAGTCGCATTTTTATATGAGCCACTGGCTGCCGGTATTGATTACGAGAGCCACTTAACACAAAATCAAAAAGTACTGGTTATCGATATTGGTGGCGGTACCAGCGATTGCTCGTTTGTGCAAATGGGGCCAAGCTTTCGGGATAAAAGTGACCGTGACGCTGACTTTTTAGCTCACAGTGGTAAGCGTATTGGTGGAAACGATTTAGACATAGCTTTAAGTTACTATGGCTTAATGCCGCTTTTAGGCTTAGGCAGTACGTTTAAATCAGGGCTACCTTTACCTAATCAAGCTTTTTGGCAAGCCTGTAAAATTAACGATGTAAACTTACAAAGCCAATTTTATAGTGCAAACCATCATAGAGAACTTAGCGCACAATTGCGCGATGTGAGCGCGCCAGAGCTATTTAAACGATTAATATATTTGCAGCAAAATAGGCAAGGGCATCAATTAGTACAACAAGCTGAGGCTGCTAAAATAGCACTAACTTCAGCCACTAATTATAACTGTGATCTTAGCTTTTTAGATGCGTCATTAAGTAAAGATGTTTCAGTCAGTGATTTAGCCTTAGCGGTAGATGATAGCATTAGCCAAATAGTCACTTTAGCGAAGCAAGCTATAAATGATGCAGATACTACGCCCGATGTTATTTATTTAACCGGTGGTAGTGCACAGTCGCCTCTTATTAAAGCGGCGCTTAGCCAACATTTAGGTGATATTAAAATGGTTAACGGCGATCACTTTGGTAGTGTAACCGCCGGCTTAACTAAGTGGGCTAGCATGCTTTACAGCTAAGCCATTAAATATTAAATATCTATTTGTCGGGTTGCTAAATACTTTTCGTAATCTGGCAAGGTGCGCTCAAGCTCAACATTCATTAATGGCGAGCTTAGCAGCATATCAGCACTTACTTCATTACAGGCAACCGGTATATTCCACACTGCCGCTAAACGCAGCAGCGCTTTTACATCTGGGTCGTGGGGTTGCGATGCCAGCGGATCCCAAAAAAATACCAGCATATGTATTTCATGCTCAGCAATTTTCGCCCCTAATTGCTGATCGCCGCCCATTGGGCCGCTAAGCAATTGAATCACATCTAGCCCTGTGGTTTTATTGATTAAATGCCCTGTGGTGCCTGTGGCATATAATGTATGCTCGCTTAGTGCATTTAGGTGTTTTATACACCATAATTTTAAAGCCGCTTTTTTACCATCGTGCGCTACTAGTGCAATATTTTTTTTAGCCGGTAGCGATTGTATTTTTTGGTCCATAAAAAATTCTTTTTATTGTTAAAGTAATAAGTTAATAGCAAGGGCAATGAAAACAATGCCGGTGATCCTATCTATCCAAGTTTGACTATTTGGGTTATCTCTAAAAAAGCGCGCAATTTTATCGCCAAAATAAATATAAGTGCAATCAATCGGAAAAGCAAAAAGTGGATACAACAAACCAAAAAAGGCGAGCTGGAAGGTAGCAGAGGAAAGTGTTGGATCAACAAATTGTGGAATAAACGCGATAAAAAATAACGCCACTTTAGGGTTAAGTACTTCGGTCATCATGGCTTGAAACATTACATTTTTATTTTTCTTCGTAGTTATATGTGGTTTGTCTGTTTGCTCAATAGGCTCTTTTATAAAAGTGCTTTTAAGCATCATTATCCCTAAGTAGCACAAATAAGCAGCGCCTGCATATTGCACAGCACTATAAGCTACTTCTGAGGCCTTAAGTATGGCGGTTAAGCCAACAACAGCAAAAAATGTATGTACTACTCCACCGAGAGCAAAACCAAACGCACTTTGCATTCCTGCCGTACGCCCATTAGCAAAGGTTTGCGCCATTAAAAAGGCATTAGAAGGCCCAGGGGCCACCGCAATTAAAAAGCTAGCCAGTAAAAAAGAAACTAAAAAATCAGGGTTTATCATGATCAGCCTTGAGTTGGGTGTAAAGCATGTCCTTTTTTACTTATTAAAATAAGCCAAAGAGGAAGTAATAATAGTAAATGAAAGGCTATTAGCCACGGTGTAGTTAACCCTAAAAACTGTGTTGCAAACACTAATATACTCGCACCACTCATTTGCATTGCGCCAAGTAACGCTGAAGCGGTTCCGGCTTGTTTTGCAAAGCGAGAAAGTGCCATACCAGCTGCTGAGCCTAAACTTAAAGCAAAACCAAGTGCAGCAATAAGCATAGGTAACATAAGTGCTAGCGCGGTTTGTATAGTGCTAAGCGCCAGCATTAATACCCCCGAAAAAATCAATAAGCCAACCCCAAGACGCAAAGCACGCTGGCTATTATTTTTAATATACATAGGCGCTATAAAGCTCGCCACAATGCTACATACCGCATTGAGTGTAAACCAAAAGGTAAAGTCAGCAACAGTGCCGCCTAAGTGAGTAATTAACCAGCCCGGCGCAAGTGTTACATACACCAGTATTGCCGACATTGCGACCATACAAAGTAAGCTATTAAATAAAAATATGGGAGTGCTAATAATGGGTATAAAACGACGCAGATCTAAAATATGGCCTTGATAATGGCTGTCTGCTGGGCGCGTTTCTTTAAAAAATAATAAGGTTATAACTAAGCCAAAAATGGCAAAAAAAGTTAAAAATAAAAAATTCATCCGCCAGCCAAACTGCACGGTTAACCATGCCCCTAAAATGGGTGCTAATGCTGGAATAAAACAAATAATACCATTTAAATAAGTGATCATTTGCCCACTTCGCTGTGCACCGTATTTGTCACGTACTATGGCAAAAGCAACCACAAAAGTGGCACATGCTCCTAATCCTTGTAAAGCACGCGCGAGCAGTAATATATTAAATGAAGGAGCATAATAGGCTAACAAGGCAGAGCCCGCATACAGGCTAATACCAATGACAGCGACCGGTTTACGACCAAACTTATCAGCAAGAGGGCCTGCAATTAATTGCCCTAAGCCTACAGTGAGCATAAAAATAGCAACACTTTGTTGTACTTGCTGTTCTGAAACAGAAAATTGCTCAGCAATAGTTGGAAATGCAGGTAAGTAAATATCAATAGCCATAGGGCAAAAAATAACGAGTAACGCTAATATAAGTAATAAAGTTAAGTTTGGTTTAGCGGGCTGTGTTTGCATTAGTTCTCCTTTTGTCGCGTATTTTAGGGGGGGACTAATAAAAAAGAAAGGGCTTATGACCCTTAGTATCGTCGACATTGATACTTTTTAATTTAAATAACCTTAACTCTGGATAATAAATCTATCTGAAGCAGCTATTTTCAGCGTTAACTGCGTTGAATTTACTTGTAATAGGCCAGCTATTGACGCGTAAATTAGCCTTGTTGTCACAGAAACCTCTTGCTAGAGAAAATAAATTTATGATTCAGTACGTTAGTAAATCTCTTAACCAGGATTCATGTTAAATAGCTAAAAGGGGTTTTAAAGACACTATCTCAAACTGGTCTGATGTGTTATTTTTGCAAAAGAATAAACGATGGAAAATAATAATGAGCAATAAATCTTCAGTTTTAACAGCATGGCGTATTGTTAAAAAGCTACCCTTTGGGCATTGGTTATTTACAAAAATAGTCTGTTTTAAAGCGCCATACTTTGGCTCGATGAAACCCTACATACTTAATTTAAAAGCAGGGCATTGTAGTGCGCGGGTTAAAAACCGTCGTAGAGTTCATAATCATATAGGTACAATACATGCAATAGCGCAATGTAATTTGGCCGAGTTATGTGCTGGAGTGATGGTGGATGCCACGGTACCGGTTAAAACTCACCGTTGGATCCCAAAAGGTATGACGGTACGGTATTTAGCTAAAGTAGATACCGATGTAACCGCTATTGCAGAGATTGATTTACCGCACCAGTGGCTAGATAAAGAAGACTTAGTGGTGCCAGTAAAATTATATAATACCCGCAATGAGCTAGTATTCACTGCAGATATTACTATGTACATAACAGCTAAAAAGTAACTAGCTTTTATTAGAGGCTTGTTTATTTACGAATGACAAGCCGATATCGTCCTCGTTAATTAATGGTTTTACATCGCTCACCGGCTTTGATTCATCATTGACTAGTGTTAAGTTTTCTTTTTCAAAGCGCTGTTTTAAATTACCTTCAATAATTGCACCAGCTTCTATGCTAAGCGTATCGTGAAAAATATCACCATGTACATGGGCGTTATTTTTAATGTTAACTTCACTGGCATTCAATGAGCCAATTATTTTGCCCTTAACAATCACGCTTGTCGCTTCTACAACACCCTCAACTACGCCTGTAGTGCCAATTACTAAATGAGTAGCTTTAATGTCGCCATCAATGCGGCCATCAAGTTGTACTTCACCTTGGCTTATTATTGACCCAGTAAGGCGCATATCTTCTGAAATAATAGAAGGAGCGTGATTAACGCGTTTTAATGAAGCGTTATTTGTTACTTGCTTTTTTTTACCAAACACGAGAGAGCGCCTTTGTTATTTTAAGAGGGTTGACATGCTTGCCATCAATGAGCACTTCATAATGTAAGTGAGTACTGGTACTTCTGCCAGTGCTACCCATTAAGCCAATTACATCGTGCTTAGTGACTGCTTGGCCTTTTTTTACATTAACTTTATTTAAATGACCAAAACGTGTTACCAAGCCATTTTTATGTTCAATTTCTATAAAGTTACCATAACCGCCATTGCGTCCAGCGCGTAGTACAGTGCCGTCGGCAGGAGCGAATATTTCAGTTTTGTGCCAGCCGGCTAAATCAACGCCCTTATGAAAGGCGCGGCGACTATTCATTGGATCTTTTCGCAGTCCAAAATTGCTCGAAATATAATACTTTGCAGCTTGCAGCGGTAAAGTATTTGGCAGTTCAGTTAAAAAGTTTTCTAGGTTATTAAGTACTAATAACTTATCGGCAATAGCTAAAAATGTGGCAGGAATTTTTGCTTCATCGAATACATCTAACGGGCCACCCTGAGCGGTTGTTTGCTCGCTTAATGCTAAATGTTGCGCTAATGCCGACTCTAATCCTGCACCTTTAAGCATGGCTAAAATGGCGTCGTGGCGTTGGTTTATTTGACTTTCAAGCAGTAAAAAGTTTTGCTCGTAGTACTGGTTTAGCTGTGCATAGCGAGCAGCGAATGTAGTAGGGGGTATATTTTGCACCTGTTTACTTTGAGCGCTGTCATCGACTAAAGGTTCATGAAACTCGCTTTGCTCTGCTTCAATAGGAGATTCAAGTTCGTCACCCAGCTTTATAACATCTTTACTAAGAGAAACCGGTAGAGATTCGATCATACTTTGTAGTAAAGCTTGTTTTTGTTCAAGCTCGGCTAACTGTGTTATTTGTTCGTCATGGCGTGTTTTTTGCTCATTGACTTGCTGTTGCCATTGTTTTTGCTCATCGAGTTGAGTTTGCTCAATATCTGATATTTTTGTAGTTTGTGAGTAAACCCGAAAGCTTGAAATACTTACCCAGCTAAGCGTAACTAATACAAGTAATACGATAAAAACTTGCAGCCAAGGCGCCAAAACTACATGCTTAACTTCACCATTTTGGCGGATAAGTAGTTGACGAGAGGGAAAAAACTGTTCAAAAAAAGACTTTATAAATATAGGCATGACACATAAATACTGGCTATTAACCAAGCTAAGATAGCAATTTGAGTTTAAAAAGCTAGAAAAAAATTGTAACTGTGACTGAATTAATAAAAAAGGACGGCAATAAATGCCATCCTTTTTAGCAAAATAATTTATTATTTAAATTATTTTGCAGCGAGTACAGTACTCTCTACACAGCCAAAACCAATACGTGCGTAACCTTCTTTTTCACACCAGCCACGCATAATAACGTTATCGCCATCTTCTAAAAAGCTACGTTGTTGACCATTGCTCAGCGTGATTTTTTCTTTACCACCACGAGAAAGCTCAAGTAACGAGCCTGCTTCTTCATGGGTTGGGCCTGATTGCGTGCCCGAGCCCAGCATATCGCCTGGCATAAAGTTACAGCCATTCACAGTGTGGTGCGTTACCATTTGCGCCACTGTCCAGTATGAGTGCTTAAAACTTGAGGTTGATACACGCGTTGGTGTATGACCTTCATCACGCATTTGCTGAGTTTGAATTTTTACATCCATTTGAATATCAAACGCGCCTTGTTCACGGTTCGCTTTAGATTCTAAATAATCCAATGGTTGTGGATCGTTTTCATCACGCGTCCAGCTCGCTCTAAATGGTGCTAGCGCTTCAGTTGTCACTATCCAAGGTGATACCGTTGATGCAAAGTTTTTAGCTAAAAACGGCCCTAACGGCTGATATTCCCACGCTTGTAAATCACGTGCTGACCAATCGTTAAATACACAAAAGCCAAATACATGGTTTTCAGCATTTTCAATCGCTATAGCATCGCCTAATGCGTTACCTTTACCTAAGTAAATACCTACTTCTAGTTCATAATCAAGGCGTTTACACGGCCCAAACGATGGTACTTCAGCATCTGGCGCTTTGGTTTGGCCTTTAGGGCGATGAAATTGTTGGCCCGATACACCAATAGATGATGAGCGACCATGATAACCAATAGGTACCCATTTATAGTTAGGTAGTAATGGGTTGTCTGGGCGAAACAAGCTACCCACAGCGGTTGCATGGTAAATAGAGGTATAAAAGTCGGTGTAATCACCAATGCGACACGGCAATGCAAATTCAATATCAGCCTGTGCAATAAGCGCTTCGCTTAATTTATCCTGATGCTCAGAGCCTTCACGCAGCGCTTTAGATAATGCTAAACGCAGTGCTGACCAATATTGCTGACCAAGGCTCATAAATTCATTTAACGTGGTGTTACTTGCTGCAGCAATGGCTGTTTGCGCATCACCACTGAAAATAGCGAGTTCATTTAGTTTTGCTAAATCGATAACCTGATCGCCAATAGCGACAGCGCCACGAAATGCTTCGTTGCTATTTTTACGACGAACTTCAGCAAAAGGTAGATTTTGAATAGGGAAGTCACAATCTGCAACATTTGCAGAGGCTACCCAGCTTGTTAAATTTATATCATGGGTTTCGTTAATTAAACTCATTACATTTCCTTTGGTTTAGTTGGTCGTGCTAATCAGTATAAATATCAATTTATTAAATAAGCATATAAAGATTAAAAACATCTATTATTAACAGCTTATATGGTGATGAATAGCACGATTTAAACAGACAGAGTAGAATTGTTACTCAATATCAGCGTAAAACGACAAAAAGCAGCGAGTTACGCTGCTTTTAAAATATAAATACTAACTACTTATAAAACGCCGCGGCGCTCTTGGTCGCGTTCAATTGATTCAAATAGTGCTTGGAAGTTACCTTCACCAAAGCCACCATCGTCAACTCGCTGAATCATTTCAATAAAAATAGGACCAAATAGGTTTTTAGAGAAAATTTGTAGTAAATAACAGTTTTCACTTTGGCTATCTACTAGAATTTGATGCTCACGAATTTTTTCTTTATCTTCAGCAACCCAAGGTACACGGTCAAAAATAGTATCGTAGTACTCAGGAATAATATCCAAAGTTGCAATAGTCGACTTATCAAGCTTATCAAGTGAGCTTACTAGGTCGTCAGTTAAAAATGCTAAATGCTGTACGCCAGGGCCATTGTATTCACCAAGGTATTCATCGATTTGGTTATTATCGTTGCCTTTACCTTCGTTAATAGGAATAGAGAAGGTGCCACAAGGCGATTTAAGCGCATACGAAATTAACGCTGTTTTTTGGCCTTTAATATCGAAGTAACGAACCTCTGTAAAACCAAATACATCTTTATAAAAGTTAGCCCATTTTTCCATGGTGCCTTTATAAACATTATTAGTTAAATGGTCGATGCGAATAAAGCCTTTATCGTCAACTACGTTCTGCTCGGCTAAATCTTCAAAGTCTTGTGCGTAAATAGAGCCTTTTTCGCCAAATTGCTCAATAAAGTAAATTAAGCTGTCGCCAATGCCATAAATTGCAGGGTAAGGTAAATCTTTATTTGCCGAGTCGGTTGCTGGTTTTGCACCGCGCTCTACCGCTGCTTCAAATGCTTTTTGCGCATTCTCTACTCGCCAACCCATAGAACAAATAGCCGGGCCATGATCTTTAGCAAACTGTGCCGAAAAGCCATCACGCTCGTTATTTAATAAAAAATGAATATCGTTTTGATTGTAATAAACAATGTCTTTACCTTTGAATTTTTTTAGCTTTGAAAAGCCAAAGTCGGTAAATACTTTATCCATGTAATCTGCATCAGGTGTTGCATATTCGGTAAATTCGATACCAACTAAACCTAAAGGGTTATTTACTTCACTCATTATCATTACTCCCGCAATTAAGCACTGCGATTATTTGTTGTCGTATTGCTGTAGATGATTAACTAAATTTGTACTTTGGGGAAGAGGGCGTTGTTATTTAGTAAACAGCGCGTGTGTAAATTTTATAGGACGGTTAGCAGTAAGTTACTTTTTTGCTGTGTGCTTTAAATACGCTTATGTATAAAAACGTTTCAATAAGTGCGGTAGTTTAAGTTTTAGCTATTGATTTTATTGTAGTTTGTTTATTTTTAAAGAGATTTAAGCTAACTTAAATCTCTTTTTTTACCCTAGTAAAAATAAGGTTTTTTGTATTTAATTGTTTACGGTTTGCTATTGTTAAAGAACTTGCTACGTTGCTCTAACCATAAATTAGGTTTTATTGCGGGCGCAAGTTGGTAATGGCGTTCAACACTTTGATTGAGCTCTCGGGTTGTTTGCTTAAAAGTCAGCTTTTGTTGCGCGTTACCCATACTTTTTATTTCACTGCGAGTCATTGCGCGACCAGCATAAAGCAGTGCGTTTAAATAACCCGGTTCGGTTTCGTAGTTATTATCGGTTAATAATAATACGGCTTGATCGAGTGCCCAGCGTTTACCTATTTCACCGTCTCTTTTAACACCCGCAAATTCACCATCAATATACACTTCAAATACGCCATTGCTTGGTGCGGTATAAAATACAAAAGCTATGCGGTGCCAGGTATCAGGCTCAGATGTGCCAAAATAACCACTGTCGCTGGTTGATGCACCTAACCCACCAATAGGATTAATAAATATGTCGGCGTCGTTATTCAAATCATTTGTTGCATCGGTTTGAATTAGTGCTCTGTATATTTCTTTTGCTGCAAAAGGCCAATAAATGTCCATCACTATAGTGTAGTCAGACACCATTCCTTGGTTTGCAAAATCTCCATTTGGCGCGGTATTTAACTCAATCTTTAGCCCTTCGTTAGGAGAGTGATCGGTAAATGCCATTACAGTTGATTCGCCATCAGCTAAATCACTAATATTAAATGCGCTAGTACTAGCAAAGGTGGTTTTTTTAGGACCCCAGCCTTTATTGTCAGGATCAAAGTAACTAAGAATTGATGGGCCTAAGTCGGCTTTAAGCGGATCGCTAACATCATCAAAGTTCCAGACAGTAATATTAGCAATGTCTTGGCAAGCATTGAGTGGCGTATTTGTATCAATATGCAAGCATTGAGTGGTTCTATGACGTGCGTATTGATCCAGAAGCCACCAAGCTTCGGCTATCGGTGCTACATCATTAAAAGTAACCCCATTAAAAAATAAATCAGGATTAAGAGCTGCCCCTTTAAAAAGTGCGACACTGTAGTTATTTGCTGCTTGAATATTTTCAGGGGCTAATAAAAACCAATCAGGTTGATTGGCTAACATAGTATTTAAATCATTGCCGCTAACCGTGACTTTATATAAAGAGTTAAAGCCTGGGGTGTTAGATGGTTGCCTTTCTACGTAGTAAGCTTTATGAAAGTCCTCTTGTGTTAGGGCACCAGGAGTCCAACGTTTTTGCACTAACTCAGGGTTGAGTAAGGCTGCTGAAATAGTGCTGCTTGAGTGCTGAGCAGCTGCGGCGGTTACTGCTGCTAATTGCATTGCATTTAAGTAGTTTTCTGATATTGCAATTTCAGTTTGTGCATCGGGAGCATAACGGCCCATAATTGTGTCGATGGCTTGTTGTGTGTTTGTGTCTCGCTCAGTAATGGTGTCGGTTTTTACTGTTTTGTAGTCAACATTTTTGAGCGTTTTATTACTGGTGTCGAACGTTAAGTTTAAGTCGGTTATGCCCTTAGCGTAAAAGTTAGGCTGAATAACAATAGCGCCATTATCAAGGGTATTAAAGCTCTCGCCGCCATGGGTATGACCGCCTAAAACCAAATCAATACCACTCACATTTTGCGCGATTCTAGTATCAAGAGCTTCACCTAAATGGCTTAACATCACCATATAATCTACTTTATCGCTATACTGGCTAACAATACTTTGTGCTATTTGTTGCCATTGCCAGCTCATTTTAAATTGTTTGATAAAATCAGGAATAGGGTCATCTTGTAGTGGTTTATCTAGCTCGTTCCACGGGACCGATGTCATACCAAATACGCCGAGTGTAATGCAGCCTACTTGTACTTTAGCAAAACCTACTGCTGCAAAATCTTGTGTTTGTTCGCCTTCATAGCGTGTATTACTGGCAAGTACGATGGCATTATCATCCTTTGAAAAGCCTAATAATTTTTCAGGCCCCCAAGCATAGTCATGGTTACCTATTACACGAAGGTCGAACTTCATTGCTTTTACGGCTTCATCGGTCGCTAAACCTTGTGATATTTGCTCAGCTACAGTGCCTTTTTCGTAATCATCCCCGCCATCGGTAAATAAAGTGTGAGATGATTCGCTTAAAGCTTTTTTATGGTATGCCTTAATTCGGCTAAAAAATTGCTCTTGATAACCAAATCGAGCATGTAAGTCGGCAATATGTACAAAGCGAATAGATTGCTCAGTGCTGTTTACATCACAGGTAGGGCCTATACTGGCAGTGCGTTCTTTACGCTGCATTTTTATGGCATATGTGCCTAACTGATTAACTTGAGCGGTAACAAAACCATTTAAAACACGAGAGTTCTCTATAGTCTCCCAAGTTGTAGCGTTTAAACGGGCAATATAAAGTTGGCCGCCTAATGCGTAATTGTCAGGGATTTTTAAGGAAATTGTAAAAGGATTATTCAGCGAAAGTTTGGCAGGCGTTAAGCTATGTAGATTAGCAATAATATTTTGATTCTGCGATGTTTCGTCTTGCTCAACAGTAATATAGGTAAGCTCTGTATCAGAGTTAACACTATTGGCAGGTATTTCAATTTTAAAGTTATCGTTAATAGTGGCAGATAAACCTGCACCAGTAATAAGTAATACGTTAGCTTGGGGAGTGGAAGGGTTATTAGGATTAGGAGTAACTTGATCGCCAGCGCCACCACAAGCAGATAAAAAACCAATGAAAAAAACAGCTAAAATTACTTTATATAAAGTGAACAATTGCATCTACCCACTATCCCTAAAAGTCTAATCAGTAATCAATTGGCTATATAATACCAGTTAACAACTAAGCAATAAAAGATTACCAAGAGGAAACTTCCCCATACTGCTATGGGGAAGTGATTAAGAGCAGGGTAATAAGTATTAAATTAAAAATATTTTAATTTAATACTTTAATTACTAGGCTTCCTCGCTTAGTCCCTGTCTTTCCCACACTTTAGATTTAAAGGTCATTAGTACTAAAATAACACCAACACCAATACTAAATAATGCTATTTGTAGGTATAAGTTAGGTATTTCATCAACATTATTAGGATCGAAGTTACCAGCAAGTAATCCTGCAATGATATTACCGATAGAATAAGTTAATACAAATACGCCCATCATTTGGCCTGTGTAGCGGCGAGGCGATAACTTACTTACAGCACTTAATGCTACAGGGCTCAAACAAAGCTCACCCACAGTGTGTAAAAAGTAGGTAGTAACAAGCCAGTAAGGTGCTACTTTTAGGCCTTCAGCGGCATAATGCGCTGCCATAAACATAACTAAGAAACCAGTTGCCATTATAATTAAACCAACAGCACATTTTGCACTATAAGATGGTGAAACAAGACGCTTTGACATATTGATCCAAAGCGCTGCAAAAAATGGTGATAGCGCAATAATAAACAGCGAGTTTAATGACTGAAACCAAGTTGTAGGGATTTCAAAAGTACCAATAAGACGGTCAGTATAATCACGTGCAAATAAGTTTAATGATGAACCTGCTTGCTCAAAGCCAGACCAAAAACAGGCAGAAGCTATACATACTAAAAACAGTGCCCACATTCTTTGTTTCTCAGCATCGGTTAACTTACCTTTAAAGTAGATAAGACCAAAATAAACAAAGAAAATAATAGTGAATGCAATCGCAGTATAACCTGCAACTACCGTTGGATTAATAATTATAGCGCCAGTCATAGCGGCGGTAGTGATTGCAGCCGCTATAATGATAAATATAGCAATACTGCCCCATGCGCGAGCAGTACCCTTAGGACCTAATGGATTAGCTGGTAGAGCACTATGCTCAGGTAAGTTTTTAAGTGAGCGCTTGTATTGCACTAAACCAATAGCCATACCAACAGCTGCAGCACCAAACGCCCAGTGCCAACCTAGATTTTCCATAAAGTAACCACAAACGTAGTAACCAATTAATGAACCTAAGTTAATACCCATGTAGTAAATAGCATACCCGCCATCACGACGTTCATCTGCATCACTGTATAGTTGTCCAACCATAGCGCTGATATTTGGTTTTAGTAAACCAGTACCCGTTGCTACAAAAATTAAACCAATAAAAAATGAATAATCATGTGGAATAGCCAAAATAATATGGCCACACATAATAATAATACCGCCATACCAAACAGCTTTTTGACCGCCGAATAATCTATCAGCTAGCCAACCACCTGGTAAGCCTAAAAAGTATACTGCGCCTGTGTATAGACCATAAATAGCAGCAGCTGAAGCAACGGTAAAGGCTAAGCCTTCTTGTTGTAAACTTGCTGTCATGAATAATACGAGCATAGCTCGCATACCGTAATAACTCATTCGTTCCCACATTTCGGTGAAGAACAAGGTTGAAAGTCCTTTAGGGTGGCCAAACCAACCACTATCTGGAGCTGAACTCATATTTACTTCCTAACTTTAAGTATTGTTGTAATGGCCTTATATATTTTTGCTTTAGCTATTTAGCGCCATGTATTACACGCTAAATGCTCGACCATCAGTATTGTTTAATGCAGCTAAGGTAATGGTTTGCCGTTAAGGTAGTAAAGCTGTAGGTAAGAGTCACACCCTTATCCTAGCTACAATTGCGCATTAGTATACATAGACCTTAGTGCGAGGGGAAGTGTTAAGCTTTATGGTTTAAACACAATAAACTTTGTTAAAAGTCAGCATAAGGTATTATAGGTTTGCCTGGGAATGCTAATGTGCCGTAAACAGGATTGAAATAGTAACGTACATAAAGTTGTCCAAAGTTAGGCTCATAAAAGTCAGAACGGTCAATAGCTAAGTAGCCTCCAAAAAACCAATGCGGGGTTACTCGGTACTCAAAACTGCCTTCTAAGTTATACGAAACACCGGCGCTAGTATCACCGTTAAAAGCAGGAACGACGCCTGTTTCAAGCTGGCTTACAAATGCTTGGGCTTGTAAGTCGGGATCGTTTGGAAAAAAGTCAATCGCGTTCGATTTAGTTTGTGAATATGAAATACCGGTTTTAATTCGATAAACAAAATCATCTCCCCAACGTGCGTCATAACTTAATGGTAATGAAATACCTATATAGTTTTGTGGGCTGTAATATCCGCCATGGCCATAGGTTTCTTCACTTAAATTAAACTTATAAGACCAATGCAATAAACTGACACCTGCGGTAAATTCACGCTCTTGGTTACTAATAACGCGATAGTAACTGCCACCCATTAGCCGATAACGTTGATTGTCTTTTACGTTTTGACCTTTATATAATTGAAAATCGGCACTTGACCAAAAACCCCAATTACCACCCAAATCGTGCGATAAGTTGGCGGTTAGGCCTGTTGAGCGCACGCCACCCCAAACATTACCTGAGTGTATATCGGTTAAACCAGCATAGGAGAGTACCGAGCTGGTAACAGGACGTTTTTCAAGTTCGAGGCTGTATCCAAAGTCGCCAAAATCGTCTGCGTAGTTTATGCCCCACACAATGTCTTCAATTAAAAAACCAAGCGGGGTAGTGCCGACATCAACACGCCAGTTTTCATTTTGCCAACCTATACCAATATCAACGCCACTTTCCTCAGGGCTTACTTCATCTAATGAACAGGTAAAAATACACAATGCACCTTGTCCATAGCGGCTACCTGCAAATTGCTCATCAAATCGTGTTGTTTGTGCGCTTACAGTTGTTGGGTCGACTTTAATAAACCCTTGCCCTTGCCAAAGCGGAAAATAAGCTTCCATAGGCATTAAGCCTGCCCCCAACGTTGCTTCGCTTTGGGTGCTTGTTTGACCACTAAAATTAACCCCAATGGCAATATAAGCTTGATTTTTATTTTGTTGGTTTATTAATTCACGTTTTGCGCCATTAATATACCAAGGGTCAGTGTCGTTAATACGTGCTAGGCTGCTGTATAGCTGTTCATCATTGAGAGCTTGGTTAGGCGATAGTGTTTGCTGATACCAGGTATTTGCTTGCTCAACATTGTTAAACTTATCGGCAACTTGAGCTCCTAGGTATCGAAGTTCTTGATCGTTTGGCGATTTATCAACTAATTGCTTCGCAAGATACAGCGCATCACCCGCGTAGTTAAACTCATTAAGGGATGCCATTATTTGTCGTTGTAAGTACCCCTCTTGAGAGGTGCTTTGATTTATAGCCTGTTGTGTAACCTGCTTTGCCTGATAGTCGTCACCAAGCTCTCTATAAGCGGTGGCAATAGCCATTAAAGCTTGGGGCTCAAGAGTTTGTTTATTTTGTATTTTTTGCTGATATAAAATAATTGCCGCTTCACGTTGCTCAAGTGCTAAGTTTGCATTTATAAGAGCGGTAGTTATTGCCGGCGTATTTTTATATTTTTGGTCAAGTTGATTTAGCTTAGCGATTAAATCACTACCACTGTAATATTGATTTATATAATTATTATGTAATTGCACATATTGAGTAATTTCGTTTTCAGTTGCGCTCTCTGGTAATGCGTAACTTATAAACCAGTTATGCGTTTTCTCTTCAATACCTTGCTCTAAAAGCCATTCGCCATAAAGCATATGCCAATATGGGGCGAGAGTTGGCGCGCTTGTTAAAGCTTTATTAAGTAAATTAAGTGCGTATTGTTGTTCTGCAATTTTATACCAACTACTTGCTAGTTTTGCTTGCATTAAAGGTGTTAAATCTTGCGCTTCTAAATTACTTAAATGGTAAACCGCGACTGCTTTATTGTTAGTATTTAAGAGTTGCTCGCTTTGATTAAGCGACTCATTAATATGTAACTGTTGTTCGAGCACTAAAATATCGGCATCTCTATCTTTAACCGGAATATACTTTAAGGTCGCTTGTGCCCCCTTATAGTCATCTATAGAGCGCAGAAAAAGTGCATGGCTATAACGGAGCGAAGAGTTAAGTGGAAATTGCCATAACACATTGTTAAATAAAGAGCGGGCTTGCTGAGTTAAACCTTGTTGCTGATAAATTAAAGCAAGATCGTAGTATAACCAGGGTTGTTGAGGCGTTAACTCAATGGCATATTCTAAGGTTTTCTTAGCGGTGTTTAATTCGCCTGCATCATAAAATCGAGTCGCTTTTGCTCTTAGTTGCTTGCTAACAGCGGCCGCGTAAGCTGATTTTACTTGCTGTTTTTGCAAAGAACTAAGGTTATTATAAAAAGCATTTAACGCTTTTTCACTTTGCTCAAGTTCGGCTATTTTAAGTAAGCTTAATAATGCACTTGAGTTAAGCGGTTCATTTTTTAAAACACTTTGATAAAAAGTAGCAGCTTGAGAGTACTGCCCTTGAGCAAATAAAAGCTCGCCCTTATAAAATAAAATGGTGTCAGGATTTTCTTGTAATGCAGCCGCTAAATTTAGTTTGAGTGCTGCCGTTCTAAACTCTGCGTTATTTATGGCTTCTTTAGTCTGGCGAATATGTAGCCAAAAACGAGCTGTTTTGGATAAACCTTTAAGTATTTCACGCTCATTAAACTCTGAGGTGTATTTTAATGCACGAGTAAAGTAGTTATTAGCTTTTTGATGCTCACCTGAGCGTAAATAAAGCACACCTAAGCTGCGCATAATTTGAGTATCAGTTGGGCGGCCTTTTAACGCTCTTAATAAAAGAGGTTCAGCGGCATTTAACTTGTTTTTTTCAAGTAGTTCATCACCTTTTAGCCAAAGTTGATAAGCTGGATCACCTAGCAAGGCTTGACGAGCGCTAAACTCTTTTTTGAAATCTTGATATTGCAATTCCCCTTTACTGCTAAAAGGATACACCAGAAAGTAACGCTGATACTGTTGCTCAGTACTACTTTGCAGTGGCATAGAAGCTAATGTTCTTAGCCAAGCGTCTTCAATTTGGTTGCTAAACCGTCCTGTGACGCCATATTTACTAAAAATTTCAGTCGCGTGTACGTCAAGCGCTGAGTGTCTAAATAGGTGAGTTGCGTAGGCTATTTCGATCAGGGCTACATCAGGATAGTGAGCCATTAAACGTATGTAGCCTTTATTAACTTGTTGCCACTGAGTGCTGTCTTGCGCGTACCAGTTTAAATGTTCAAGCTCATAACTAAGTTCGGGGTAGGCTGTATTAAATAGGGTATTATAAATTTGCCTAGCTTGAACATATTGGCCTGCTCGCGCAAGTAACTTTGCTCTTAGTACTAATGGTTTATCGGTTGTTTCGATGCGAGCAATAACTCGCAGTTGCTCAATACATGGGTGTTGTTTTGCTACGCCATTATCAAGTTGATTTAGTAATAAGGTTGCTTCATTAATTGCGCCGTTAGCAAAATAATTACGTGCTAAAGCACATTGGGTTTCAATGCGCATTGGGGCTATAGCAACGAGTTTACGTAAGCTATCTTCAACGAGCTTTTTATTTTCTTGTCCTTTGCCAATATTTATCTGCTTTAATAGCCATGCGACAGACTGAGTGTCTATATCGTCTGCTGCTTTAGCACTCAAAGCGGAACTGACTATTAAGGCATAAACTAAGCTAAACCTTAACGGCATTCATCGCTCCAGTTTGGTTGTAGTGTCCCGTCTGCTGAAATTAAAAAGCGTTTATCTAAGGTACTGCTACCAAATAAGTTTAATACACTATCGTAATAACGTGATTTACTAAATGATTGATCAACCATTAACTTTTGTTGAATCGACATTGTTACAGCGTCATTGTCATTATCTGCTGTTGCTAGTAAAGGAAGTAATGCGGCATTAAAACCCACAGGCCCTCTTTTATCTGAGTTCCCCGTTTGTGCATAGGTATTTAAAGGCACATAACCACGTTCATTTATGGTTTTAATGAAAGGAGCAAACTGCGTAACTAATTGCTTTTTGTAAGGTGCATCCTCTGCCATCATACTTGCCCACAAATAGACTCTAATTGCATTATAGCTTCCCAAGTCGGTTACTTTTTTATCAAAGTAAAAGCCTTTGTTAGTATCAAACATAACCCAGTCAGGGCTAACACCTTGCTTACTTGTTTCAAGTATTAGGTTGGCAGAACTTTTTTGTAGTTCTTGCCATGGTGAATGAGGATAAAGCTTGCTAAATTGCTGATAAATAAACAGCGGTGAATAGCTTGGGTTTAATTTATAGCGCTCGTTATCAAACTCAAAGCCGCTAGGTGCGGGTAATAAAGATAAACCAAGTCCTTTAATATACGCTGTTTCTTCGCGCATTATACGCTGTGCTAGCACAGCTGCTAAAATACGGTAACGGCGGTCATCCCAAAGTATAGCTGCTTGCGATAAGCTATAAGCAATCCATAAATCAGAGTCAGATGCTGGGTTTGAGTCAAGAATATTACCTACGTTGTTATTAACCCCCCATAGCCATGCCGGTAGGCGGGTACTTAAATCGCCTTCAGCTAAATGCTCTTCAGTCCAGTTTAATACTTTATCAAAAGCGGCTTTATCATTGGCAATTAGTGCAAAAAACAACGCATAGGATTGCCCCTCAGAAGTGGTAATGTTTTGCTCGCTGCCTAAATCTATAATCCGACCATCATCACTCATAAAGTGTGTTTTAAACGTTTGCCATTGCTGCCAAGGCGCACATTGTTGTGCGTGGCTTAAAGGAGTAAATAAAATCAGCATAATAAATGCTTTAGTTATAAATAATTTCATTATTTATCTCCTTCAGCTAAACGTTTGTAGGTAAGGGCCTGTAGCAAGCGCCAAATTATAAATGAAATAAGTAACAGTGTTAAAATAGATAAAAAAGCTAGCCAAAATGGATGATCAGATAAATGAAACCAAATTAAAGTATACACAGGTACATACCCCACAAAATACGTATCATCTGCCTTAACAGAGCTTACGCCTTGGCTAGTAATAACGGCAGCGCTGCCTTTAATTTGCGATAACCATTGCGACTTGTTAAATGCAGTATCTAGTAGTTTATAAGCGCTATTAGTACTGGCGGTTAACGACACAATTGAACGCTCAGAGTCAAAAGGCGATTGAAACCCTGCAATAACGGCTAAATCTCCGCTACTAACTAAGCTTACCTGTACATCTTCTGTTGTATCAGCATCATAGGCGCCATTATAAAAAGCTTGTTTTATAACTCTGTGGTTATTTCTTAAAAGCTTACTGGTGGGCGCGTTCTCATCAATGTCACTCACCGCTGTATTTGCGGCGGTAATAATCATAATATCTTTGTCATCATAATTACTATTATCGTCACTGACTGATTGTATTTCTAAACGGTGTCCTGGGTAGCCTGTGATGGCACCAAAGCGACCGGTTAAATTGAGTAGTAAAGTGATTGCTTCAGGTGTTGGGTTATCATCTAAAATAACCAAGGTTTGATGTAAGTCGGCATATTTAGTAAATGGGAAACCGCTATTAGCAAATACATTTAAATCGGGTAGGGCAATGTAATGATGAAACCCACTAACATCAATATTTGAATTACCATCTATTACGCCATACTCCCCTCCTGCAGGTACAACAGAGCATTCTCCCTTTTTAAGCACACCAAAGCGAAAGTCAAAGTTAAGCTCATTTCTAATTGCTAAGTTAATACCATTTAAGGAAAAATCTTCTGCGTTTTTAGTGGTATCTGTATTACCAATTAAAGGCATAATTGTTTTGGTTTTATTTAGTAATGAATCATTTTTACTGAGTAAAAAACCACTAATAAACTCTTGATTAATTAGCATGTTTAGGCGTGAGTCAAGCACGCTGCTTTCGGGCGTATTTCTATATTGCAGCGTAATAGGGATGCCCTTTTCGCGCCAAGTGAATAAATCGGGTGCAAGGCGTACGTTTAATTTTACCGGGCCATTATTTAAGCCCTGAGCTTGTAATTGTTTAGGGTAGTCAATTAACTCATCAAAATGTACGGGGCGATCGCCTCTTAACCAGCGAGGTGCGTCATATGCTTCTCTTAGCGGGAGCTGATTAATGGCCTCTATACTAGCGCTGCGACCTGTCATTAGTTTATGACCAAATGCTAAACCCGTTACTGCCGTTTTTAAATCAGCAGTGTCTTTACCCACTATAAGTAGCATTTTTTTATAGCGATAGATCGGGTTAGAAATAATTTCAATTGTTGGTTTATCAACATCAGGGTAATCACGTAAAAAGTCAGGCTTAGAGTCGTTAGTGATAAACACCACACTATGTTCATTAGGTGCTTTATTTTTTAATAACGGAAATTGTGCTCCGCGCCAATCGGCTTGTGCACCAAACCAGCTAGATAAAGTGGCGGCAGCTGCAATGGCTTCTTTGTTTGGCGTTGTAGCAAATATAAATGGCAGGTTTAATTTACTAAAATCTTTACTATCAAAAAAGGGCTCGGGCAAATACTCTAAACGACTATCAATAGCCAGCTCAGTCTGATCAAGAGTAATATTGCTTGATTTACTTATTTCAATCCAAATAGAGCGATTATGGTAATCATGACAGGTCAAGTCGTAGTAGCCCACTAACTCAAAACGAATTTGATTAAAGTCTTGTATGTATTTTGAATTGAGATGAATATTATGCGTAACTACATTTTCAACAGCACCTAGTTGTTTATTAACAGGTAATACTGTGACTAAGTTTTCATTAAAATATACTTTTAAGTGTGAAACATTGGCAAGGAGTGACGGCGAGTTAGTATAAGAAAAATTAAGCATTAAGTTTTTACTTAGTTTATCTATACTGTTGGTAAAATCGACGCTAGAATTATTGTTTACCCCATCTAGTTTATAGCTAGTAAAACCTAAAGCATTAAAATCAAGTTGCAAGCTTGATACGGCTGCACTTTCGGGATAACCATTCACAAAAAGTGATTTGTTTGGCATAGGTTCGATAGCAATAACGTGCCACGCCGTACTAGTAAACAGAAGTAGGGTGAGTGTATTAAGCAATTTTTTAATCATAATTATTCTGCACTATCGGTTTTTTGGGAATGAATGAAGTTATGTAAATAACTAAGTTAGTCATAAACTTAATAACAGGTTGAAGTTGTCTTGGTGCGTGAAACAATATATTAGTAACCCCCCGCAGACTTGTTTTTTGTACTTCTTTAAAGCTGTAAGATGGGCGATCATGTTTAAAGTTGCTTTGCCAATCTAGCCAAGCATCAGCTCTTGAAAAAGTACACTGAATAAACGCCAGTTGTTTATCTATACTGAGATCTTTGAGTGTAAGACCAAATTGTTTCTCTCGGGTATTAGTTACATAGGTAGTAAACGAAAACTGTTTATTACCTCTGCTCATTAATAGTTCTATTTTATCGTTAACTCTGCATAAATGCGCATGCTCGGTTTCAATACCTACTCCGTTATCAGAGTAATCGATAATTTTAACTTTTAAAGTATGTCCATTAGCTAAACGAATGCCCGCCGGAAAGTTTGCTTTTACGCGGTGTGAGTTTCTTACTTGACGAGCTTCAGCTGCTACCGCGACGGCAGCACCTAAAATAATAATATTATAGGTGGCCCATGCCATACTAATAATTAGCACCCCAATTTGATTTGGCTCACCAAAAAAGGCTCTAAAAGTACCCACAATAATACCTAATAAGTTAATGGCGAGTAATACCATATAGGGTTTAGAAATTCCCCAATCATAATGCTCTTTATTATTAAGCCCCCCTTTTTCAGTTACATTAAACTTGCCTTTATTTGGGTTAAATAGAGCAACTGTGGTGGGTTTTAGTATATACCAAGCCAGTACTGTTTCGTAAACTTCGCCCCAAAATGAGTACCTGTATTTACCTTGAATACGTGAGTTAGTCGCTTTTACTTGAATAAGTGTGGGTACAACATAAATAAATATGGCTAAAAATGGTGCGTAGATAATATAAGCGTTGAAATAGATGAGTGCTAGCGGGGCGGTTAAAAATACAATACGAGGAACCCCAGACAAAAAATGTAGCATGGCATTTATATAGCACAGTCGTTGTGGCAGGTTTAACCCTTTGCCTAATAGTGGATTATCAAGACGAAATATTTGCGCCATACCACGCGCCCAACGAATTCGTTGGCCAATATGAGCAGATAAGCTGTCGGTGGCTAATCCCGCGGCTTGTGGAATATTAATATAAGCTGTTTTATAACCTGCGCGCTGCATTCTTAGTGCAGTGTGCGCGTCTTCAGTTACGGTTTCAAACGCAAAGCCGCCTATATCATCAAGTGCTTGGCGTTTTAATACCGCACACGAGCCACAAAAAAAGGTAGCGTCCCACATATCATTTCCATCTTGAATTAGGCCATAAAACAACATGTTTTCGTTAGGGACTTGACTGTGGTTATTTAAATTTCTTTCAAAGGGATCGGCTGAAAAAAAGTGATGCGGGGTTTGTACTAAGCATACCTTACTATCTTTTAAAAACTGCCCCATGGTCATTTGTAAAAATGAGCGAGCAGGAACGTGGTCGCAATCAAAAATAGCAATGTATTCGCCATCTGTATAGCGCATCGCACTATTCATATTACCCGCTTTGGCATGGTTATTATCAGGGCGGGTTAAATAGCCAACGCCAACTTGTTCAGCAAATTGAGCAAACTCAGGACGTTTGCCATCATCTAATATGTATACATTAAGTTTATCTGCGGGCCAGTCAATACTCATCGCCGCGAGTGTCGTGGGTTTTACTACGCTCAGAGGTTCATTGTAAGTTGGAATATAAACGTCTACGGTTGGCCACAGGTCGGTATTTTTAGGCATGGCAATAGGTTTGCGCTCAAGCGGGTTAATAGTTTGGAAAAAACCAAGAATGAGTACTAGCCAAGCATAGGTTTCAGCAAGCAATAAGCCCAAACCTAGAAATAAAGCGAGGGGATCATCCCAATTTAGTGTTTCAGTGTACCGCCACCATAAATAGCGCGAGGAGGTAGTGACCGATAACGTGATCATGATAATAGTCGCCATTTGTCCTTTCACCCGCCTTAGTGAATAGGCTACCAATAAAATAAAACTAATAAATACAGCTTGAGCCTCTAAGCTAAACGGAATAGTGATAAAAATAGCCATTAAAAATAGTATAAATGTAATAGCGATATATTTTATAAGCTTATTTTGCCAGATACTCGCATCTGCCATTGTTTTAAAAACACTTTTTTTTGTTTTTTTAGATAATGAACGTTTTAGTAACTTTCCTAGCTTTAAGTCAATCCAGCGTAATTGTCTAAATGTATAATTTACTGATGAGTAAAAATAATGACTAATGCGCTCTCTAACTGAGTTGTTTTTAGGCTGGTGTTTAAAAAATAATAAAAACAAGCTTTGTAATACAAAACGCAGGCTATTTGAATATATAAAGCTGCGATAAGGCAATTTAAGGTGTGGGTAATATATAACTAAGGAGTGATTTATATTTTTTTTATGCGCTTTTAGCTTTATAAATAATGAGCTAACAAGCATTATAAAAGGCAGCATAAGTGCTTCTACTACATTCATTTTGTGTTGATTAAAATAACTATGAAACTTAAACATCACGAAGCGAGCTAGCTTTTCTGTAAATAAAAGGCGCAAAAGTAAATATAAAGTACGATCTAATGGGCGTCTATTTAAGGTACTCATAACGATAATGCAGCCTTACTGACTAACCAGCCAGCAAGTGTTTCAAAGTCGTCATTTGCCACACTGTAGGGGGCGCAATTAAATGCAACATTACGATAAGCCGTCGACTCTTTTACAACTTCATCATGATTAATAAAAAATGGCGCTACTAGCGGCAGTGTTGTTTGCCACAAGGCAAACAAATCAAACTCAAGTAATGAAGCTGAATTATATTTATTGACTAAAAAATAATGTTTCCAGTCACTATTAGACTCTTTAAGTGTTACTAAACGCTTGTGAATTAAGCTGTGGCAAATTGCATCACAGTTGACTAACTCAACAACAATATCGTCGTGATTTAAACTGTAATGCGTAATGTCGATATGTGAGGGGCAATCGAATAGTAGCCAAGTATGGGGCGCGTGATCTAATTTCTGGCAGCTATTTACTGTATCTATAACATTATTTATTGTGGCTGAATTATCGCCAAAGGGCAGAAATATAATGCCATCACTATCTTGTTGAAACATTGACAGTGCATCATTAAATGTTTCAGCGTTACTCCAACCAAGAGTTTGTGTCCAAGGTAACCCAAAATGTAAACTTAAATCACTTTTTGCGTCTAAGTCGATAGCAATAACATCAACATTTGATTTTTTAAGTGCGCATGCGAGGTTGGCTACAATAGATGTGCCTCCCGTACCGCCTTTGATCCCTTTTATAAAAACTCTTTGCACTTTAGTAAGTTACCTATTTATTTTGTGGCATTAACTGCACTGTCTATTTCCTTTAATAAAGGATACTTATTTATTGTTTTTATATTTTGTTGTTGATTAACGATTTCGACATAATCGTCACTTTGGCCGCCAAAACGATGCGATAAGTTTTTAATGTCATTTGATGTTAACGTTTTTGATTCTTTAAAAGCTAAACTTCTCATTGATAGTTATACTACTTTGTTAATACACTTTATTTTTTAAAGTGGACTTTATTTAGCTATTATATATAGAATAGCGCTTAAAACTAGTGAAAAAGTATTTTAAAATAAGGGTTTTTAATTGCATCAGCTTAATATATCGGGATTAGAGCCTTTTGCCAAAGAGCTACAAACGGCCTCAAGCTATGCTGTTTTAGCCCCTCAAGATAATATAGTTATCGAATTCGTGTTACATTGTGTTAACGAAAGTTACTTGGGTGATGTATTTATTGTATCGACGCAGGTTGAATCATTTTTTGATCTTCCTTCCTCAACTAATTTAATTACAGCATACGAAAATAAACAGGTATATCCATTTTCATTCAGCGCACAAAAAAAAGATTTAGGTGTTAAGCTATTAGTAAAAAAAATGCTCAATGAACTAAGTGCTTACTCAGAAATAACTGAATCCTTGATTTTTATTCATTTTAGTACAGAGCAATTAGAGTCTATTAAAGAACCTGAAGTGGAACAGCTGATAGAATATTTTACGCTATTTATTAAGCGTACTAATGCCACATTATTATTATTAGTGTCTGGCCCTGAAATTGTTAAGTATCGCTTTATAATCAGGAGTTTAAATAAACTATTCGATGGTAGTGTTTTTATAGATGATGCTGCTACACGTACTCTCGACTATGATTACTGGCGCCACAGTTCGGGTATATTTACTAACGAGCAATACCAGCTGGTGTTTAAAAATAAGCAGTTAATAGCGCAGAAAACTATAGTCAACGAAGCTAAAAAGCACGGTGGTAAAAACTTTTTTGATGAAGATGATGTTTGGCTTGTGCAAAGTGCAGTACCTGAAGGGACAAAGCTGCCTGTTTACTACCAAACAGTAAAAGACAATAAAGATCTGTTTGATAAAGGCCCCAGGCTAGCAGCCGCGACACTAGTTTTTTCGGTTACCCGTTATACAGACCTAACCCAATTGGCAAAGCATTGTTTTGAATTAAGAAAGCACTGTGGTCGTTGGTTAAAATTAGTAATTCAAAATGTAGATGGTATAATTCGTCATCAAGATGAGTGTTTATTTTTAACTCTTGGCGTAAACCTGATTTTATATAGTTTTTCTGAGCCGTCACGATTATTATCGCAAATTCAGTCAATACAAGGTTTTCAATTTTCCAGGCCATTACCTCCCTCTGTTGAGCATGTACTGCAGTACACCGAAAATACTTTTTCGAAGGGATACTTACCCTTTATAGAATTTACTCGTCAGGTTGAAATACACAGTGACTCAGCGGTTAATTTAGGGGTGAGTGGTGTGTTAGTAAAGTTAGAACTTTTACCAAGAATAGACCCCATACACCCACTGCACTTATTTCATATAAAGCGCGAAGGCGATGTGTTTAGCGTTGCAGATAATACAATTTATTTATATTTACACGCGTGTAGAGAAAACGATGTAGATAATGCGATTAAACATTTATTTAAATTAGAAATTAGTGACTTTTTTGTGCAGCAAAATCTAATATCGGATCACTTTTATATTCAACAAGAATGTAAGCAACTCAGGCGTTTTTATAAAGATAAAAGCGTTATCGATTATTCTGAGCAGCTAACAGAAAACAACAGCTATGAGTTTGCCCCCAGTTTAATTGTAAATACAGCGATTGATATTGAAAGTCCCGAACTTGTTATTACAGAGCGCGCTGATGCAACACCTATAGTAATGAAGTTAAGAGTATAAATTATGAGCATGAATCAATTTATTATTACAACCTTATTGGCAATGTTGCTTGGTGGTGTGCTTTGCTTAGCGGGGTCGTTTATATTAACGAAATTAAAAAAATACTATCAACAGCTCTCTTTTAAACACCAAGTTTTAGAGCCGTATACGTTTAAAAAAACTGAAAAGGATAAACCGTGAAGTTATCGGGCTTAGGTATTTGGAATCTCTATTTTTTAGTAAAGTTTGTACTTTTTTATTATGGTGCGATTCAATTTGATTTTTTAAGTAATGCCGCTTTAGCTGCCTTATTTGCACTTACCTTTAGTAATTCACAAGTAGATAAACTAAAGCATTTAATTGGCGCGGTGTTTGCGATTGTATTGCTTTATAAAGACTCGTGGTTACCGCCAATTGATAGGTTAACCAAACAAGCGGGAAATATTCAAGATTTTAGTTTAGATTATTTTGTTGAGTTGTTTGGCCGCATAGTTAATTACGATATGCTGCTGGGCCTATTTATTATTGTTGTTTGTTTTTGGTATACCTCGCAGTGGATCCGCTTTACGACAGTAACAATAGCTGGATTAATTTTTATAGGTTACCAAGGTGCGTTAAAGCCAAATGATATGGCAGTGTCGGTGCAAAATACGCCTAATCAAGAGCAAGTGTTTAGCAATACTGCTGTAGTTACCCAAAAGCCAGATTCTGTAGAACAGCAATTAAATGATTTTTATAAGCAGCAGAGCCAATTAGTTAGCTACTTTCCAGATGAGTATAACGGCACGCAATTTGACGTTGTTGTTTTAAATATATGCTCCCTAGCTATTGCAGACTTAAACGCTATAGGTGTTAGTTTGGATGATATTTATAGTGATTTTGATATTGTGTTTTCTGATTTTAATTCAGCTACGTCCTACAGTGGTCCTGCCGCTATTAGGTTACTACGAGCAAGTTGTGGGCAAACAAGCCAACCAGCACTGTTTGATGATGCGCCAGAGCAATGTCACTTATTTAATAACCTAGAAAAGCTAGGATACGACAGTCATTTAGTTATGAATCATGATGGCCATTTTGACGGCTTTAAAGATTTAGTGAAAAAACAAGGTAAGCTAAATAGCCCACTATTTGACACCACATCATTACCCGTTGCGCAGTATAGCTTTGACAGTAAACCTATTTATTCAGACGGGGCGGTGCTAAGTAGTTGGCTTGAAGAGCAAGGCGATAGCTGCGCACCTTGCGCTATGTATTACAATACGATTAGCTTGCACGATGGCAATCAACTGGCTAACAGCAGACGCATGAATAGTGATGAAAGTTATCCTATTAGGCAACAAAATTTATTTTCAGATATTAATCAATTTATTAAAAGCTTAGAAAAACGCGGCCGCAACGTGATGCTAATGTTAGTGCCAGAGCATGGCGCGGCACTACAAGGCGACAAAGTACAATTTGCAGGCCTGCGCGAAATACCGAGCCCTTCAATAGTAACAGTGCCAGCGGCAATTAAGTTTATTGGTCCTGACCTGCCTCGTATGTCGCAAATAACAGTGACAAATACAAGCAGTTACTTTGCTCTGTCTGAGCTGGTAACTAAGGTGATGAAGAGTAATTACTTTGCAGGGAAAAATAATAATATAGCAGAATTAGTAAGCCAGTTACCCACTTCGCAAAAAGTAGCAGAAAACGCCGGAACTATAATGATGTATGTTAATAAACGGCCGTATATTCAATTAGATGGCGGTGAATGGACTTTATATCCCCAAGGGTGAGTTGTTTTATTACACTTATGCTTAAGCAAAAAAAACGCATATATGTCCAAATTTGTTTACATTAAACTATCCAGCTGATCAGAGTTAGCGTATTATTCAGCGCAAATAGTTTCCCCTTATTTGAGGCTGTATGCGTTTAGATATTCATTGTGCGGATCGAGTTGGTATTGCCCAAGAAATCCTTAATATTTTAGTTAACTATAATGTTGATTTAAAAGGGATTGAAGTCGACTCAGTTAATTGTCGTATGTATGTTAGCTTTCCTGAAATTGAATTTGAGCAGTTTCAAAAAATCATGCCATCAATTCGCTTAATTGATGGTGTGCATGATGTACGCACCACGGCATTTTTACCCTCAGAGCGTGAACATAACGAATTAAATACACTACTAAGAGCACTACCAGATGGCGTTATTTCAATAGATGCCAAAGGTTGGGTGCGTTTATGTAATGACGCAGCGTGCAAAGATTTACAACTAACAGAAAAAGAAGTTATTGGTGCCAATATTAATAACTTACTTAAAGGTTTTAATTTTACTCGCTGGCTTGAGGGCAAAGAAGTGCTTGGCCAAACTACGCGCGTAGAAGTGGCTGGTGAAGATTTTATTGCGGATATTTTACCCATTGCTGTTCCGCAAAGTAACGAGGGCGATGTGCTAGCCGGTGCGGTAATAAATATTAAATCGCAAAGTCGCTTAGGCCAACAAGTAAGTGCTTTTAGACGCTATGGACAAGAGAGCTTTGCTACTATTCATAACTTTAGCACTGCAATGCGCCGAGTAGTGCGTGAAGCACGTAAAATGGCGCAGTTAGAAGCGCCTATTTTAATTACTGGCGAAACCGGTACTGGTAAAGAGTTACTCGCACGTGCATGTCATTACGCTTCTAATCGCTCTGTTAAGCCTTTTATTGCTTTGTCGTGTGCCTCGCTGCCCGATGATGTGGCCGAGTCTGAATTATTTGGTTATGCCGGTTACGAAGAGAACGCCGCGCCAAAACGTGGCGTACTTGAACAAGCCGATGGTGGTACCGTATTTTTGGATGAAGTGGGCGAAATGTCTACTCAATTACAAACCAAGTTATTGCGCTTTTTACAAGATGGCACATTTAGAAAAGTAGGCGATGAAAACGAAGTAAAAGTTAATGTACGTATTGTTGCAGCCACTCAAAAAGACTTACCTGCTATGGTACAAGAGGGTGTTTTTAGAGAAGACTTATATTACCGTATTAACGTTTTAACGCTAGAAATAGCACCACTGAGAGATCGCAAAGCCGATGTGGGGCCGCTTGCTGAGCACTTTATTCAAAAGTACGCACAGCAAAATGGTCATGATGTGCCGTTGTTATCACAAGAGTGTTTAAGCTTTTTACAAGATTATCCGTGGCCGGGTAATGTGCGCCAATTAGAAAACGCAATTTACCGTGCTGTGTCTTTATTAGATGACAGTGAATTACGCGTTGAACATTTACAGCTCCCTACATTTACCCATGATTTAGGGTATTTAGAATCAGATTTTGAAGGGTCACTCGATCAAGCAGTTAAACGCTTTGAGGCTACGTTATTACGTAAGCTATATCCTGCTTATCCTAGCTCACGCCAACTAGCAAAGCGCCTTGGTTTAAGCCACACCGCGGTGGCAAACAAGTTACGTGATTATGGTATTAACCGTAAAACAGTAAAAGTTTAGTAACGCAAAGTAATAACTATAAGCTTAAACGTGCGCGGGTAGCTTATAGTTATTTGCTTTAATAAAGTAAACTTTGGCTAAACGCGTGTGATACACTTAATTTAACTTTAACTGGTAAGACCTCTGCTGTGAACTTATATATTCGACTTATTTTATTGTTTTTTAAAATTAAACGTAACCATGACTATCAACACTTACTTGATACGGTAGATATTGATTACAAAGCCCTGCCAACAGATTGCGATATAAACTTACATTTAACTAATTCACGTTACTTGGCTATGATGGATTTATCGCGCACTTGGATGACAGAGCGGGTGGGTTTATTAAAGCACATATTAAAACGTCGTTGGTTTCCAATTGTAAATGCGACTGCTATTACTTATATTCGCGATATAAAACCTATGCAGCGTTATACAATTAGCACGCGCTTAGTGGGTTGGGATCATAAGTACTTTTATATAGAGCAAAAATTTCACTCTCAACGTGGCTTACACGCAATTGCTTATGTGCGCGGCGTATTTAAAAGTAAAAAGGGCATAATTAGCATTGAAGAAATGCTGGAAGTGGCTGACTTTAAAGGTGTAGCCCCTATTTTACCAAGTGAAGTAATGCACTGGAAAGAAATGTTGGAGCAGAAAAAAGTAACTAATTTACCACGATAATAATAGTTATGAATAATAATCAATAGTTGAAAAAAAAGGCCTTACGGCCTTTTTAACACACATGCTTATTACTATTAAAAGCTATATTTAACCCCAAACATTGCCACAATTGGGTCAATTTTTACGGTTGACGTTAATGCTTGAGCGCCATCGGCATAGACAGTTGCATCAGTTTCAATATCCATAATTGAAACCATAGCGTGTAGGCCCCATTTTTCATCTATTTTATAGTTAGCACCCACTTGCGCTACAAAGCCAAACGAATCATCAAGTTTAACTTCTACATCATCGGTTCCAAGTACTGTTTTTAGTGCTTGAGAAGGTTGCTCATCAAAGAAAGTTGTATAGTTAACACCTACACCAACAAAAGGACGAAACGCGTAGCTTGAATCTAAAAAGTGATATTGCGCTACTAACGAAGGAGGTAAATGCTTAATATTAGCTATTTTATTGCCCGCTAAACCACCCGCGCCATTTATATCATGTGAAAACGGCGTAGCTGCAATTAGCTCTAACACCCATTGCTCATTAAAAGCATAATCAAGGGTAATACCTAACTGAGTATCTGAACCCGGATTAAGTCCTAGGGCAGAATTATCGTTAATTGGTGAGCTAGTACTATCAGGGTTTACGTTTATAGCACCCACATTTACGCTAAAATTAGCGTGTGCAGCAGGAGAGAGTGCTAATAAAGAGGTGAGTAATGCAATGCTTAATTTAGTTTTCATGTTGTTCTCCAAGAACTACTTTGTGATTGCCGCTATTATTATTCTTTAACACAAACAATAACTTGTTTTAGATCAAGGTTTCAGAAATGTTTGAAGTTAGCAAAACCATTTATTGATTTAGATTAAGTTTCCCCACAGTACATAGCAAAAGCAATTGACTTATTTAGGTAATATTCAGAATAAAATCAGCCAAGTTTGTTAAACTCATCTTTATGTATCCCTTTCAATATTAAGCAGGTTAAATGAACGCTACCCAGCAGCTATTTCTTCATGGTTCAATTTCTAAAGCGCTGTTTAAGTTAGGTATTCCTATAATTTTAATCAATGTTTTGCAGTCGGCGTATCAACTTACCGACGCTTTTTGGGTGGGACGTTTAGGGGCTGCGCAAGTTGCTGCTGTGTCTATTAGTATGCCTGTTACTTTTTTAGTCATTGCCATAGGTGCAGGGTTGGCGATGGCGGGGGCTATTTTATCGGCGCAATATATGGGAGCAGGGCAGCAAGACAAAGTAAATCATGTTGCCGCGCAAACCATGTTAATGGTGACGCTAACAGCCATAGTGCTGGGGGGCATAGGTTATATGCTATCGCCTTATTTTTTAACCCTTTTAGGGGTAGAAGACGCTGTTTATGGCGATGCACTTAAGTTTATGCATGTGTCGTTTATTGGGGTTATTTTTGTATTTATTTATGCCATGTTTCAATCGTTAATGCGTGGTATTGGCCAAACAAAAGTACCGCTAATTATTGTTAGCGTGACCGTATTGCTTAATTTTGTACTCGATCCGTTATTTATTTTTGGCTATGGCAGCTTTCAAGGCTTAGGGGTAATGGGAGCTGCACTGGCAACCTTAGTGACGCAGAGCTTAGCTGCACTTGCTGGGGTAATTATATTTTTACGCGGCCGTCATGGTATTCAATTACAGCTAAAAAGTTTTTACCCCGATTGGCAATATATAAAACAAGCCTTTTTTTTAGGCGCACCGGGTTCAATTGAATTGTCGGCACGTGCTTTTGGCTTAATTATCATGTCTTTTTTAGTGGCAAGTTTTGGCACGCAAACGATTGCATCTTACGGTGTTGGCTCCAATGTTTTACAAATGGTGATGATCCCAGCAATGGGTTTGTCGATGGCCGTGTCTACATTAGTGGGGCAAAATATGGGCGCAGGAAACCCCAAGCGCGCTGCGCAAATAACCCAGCTAGCTAGTTTGTGGGGCTTACTAGGCCTATCGTTTGTAGGGGGATTAGCCTATTATTTTGCCGAGGTTTTAGTTGCATTTTTTATTCCCGATGATGGGGCTGTAATCGCTAAAGGCGCAAGTTTTATTCGCATAATGTGTTTAACTTGGGGGGGAATTGGTGTACAACTTTGTGTCGTGGCTGCTTTTAGGGCATCAGGCAATATGCTTAATGCTATGTTAGTTGCCCTGTTATCACAGGGGGTTGTACAGTTTCCTGCGGCGTATATTTTATCTAAACATACGCAATTAGGAGATAACGGTATTTGGTATTCATTTGCCATTACCAACGTAGTTATTGCGCTTATTACCTATGCGTGGTTTGCTCAAGGTTCGTGGCAAAAAACTATTTTAACCAAAGAAGACAAAGACATAGCAAAAATTAGCCAAGAAGCTTTCATCGAAGAAGGCAGTCACTAAACATTGCGGTGGGTTTTGCTGCCGTATAATTAACTTTATAAGGAATAACTATGTCTGTTTTGGTTGCTATAGGGGATCGTGATAATTCTAAGCTGGTGTCGCAGTTACAAGCACGCTTACCTAATATACACATTGAGCAATATTCACAGTGTGAAGATTTCAGTAAAGTTGAGTTTGTATTAGCCTGGTATGCACCAAAAGAACTATGGGCACAATTACCTAATTTAAAAGTAGTGTCGTCGTTTGGTGCTGGGGTTGATAGCATTGATTTAGATTTGCTGCCAGAGCATGTTGAAGTGGTGCGTATTGTTGACTCCCAATTAGAAATAGATATGGCCGAGTATGTACTTACTCACGTACTGGCGCAAAAACTACAATTAAAAGAATATTATCAAAAACAAGCTGCAACGCAATGGAAGCCAAATAGGGTGTTAAGTCACAACAAAGTGGCTATTTTAGGTTTTGGTCAATTAGGCAGAGCCTGTGCGCAAAGACTCGTTGATAATGGCTTTAGCGTGAGCGCGTGGGCACAAAGCCATAAAAACGTGAATAACGTGACCATGTATTATGGTGAGCATGGGCTAAACGAAATGCTGCCTAATACAGATTACTTAGTATGCTTATTACCGCTGACCGAAAACACAGCCGGAATTATCAACAAAGATTTATTGGCTAAATTACCCGCTCATGCAGTATTAGTAAATGCAGCACGCGGCCAGCACGTAATAGAAGATGATTTATTACAGGCACTTAATAGTGACAGTTTACGCGCCGCCACGCTTGATGCGTTCGATCAAGAGCCATTACCAAGTGAGCATCCATATTGGCTGCATCCTAAAATAACCATAACACCACATTGCGCTGCATTATCAGATGTTAACTGCGTTATTGAACAAATTGAAGTGAGTATTCAATGCTTAACTAATGGCACACCACTTAAAAACCGTGTTGATAGAACCAAAGGCTATTAGCCACAAAGAAAATGATTTGATAAACATCTTGTTAACAGGTGTAATTTTTATTATTGTATGAAACTTATTCTTACTAATAAAAATAATATCGAGAATACTATGAAGTCTAATCAAGGCGGCGTTAAATTAAGTTTAGTGGTTATATCTATTATAATTTTAGGAGTATCGGCGTGGTTTAACCAAGCAAATGCTTGCGAGCTTGCGCTAATACTCCATTAAAACAAAACCTATGCTGAGTTTTTATGAAACCTAGTATAGGTTTTTTGCTATAAGCACTAAAATTATCTCCTTAATTAGTTATCTAACTTAAGCCTTCAGTATGCTGCTCGTGTATCACACCACAATTTCATTCTTATATTGCTAATAGTTATCGGGTTAGTCCAGATTGACGATGATAGTTGCTCAGCGTCAGCCTTATGCTGGGTGCTAAATTAATAAGCACGACATCGGAGATAAGAATGACGACAGCACCTAAGTACGTAGAAGGGCATAACCTGTTACGTGGAAAATCGGTTTTAGTAACGGCCGCCGCAGGCGCGGGCATTGGCTTTTCAGCCGCATTACGTGCAGCCGAAGAAGGGTGCCGGGCATTAATGATATCTGACATTCATCCACGTCGTTTAGATGAAGCTGTAGCTAATATAAAAGCGCAAACAGGTTTGCAACAGGTGTTTGGTCAATTGTGCGACGTAAGCCAAGAAGAACAGGTTCAGGTATTGATCAATGCAGCTGAGGATAAACTTGCCGGTGTTGATGTGCTTATTAATAATGCTGGTCTAGGTGGTCAAACCGCAGTGGTAGATATGAGCGACGAGCAGTGGAGTAAGGTGATGGACATTACTCTTACCGGTACATTTCGTATGACCCGTGCAATGCTGCCATTTATGCAACAACGCAAGGCAGGTGTAATCATTAATAATGCCTCAGTATTGGGTTGGCGAGCACAAAAAGAGCAAGCACATTACGCCGCTGCTAAAGCCGGTGTTATGGCATTTACTCGCTGCTCGGCATTAGAAGCTGCTGAGCATGGAGTGCGAATTAACGCGGTATCGCCATCAATCGCTTTACATGAATTTCTTAAAAAAGCCTCAAGCGCCGACGTACTTGAGCAATTAGCCTCAAAAGAAGCTTTTGGTCGTGCTGCAGAAGTGTGGGAAATTGCCAACGTGATGATGTTTTTAGCCAGCGATTACTCGTCTTACATGACAGGCGAAGTTGTGTCTGTTAGTTCGCAGCGCGCTTAGGGGGCAAAATGGCAAATCAAATAATTACTAGCAAAGCGCAATTACTCGCTTCAACCGGACTTGATTTAGGCGTAAGCGACTGGATTGCAGTAGAGCAAAGCCGTATTGATATGTTTGCCGAGGCAACGGGAGATCATCAATGGATCCATGTCGATCCCATTAAAGCTGCAGAAGGCCCATTTGGTGCATGTATTGCGCATGGTTATTTAACCTTATCTTTGGTCAATTATTTTTTACCACAGTTGGTAGATGTGCAAAATATAACCATGGGAGTTAATTACGGCTGCGATAAAGTACGCTTTCCTAATGTGGTTAAAGCGGGCAGTAAAGTACGCGGCACAGGGCAAATAATTAGTGTGGAAGAAGTTAAAGGCAGTGTGCAAGTGATCACGCGAGTAACCATTGAAGTGGCAGAGCAACAAAGGCCAGCCTGCGTGGTAGATACCATTAGCCGTTACTCGTTTGTCTAAAAATGTTGGTTAAACACGACTAAAGCATAACACTTAAACAGCTAGCGGTTATGTTACAAATAATAGTATTAAATTGCTTCATATAAGTGTGCAATTTAAGAGTAACGGTTATTGATAAAAGGTTGGATTTAATTACACAAACGAGGGGTAACATGGTCAATACTGATACGCGTTATATTATTTGGTTGCTGGATTTTTTATCTAGCTTGGGAATGGATACCAATGCCATTGCTGCCAACAATGGTATCAGTCGCAGTGAGCTCCACAAACCTAATGTGCTCATTAATGCTAAACAGCACCGAGGTTTACTAACTGATGCACAGCAGTGTTATGAGGGCAGCGATCTTGGGCTCATATTAGGTTTAAAACGCTCTATTGCTACCCACGACCAACTTGCATATTTAATGATGAGCAGTGCGACGCTACGCGATGCCAGCCATATTGGGCTTAAATATCAAAATTACTCAGGCCGGTTTTCTGGAAATTTAGTAGTGACCTCCTTTAGTGAAATTCAAGCCGAAGGCTGTTATCAAATTGACGCTAAAACTGAGCTGGGTGAATTGCGGGTATTAGCAATAGAGGATTTGCTTGCCAATATAGTTACTACTTGTCGTTGGGTGCTTGGTCAAGCATTGCCTATTACTAAACTACGTTGTAATTATCCGGCGCCAGTTCATGCTGAGCGTTACCAAGCCATTTTTAATTGCCCCGTCGAATTTGATGCCCCAGTAACCCAGCTATTTTTTGATGCTGCGATTCTTGATCGACCACTACCGCAGTCGAGCCCAGAAAGTGTCAACTTTTATAAAAAACTGTGCGAAGAAAAAAGCATTACTCGAAATCATGGCGACATAGCTTGGCGCTTGTCGCAAATAATTGTTGAAGATCCGGCAAGTCCACCATCGCTGCACGATGCAGCACTAAAGCTGCATTGTAGTTGCCGTACCTTGAGCCGTAAATTATTAGCACAAGGTTGGCGCTATCAACAACTAATAGATCAAGTAAGAGAAATTCATGCGCGGCGACATTTGAGCGATCCTACGTTATCAATCACCCGCATTGGTCAGCAACTTGGGTATGCCGATAGTTCGGGGTTTCATCGCGCTTTTAAAAAATGGACTGGGTTGTCGCCAAGTGCTTTTCGCCATGCGTTATTTGCGGTGCGCTAATAGCTAGTTAATGGCCAGATCGGATAACAACTTGGCGCAATGAGACAAGCTTTATTAACCACTCAGACCTATTATTTAAACCATTATTTAACATGTTTATTTTGCACAGCAACAGAAAGGTATAATAATAATGAAAAAATATGATGGCCTTAATCAATCAATGCTAGAGCGCTTTGCCACTCGTCCGGGTCGCAAAGAATTATTACCAGAGTTAAGCGAAAAAGCGCAAGTTGCGCTTATGTGTCGCATGCTTATTCGTGAAGGATGGGATGAGCATATTGCAGGGCATATTACTTACCGATTAGAAAACGGTAATATTTTAACTAACCCATGGGAGCTCGCTTGGGGGGAGTTAACCGCCAGCGATATCGTTACGCTAGATCCAAAGGGCAATGTGCTTGATAGTGATTGGAATGTGACCCCAGCTCTTGGTTTGCACTTACAGCTACACGCAATGCGACCTGACGTACATGTTGTTATTCACAATCACCCGCATTGGAGTGGTATTTGGGCTTGTATGCAAAAAGTGCCGCCAGTATACGACCAAGCAAGTGCGTATTGTGGTGTTGAATTACCACTTTATGATGAATATGAAGGCACCTTTGAAAACGAAGCAACTAGCTTGTCAGCCGTTGAAGCACTTGGGGATGCTAAGTGGGCATTACTGGCAAACCACGGCTCGTTAGTGGTAGGTAAAAACCTGCGCCAAGCACACCTAAGAGCAATTACTTTAGAGTGGCGCAGTAAACGCGCGTATGAAGTGGAATTAGCAGGTGGCGGACGACCATTAAGTGATGAAGAAGTTAAAAAAGTATCTATTGCTGACGACAACGGTTTCCCTTTTGTTTGGGAAGCAATGGCGCGCAAAGAATTACGCCTAGATCCAGGTTTAGTCGACTAAATTTGTCGGATTCACTTAGCTAAGTAGAAGGAATAAAAAATGAAGCTTACAGTAACTCCGCTTGATAATGTTGGCGTAGAGGTGTCGGGTTTCGATATTAACGAGCCACTTACCGATGAAATAAAAGCTGAACTTAAAGCACTATGGTACGAACACGCTATTTTAGTGTTTCGAGATCAGGATATTAGCCCTGAAAAGCAAATTGAGTTTAGTCGCATTTTTGGCCCGTTAGAATTACATCCGTTAAAAGTTACTACCAGTGATAAGTATCCAGAGTTATTTGTGCTACAAAATGGTGGTCCTATGGATAAGTTTCAAACTGCGTTTTATAAAGGCGAAGAAATTGTGGGTCGGTTAGATTGGCACATGGATTTGCATTATACAGCGCGTCCAAATCATGGTGCCTTATTACGTGCTGTGGTGGTAGCAGCAGAAGATGGCATGACCGGTTTTGGCGATTTAGCAAAAGCGTACGATGCACTAGACGACGACACTAAAGCTTTAATTGAACAGCTAGAAGTAGTTTACAGCTTTAGTATGCAGCGTCGCCATATGCGCTACGTTAACTTAGACGGTTATGAGCCAGGCCCTAACAGCCCAACAAAACCAACCGATATTGGCTTTCCTGACTTTTCTGACGCAGCTTACCCTATGGTAGTTACGCACCCGATCAGTGGTCGTAAAGTGCTAGAGGTGGTAGAGCAGTTTTTAGATAGAGTTGTTACTCCGCAGCAATTTGGTTTATCGAATGATGAATCTATAGAGCTACTTGAGCGACTAGTTGCGCATGTACAAAAGCCGGAATTTACTTACTTTCATAAGTGGCGCGAAGGCGACATGGTACTGTGGGATAACTGGCGTGCAATGCACTGCACTACCGGCACTAAGCCTGGGATCAATCGCGTTATTAACCGCACCACCATTGAAGGCGATATAACGCTTGGCCGTGTGTTAAAAACAGAATAACTTATACAATACATCAATTGCAGCAGCTTAAATTAACCAGCTGCTGTTTTTTATATCTGCCATTAATACTTACCAACCTCTACACGACATTTCAATCTGCTAATTTTTAATCTATAGCATGCACTTAATAGACTTGCTTTTAATGCGGTGATTTATTGCCTAAGCAGAATAAGTAAATTAAACCGTTACGCTGTTCGCTATAACGGTTGTTAAATTAAGTACTAGGGCGTGTTTATTTTTCGAGGTTAAATTGGCAGGTGCTTAGCGGCGCTGCGCCCAGCGAGTCTGCCAAAAAAAGTGGCATCTCCAACCGACATACCACTGGCATATCCCTTGGCTGTGCGTGGTAATCCCGCGGTTGCTCGACCAGCAGCATAAAGTCCACTTATTACTTCATTGTCTAAATTAACCACTTCACCCGTAGTGAGTGTTTTTAGCCCACCAAGCGTAAATATCAGCGGACCTTTTGTACCAGGCATAATTACAGCTGTCATTTCACTTGCAGAGTATTCTAATAAGGCAAAAGGGGGCTTGTTTAACGGTTTTAGCCACTCGGCGGTTTTATGAAATAGTGGGTCTTGTTTATTGCTGGCGTGCTGATTGAAGTAGCTAACAGTTTGCTCAAGCATACCGGCCGGGAAGGACGCTTCACTGGCAACTTCTGCTATGCTATCGCCAGTGGCAACAATGGCTGCACGTTGTAAATAATGTGACGCCTCAAAATCCTCTTCTTGTACTAATAAATAAAACTTTTGCTCAGCTTGTTGGCAAGAATAATGCGCCAGCCTGGCTAAATACGCATCTTCATTTATATAACGCTGACCGTGTTTATTCAGTAAAATTCCGTAGGTTAGCTTTGCTGGTGGATAGAGCGGAAACGACATAAAAGCCTGTTCCATATTGATAGTTTGCCCGCCGACCGCTTGGCCTAATTGAATACCATCCCCCATATCGAAGGTGTTGCCATAAGGTACGCAATACTCAAGTAGATCAGGCATATATTGGCGTGTCATGGTGTCGTTCATTACAAAGCCGCCAGTGGCTAATACCACACCACGAGTTGCGCGAATCGCAATTTCTCGGTTGTCGCGTTTAGCAATTACGCCGCAAACACGATTATCTTTACCTACTAATAAAGCAATAGCGCGACAATCATTAATTACCTCAGCGCCCGCAGCTGCTATGCGCTGCATTATGGCATCCATAAATATTTTACCGCCTTCGTCGCCCACTTTAGAGGGCACGTGACCGCGTGGAACGGGCTTAGCAATGGCATTAAAAGGGTGAGCTTTTTCATTACCGGTAAATAATAACGACTCATCACTGAGTGGCACTACTGTACGCTCTAAAAAGGCTGCGCGTTTATAGGGTACACCAAGAGATTCAACCCAATCAAAATGTCCTGCAGCGCCTTGTGCATAGCAACGCATTTTATCTTCATCGCCATACGGGCCAAGTGCTTCGCGTAAATAAGCCAGCATGTTTTCGGTGCTATCTTCTACACCTAACTCTTTTTGTAATGCGGTGCCGCCACTGCCGCCTAAATACATTTCACAACTAGATAATGCAGTCGAGCCACCCCCAGCGCTGGCACGTTCTAAAATAGTAACCTTAGCACCTAAGGTTGTAGCTTCTAATGCGGCGGCGGCTCCTGCGCCGCCATAACCACACACAAGTACGTCGGTGCTAATATCAAAGTGACTAATCGATTCAAAAGCGCGAACTTTGTGTGTGCTCAGTATTGGGTTCATGGTATATCCTTATAAGTATTTAATCTGAACTCTGGTTAAGAGATTTACTAACGTATTGAATCATCGTTATATTTAATTTTATTTTCTCTAGCCAGAGGTTTTCAGTGAAAACAAGGCGAATTTACACGTCAATAACTGGCCTATTGCAAGAAAATTCAACGCAGTTAGCGCTGAAAATAGCTGGTTGAGATAAGTTTATTATCCGGAGCTCAGGTTATTTAGTGTTTAAAACTTGCCACTGCGCATCATGGCGTCCATACCACCATCTACATAAATAATGCTGCCATGTACAAATGAGGCTTGGGCTGATTGTAAAAAACTGACCGCATCGGCAATTTCACTTGGCTGACCATTGCGACCAATAGGCGCAACAAAGTTACGTACGGCTTCGCCAAAACGTGGATCTTGCTTAGAGGCTTCGTGCAGTGGAGTTTCAATTGCACCGGGCGCAACTAGGTTAATACGCACGCCGGTACTTCCCATTTTAACGGCTAAACGACGACAATACACAGTGAGCGCGTATTTTGACGCCGAATAGGCTATTTGTGGTTGGCCAAGCTCATCTGCCAGTGCGCGAGCGGCTGGCTCGTCATTGTTGAGCATTAACTCAATAATAGGGTGTGGATCTGCCACTTGTTGACTAGCGGCCACTGAGCCAATAACGGTAATAGCTGGCTGCTCACCTTTAGCGAGTGCAGGTTGGAGTAATTCAATTAACTCGGTTGAGCCAAAATAATTAACCGAAACCACTAAACTGCTACTTGGTGCGGTAACGCCAAGGCCCGCACAACAAACTAGGCCATCTAGCTTGCCATTGGCTAATTTGATAACTTGCTCTGCGGCATTAGCGCGACCTTCGGGAGATGATAAATCGGCATTAACCTCGGCTTGATGGCGGTCTATGCCGATCACGGTATGACCTGCTGCGCGTAGTTTTTCACAAACGGCGGCGCCAATCCCTGATGCTGAACCTGTAACTGCGGTAACTGACATAATAAACTCCTAGCATTATTGGTTAATAGTAATTAAAAAAATTTAATTTACTGAATTTTTTTTATGAGTTGCTTTGCTTGATAAGATTTTAATTTAAACAGTAAAAATACCGATATTAATGTTGTACTCGTACTAATAAGTAAAGCATAACGTAGGGATTCAACACCGGCCACCTCGCTAAATACTTCACTAAGCACGCCCACCAACATAGGCCCAACACCTATGCCTAAAAAAGTAATCAGCACGGTTTGCATTGAAATAGCCAATGCCCGCTGAGTGCCCGGTACAATTGAAGTGAGTAATGTGAGACAAGGGCTAACCCACCATACAGAAAAGAAACTCGCTAAGGTGCAAAACAGCATAGCAAACGGAATACCAGCAAAAAATAGGTCATCGCCTAAGCCTTTAGGCCATAAAAAATATATAACAATAAATACCCACCCCAGTATATGGCCCAGTATAGGTAGCCATAAAACACCTTTGCGTCTGGCGATTCTATCGGCCAAATAACCACTAGAAAGTATTCCAATTGCCGCCGCACCGCCGCCAAAAAAGCCTGCCATCATGCCTGCTTGGCTAAGTGTTAAGTCGTGGCTGCGTACTAAAAAAGTGGCATTCCACATGCCAAACGCATTTGCGCCTAACGTTGCAATGGCGCTTGAGCAAACCAGTAGTCGGTAGTCTTTGCGTTTTAACAATGCTTTTGTTGATGCTCTAAAACCTGTGGCTAGTACAGGCTGCAGCGGCGAAGTTGGAGAGCTAATGGCATCATCGTATTGACCGCGTTTAGGCTCGGGCATCACAAAAAACAGCAAAAAAGAAATAAACAAAGCGGGGGTGGAAATAATAAAAAAGGTTTCTCGCCATCCATACAGCTCTACCCAATATGCCCCTAAGGTAAGTGCAATAATGGCGGCAAAGGTAGCACCAGAGGTAAAACAGCTAATCGCAAATGAGCGTCGCTCAACCGGGTAACTGTCCGACAGTAACGATAAAGAGGCTGAAGTAAGCGGGGCTTCAGCTACTGCCACCAACATACGCATTATTAGTAAACTAATAAAGCCTGCAGTTATGCCGCTAAGTGCTGTAATAATGCCCCACACTAATGCGCTGGCGGCTAACAAGCGTGTTCGGCTAACTTTGTCAGCAAGTCTGCCGGCCGATAAACCGGTTAAAGTAAATACAATGGCAAAACCTAGGCCGGTTAATAAGCCCATTTGCGCATCTGAGGCACCAAATTCAGCTTTGATGGGTTCAATCATCACCGCCATAATTTGTCGCCCAACAAAACTTTCTATATAAAATAAAGTAAGCACCAACAATAAAGCATGTTGGCGCCAATTAGATTTTTTTATGTTCAAGCTTTCGCCGCCTTTAAGGCCTTAGCCATAGTCATTGCGGTATCGTCTATCATATCCTCTTGTCCGCCTACGGTTTTTAAGCGCCCGAGTTCAAGTAAAATATCACGTGCAGGTACACCGTATTTTTTCTCGGCGCGTTCTGCAAATAATAAAAATGACGAATAAACACCGGCATAACCCAAAGTTAACGAGTTTCTGTCAATACGAATAGGTTGATCCATCATTGGCATGACTAAGTCTTCAGCAACATCCATAATTTTATATAAATCAATACCATGATTAACAGCCATACGATCAAGTACTGCGGTAAATACTTCCAAGGGCGTATTACCGGCACCAGCGCCTAAACCTGCCACCGAACCATCGATGCGATTAGCGCCCATTTCGATTGCCGCCAGCGAATTTGGAATACTCATGCCTAAATTATGATGGCCATGAAAGCCAATTTCGGTCTCGCTGTTAAGCTCGCTGCGCAGTAACGCAATGCGGGTGCTTACGTCGTCGGGCAACATGTAACCAGCAGAATCCGTACAGTAAATACAGTTAGCACCGTAAGACTCCATTAATTTAGCCTGTGCAAGTAGCTCCTCTGGGCTGATCATATGTGCCATCATTAAAAAGCCAACGGTATCTAAACCCATTTTACGCGCTGCACTAATATGCTGCTCTGAAACGTCGGCTTCAGTACAGTGAGTAGCCACTCGAATAGTACTTACGCCATGATCATAAGCCATTTTTAAGTGATCAACCGTTCCTATGCCCGGAATTAATAACGCCGAGACTTTAGCTTGGGTCATTTTAGGCACTACAGCACTTAGGTATTCTTCATCGGTATGAGCCGGGAAACCATAATTAAGTGAAGAGCCGCCTAAACCGTCGCCATGGGTAACCTCAATTAAAGGAATGCCCGCTTGATCTAAGCCAGTGGCAATAGACACCATTTCATCTAAGCTAATTTGATGTTGCTTAGCATGCATACCATCACGTAATGACATATCGTGCAGGGTAACTTTTTTACCTTTTAAATCCATGATATTACTCCTTAAGATTGACTATCTGATGGCGATTGACCTAGCATTTGTAGTGCAAACATTTCTGCAGTACGCGCGGCAGACGCGGTCATTATGTCAAGGTTACCGGCATATTTAGGCAAGTAATCGCCCAAACCTTCAACCTCTAAAAATATAGACACTTTACGACCATCGAACACCGGGCCATTTTTTAGTTTATAACCAGGAACATACTTTTGTACTTCAGCAATCATTTCATGCACAGATGCAGTGATAGCGGCTTGATCTGGCTCTGTTTCGGTTAAACAATGGATGGTGTCGCGCATTAATAATGGTGGCTCAGCAGGGTTAATTATAATAATGGCTTTGCCTTTTTTAGCGCCACCAATTTGCTCCACTGCGCCTGAGGTAGTGCGAGTAAATTCATCAATATTTTGGCGTGTACCTGGGCCTACCGATTTAGATGAAACAGTGGCAACAATTTCACCATACTCAACTGGTTGTACGCGAGATACCGCAGCAACCATAGGAATAGTTGCTTGGCCGCCACAGGTCACCATGTTAACGTTTTTAATATCAGCATTAAGTTGATTTAAGTTAACCGGAGGCACGCAAAAAGGGCCAATAGCCGCCGGGGTTAAATCTATCATTAACACGCCTTTTGCATTCACTTTAGCTGAGTTTTCACCATGCACGTAGGCTGAGGTTGCATCAAAAGCAATTTTGATTTCATCGGCTTCAATATGCGGTATTAAGCCATCGATACCCTCAGCGGTGGTTTTAATACCTAATTCGCGTGCGCGCGCTAAGCCTTCTGAATCTGGGTCTATGCCTACCATCCAAACAGGTTCTAATATCTCACTGCGTTTAAGCTTATAAAGTAAGTCAGTACCAATGTTTCCTGAACCGATCAGGGCGCATTTAATCTTTTTCATGTTACTTCCCTCGTGGGTTAACTGTTAATCGCAAAAGCTGACAGAGCATGAACCGAGACCTTCGATCTCCATACTAAAATGATCGCCGCTGTTAGCATCTATTAAAGGAGCCAGTGCTCCCGACAGAATAATTTCGCCTTTTTTAAACTCTATACCGTACTCGCCTAGCGTATTTGCCAGCCACGCAACTGCTTGCGCAGGGTGCCCTTGTACTGCTGAGCCCACACCGGTTACCGCTTGTTTACCATTGTGTTTAACTACCATAGTGGCTGCAGCTAAATCGAGCGTGCTAGGGTCGGTATGTTTATCACCAATTACAAATACCCCGCATGAGGCGTTATCGGCCACGGTATCAACTATGGTGATTTGCCAGTTTTCGATACGCGAATCAACAATTTCAAAACACGGTGCCACCCAGTCAGTCGCAGCAAGCACTTGCTCTGCGGTAACGTTTGGGCCTTGTAAGTCGTGTTTTAGGCAAAACGCAATTTCGCCTTCGGCGCGTGGTTGAATTAAATGTGATTTTTTAAGGCTAATATTACTGCCATCAGGGTGGTGCATAGTGTTGGTTAAAAAGCCAAAGTCGGGCTGATGCACATTAAGCATTTTTTGCACTGCTTCGCTGGTAACACCAATCTTTTTACCAATAATTTTTTCGCCAGCCTGAGTACGTATTGCCAGTGTTTTTAACGACACTTGATAGGCATCGTCGATTGTAAGCTCAGGGTTATTTTTAATTAATGGCGCAATAGCTGTGCGCTGTTGCTGCGCATCATAAAGAATTTGTGCTAAATGCTGATGTAGTTCGCTCATGCGCTTTTATCCTCTGTTGACCAAAGATCAGGTAAGCCAGGATCGGTTTGATGAATAAGGCGTTTAAGTAATAGCTTTAATGCCATTACGTCGCCTGCACCAAGCTCTGTAATGAGCTCTTCTTCAATTACTTTTGCTTGCGCAATATGGTGTAGTGAGGTTTCTCGCCCAGCGGTGGTAAGTTGGTAATTGTCTTCGCTTTTTTGGCAAATAAGATCCTGCTTTTCTAAAAAGGCCATATCTTCAAGATTGACACTGTGACCGGTATAATCAAGGTGGGTATTTAGCTGCTCTAAACTCAGATTTTGCTGAATATTTAATACCGATAATGCAAAAAAGTGTGAATCTTCCAGCGCTTGCTCATCGAGTACTTTACGCATACGGTACAGCATTTGAAAATGTGAACGCCCAAGCAAGTAACCTAGTAAATCTTCGTTGTAGCTGCACTGTGGCGCTGTAGGCTCACTAGATAAGTTAACCGCTGCCCAAGGTTTACGTGCAGTCATTGCGTATTGACCTTGCTGAAACACCAGTGGCGGTAGAGCTTGATGATCAAACCCCAGCACTTCACCTATAAAAATAAGATGATCACCCCCATCGTGCGTTACCATATTACGACATTGAAAACGCGCGCTACAGTCGGCAATAAGTGGTGCAGAGCTAATCCCCGCTTCGAGATTAGTGTCATTAAATTTATCTTCGCCTTTTGCGGCAAATTTATTTGACAGCTCTTGTTGGTGCTGCGAGAGAACATGAACGTTCCAGTGCTCGGCCTCGCTAAAGGCAGCCACACTAAGAGAGGTTTTTGCCAAACTCCATAGCACCATAGGTGGGTCTAACGAAACAGAATTAAAGCTGTTTGCGGTAAGACCAACAGGGGTGCCATCTGGAGCGGTGGCAGTAATAATTGTTACGCCAGTAGTAAAACTACCCAACGCCTGTCTAAATGCCTGACTATCAAATTCTGCTTGTGCCATGTTAACTCGCCTTATTACTGTTATATAATGTCAGTATCATGATCTGGCTGTTTTTCATCATCGTCTCAATGGACTAAACAACACAGGCATTTGCTATTTATATGATTAATCAGCAATTTATTTAGGTTATTTTATATTAAACAGCGGTTAAGTTTTATTGCGAAGATTAGCTTTAAGTGGCCAATTTAAATAGAGCAAATAGTGACTGCAGCAACCGTACATTAAATAATTTAAATACTAGAACTCGTCCAAGTGGACGAGGTTTATTTGAGTAAAAACAGCTAGAAAGGATGCACAGCTCAATTAGTTTACTTGCAATGCAAAAGCTGCAATATGGTGTGTAAGCAAATATTGTTTGCCAGGCAAGTGTAAAACCTAGTAAGGATATAGTGCATGAACAGCAATGATTCAGGTTCAATGGCAGCTTTGCTGCAGCATCAGCAACAAGTGCATAAATTGCAAATGTTGGTAACAGCAGCGCAAAGGCGAGAGCGTATTCAACAAGTTATAAATTTGCTTGTAGAGCATCACCAAGCATTTGCCGAGGCAATAGAAGCTGACTTTAATGGTCGCAGCCAAGGCTTTTCTATTATGAATGATGTGCTCGGCTCGCTAGCCAGCCTTAAATATACCCGCGACAACTTAGAGCCATGGCTTAAAAGTGAAAACCGCGAAGTGTTTGCCCCTTATGATCAACTCGGTAGTACCGCACGGGTTGAATACCAACCCAAAGGCAGTGTGGGCATTATAGGTACTTGGAATGCGCCACTTTATACCTTATTTGCTCCGTTGGCGTGTGTATTAGGGGCGGGTAATCGCGCCATACTTAAACCATCAGAGGTCACGCCTAAAACAGCGGCGTTAGTAGCGCAATTATTTGCCAAACACATAGATCCATTACTAGTGAGTGTAGTGACAGGCGGGGCCGACACTGGCGCTAAATTTAGCGAACTGCCGTTCGATCATTTAGTTTTTACTGGTAGTACCCAAGTAGGTAAAAAAATTATGGCGGCAGCGGCTAAAAACTTAGTACCTGTTACCTTAGAGCTTGGCGGTAAATCGCCGGTAGTACTTAGCCAAGATTGCGATTTAAGCGAAAGTTGCAAACGCTTAGCCTTAGCAAAAAGTAATAATGGCGGCCAAGTGTGTGTTAGCCCCGACATTGTTTATGTACCGCGCAATAAGCTTGATCAAGTGGCTGCATTATTACTCGAAAATTTTCGTCACTTTTATCCAAAAATTACTCACAACCCTGACTTTGTTCCTAGCGTTAACCGCCAACATTGCCAACGAGTCGTCGATTTAATTGAGCAAGCTCGCCATGCTGGATGCCAAGTTCTTAGTAGTCATGAGGTTGCTAATTTAGCAGAGTTGGTCACAAGCGATAAACGTTTACCACTGCAATTAGTTATATCCCCAGATAAAGAGCTAGATATTATGCAGCAAGAAATATTTGGCGCTGCATTAGTGCTACTTCCTTATGATGATATAGATGGCGTTATTAGCGATATTAACAGCCGTGCTAAACCATTAGCGCTGTATTACTTTGGCGAAAATGACGCAGAGCTGAGTAAGCTTTTAGCAAACACTTCATCGGGTGGAGTTGCGGTAAATGATTGCTTAATGCATGCGGCAATGCACGATGCGCCATTTGGTGGCGTAGGTGCCTCGGGTATGGGGCATTATCATGGTCGTGAAGGCTTTTTAGCCTTTAGCCATCAGCGTACTGTATTTGTTGCCCCAAAACACGACCCTCGTGGTGAGTGGGGCTTATTACCGCCGCATCATGATCAGTTTAAAGCCATGATGGTCGCGCAAGTAACATCCGACTGACGTTAACAGGCACTGTTATTTTAATAATAACAGTGCCTAATGTTTTTTATTAATTCCTGCCTTTTAGTCTTTGTTATTCCTCATTATTTTTAGCTATCGTTCATGCGGACTATTTAGTTTTTGTAATAGTGTGCGAGGATAAAAACCTTACATTTATTGTTGATAAACACGCGATTATAACGTGATACAGCAATTTGCTTTTTGTAATTATGAAAGCGCAATACGTTAAGTTTTGAGACTGTGTAAAGCGGTCTCAAAATTAACTTATGTAGTGTTAGGTACAGCGCGCGTAACTGGCGATATTCCTGTTAGTTAATTTTACTCGCGTTCAATTTTAAACAAGGACTAAATAGTGAATATTAATAAAAAACCACTAAATGCAGCGATAGCGTTAGCCTTAATTAGCATGGCAAATTCGACACTCGCGGCTCAAGAGCAAAGTACTAAAAAAGAAGGTTTGGAAGTGATCCAAGTAACCGCGCAAAAGCGGGTACAAAACTTACAAGAACTACCTACAGCAGTTACCGTGTTTAATGCCCAAGCATTGGCCGATAAAGGCATTACTGATGTAGAAGATCTCAGTGTATATACGCCAAATATGCAAATATCAGAAACTCCAGGCGGCAGTACAGGTGCTACAATTGCCATTCGTGGCTCGGTTACAATTAACCCTGCAGTTACCTGGGAGCCCACCACTGGTGTGTATATAGACGGGGTATTTGTATCTAAAAATGTCGGTGGTTTATTTGATGTAGCCGCTATAGAGCGCGTCGAAGTGCTGCGCGGGCCGCAGGGTACGCTTTATGGTAAAAATACAATAGGTGGGGCACTTAATATTGTAACGCGTAAACCCAGTGGTGAGTTTACCGGCGAAGTGCGCGTAGGGGCGGGTAACTACGGTATGACAGATGTTTATGTTACTGCCGACTCGGCGCAAATTAACGATAAACTCAGTTTTAATTTTACCGCTAATAAAAAACAGCGCGACGGCTTTTACGATAACCTTTCGACAAGTTCTGATATTGATAAGTTTAAAGAGCTTGATTCTACCTCACTGCGTTTTGGTGCCTTGTATGAGCACAGCGATAATCTAGAGTTTTACTACACTTACGATAGCAGCAATAAAAAAAATACTCCTCCGTTGGGCCAAGTTTATATTGCAGGTGCAATGCCAGAAGATACGAAAGATCGCCAAGAAAGTGCTGCGTTAGACGGCGCAATATTTGATCGCTCTAAAAGCTCAGGCCATGCACTTACAGTTACATGGCAGCAAAGTAATAACTTAACTATTAAGTCAATTACGGCACTACGTGAAATAGATTACGACGATGGTAATGACTACGATGGCGCTGATTTTCTTGGCTTTCATACCTACCGCCATGTAGAGCATGAGCAAGTATCACAAGAGCTACAATTTATTGGTGACATAGATAATTTAACCTACGTTGCAGGCTTGTTTTACTTTAAGGAAGAATCTGATGTAAACAACCCGTATGTACTGGGTTTTGGCACAGTGAATAACTATTATGGTGTTGAGTCTACCTCGGTTGCCGCTTATGGTAATGTAGAATATCGACTAAGCGACAAGCTAATGTTGGCTGGGGGCCTGCGTTGGACCACAGAAGAAAAGTCATTTTATATAGAGCACCCAGATGACTTTAGTGCTGCTTATTTTTTCCCTCTACCATACACCACAGCGGGCGATACTTGGAATAACACCTCGGCTATGGCATCACTTAACTATGAGCTAGCAGATAATATTCACAGCTATGTAAAAGTATCACAAGGCTGGAAAGCGGGTGGTTTTAATGGTGAAGCAGCAACTCAAGCATTAGCAGTCAAACCCTATGCACCAGAAGAAGTAATTGCCTACGAGTGGGGCCTTAAATCGCGCTGGTTAGATCAACGTATTCAAGCCAATATTGCGGTGTTTTATAACGATATTACCAATATGCAAATGTCGGAATATTTAGGTGCGTACTCAGATATACAAAACGCAGGATCGGCAAAAGTGGCGGGGTTAGAGTTTGAATTAGTAGCGGCATTAACCGATGATTTAACGCTAAACTTTAATTACGGTTTGTTAGACCCTAAATACGACAAGTTTATTACTTACGATGTGTACACTGGGGTAGCAAACGATGTTACCGACAGTGCCGAGTTTCCATATAGTCCAAAAAATAAATGGTCGCTTGGATTAAATTACATTAGTGAAACAGCCCTTGGTGAATTTAGCGCCGGTGCCGACTACAGCTTTGTGGACGATCACTTTGCGTTTCATAATCAACCTTCAGCCCAATATACTCGTATTGAAAAATACAACTTACTTAACGCCCGTGTTTCACTTAAAAGAATTGCCGGCAGCGACTTTAGCGCCTCTATTTGGGGTAAAAACATGACCGATGAAGAATACCGAATTAACGGTGTGCCGTTGGGTGATTCGTCGGGGGTATTTATTGGTGGCTTAAATTACTATGGCGACCCGGTAACTTATGGAGCAGAAATAACTTACTCATTTTAATAAAAGTTACAGCTAAAAAAAGAGCCCCTACTTAATAAGTAGGGGCTCTTTTTTGTATCTATAATCTATTTAAAAAATAGATTAGTCTTGGGTATAAGCTACAGTGCCTTTAGGCACATATACGCCATTTACTTTACTTTGGAACTCTTCTTTACGCGCTCTTGGATTGAAGAACTGCTTATACCAAATACGCGCTTTCATAAACGGGCCATCGCTTGGTAAAAATAACCCATTAAAACAAGGTGCTTTATTTGTCCACACTTGGAAGTCTTGCATAAATGCAAACTTACTAGCATCTTGGAATTGGCGTGCTGCTACTTCATCCTCTACTGTGGCTACTTCATTACCACCGGGTGATTTAACTAATAATGCGTGCCAAACTCTAATTGAGCCATCCTCTACTGGGGTATGCGTGATCATTAAGTAAGACTCGTAATAGCCAGTCAAATGTGAAATTAACACACCCGGACCATGGTATTTAGTTACTGTATGCAGCACTGGGCTTGCGCCATCTTCGCCTACTAAAGTACGGTGCGGACCACATTGACGTTGAATTGCTTCGTGGCCATCAAATTCATTTTCGTAGCGCTGCACAGTAGAGCCGTGAATGGGTGCTAAATGGCTATAGTCACAAATGTTATCAATAACTTCTTGCGGATGCTGCTCAAGTATTCCCAAATCGTCAAAGCGCCAATGTACCCAGGCTTTATCGTCCCATTGTGGCAAGCTTGGGTGATCCCACTCAGGATCGCCATTTTCAGGATCGTGCCATATCCAAATTGCACCCATGCTCTCGGCCACAGGCCACGCTTTAATACAGGCTGTTTTTGGAATAGGTCCGTCGTGGTAAGGAATGTCGTCACATTGGCCATCAGGGCCAAAACGCCATGCATGATAAGGACAACGAATGCTATCGCCTTCGATGTTGGTACCACCGCCATCAATAATAACGTAAGAGGTATCATTTTCGGCGGCTAAATGCGTTTTCATATGTGGGCAATACGCGTCGAGTAATACTACACGACCTGTTGCTCTGCCGCGATACAGTGCGAAGTCGCGACCAAAAAATCGTACGGCTAGGGGCTTATGCGTGTTGATCTCTTCAGCCGTAGCTATCATGAACCAACCTCTTGGGAATGTATAATCGCCGAGACGATAATCTTGTGTAGTGGCCATAAGTATTCCTTTTTATATTTAGGTAGTAGATGTACTTGAATTATTGTCTGAGGTGCAATCTGCTTTATTATTATAAGATTGCGCTGTTTTATCGTTATCACTTACTTTACTTGCTATTCGTTGTTGATAAGGGCCAATGGCTTTGTAGTAAAACCAAACCGAAAACAACGATAAAGCAATCATCACTGCAATGGCGTATTTAAGGCCTTCACCCGCATCACCGGCAGAAAATAAGTCACTGAGTGTACCGGTTAGCAATGGGCCAATACCGGCACCAAAAAAGGTTAAAAATAAACTTAGTATTGCAATGCTGGTAGCTCTTTGAAAGCTGTTAACTAAATGGCTTACTGCAGCGAATGCAAGTGTTGGCCACCAGCTATTAAAAAAGCTAAAGCCAGCAGCAAATATAATTGCGTGCGGTATTTTAAGGCTTCCTAATTGCCAAAAGGCGTCGGCAGGCCAAAGTAAAAAAGCTAAGCCAAAAGGCATACTAATTAATACGCCAATCGCAGGCATACGTAATTGCCAGCGACAGTCTTTTTGGCTTAATTTGTCGCAGTAATAACCGCTAAAAATTGACCCAGCAGCAGCAAAAATACCACTGGCTATACCAAAGGTAAGCCCTGCGTGTGAAAGTGACATATTGTAATTGCGTACCATAAAAGTAGGGGCCCAAATGGCGTAACCATAGCCGACCATGCCAGCAATGGCAGTGCCCATACAAATTAAGAAAAACCCTTTTAGCTTCATAATACCGGCAACAGCATGAAAAAAGTTTTCTTGCGGTTGGGCACGAATATTACGCTCAGCATCGGTGTCATAAACACCTAAGCCTGGGTCTTTTGCAAAAACATAAAGTAGCAATGCTAGTAATAATCCTGGAATACCAAAAAAGATGAATACTGCGCGCCAGCCGTGCTCTTGGGCTATCCAACCACCTAATGCCATGGCGGCTAATAAGCCAATGTGCGGGCCTAACATATATAAACTAATCGCAAATGAGCGACGATGTGGAGGGTATAAATCAGAAACCATAGAAATAGATGGTGATGTACCGCCTGCTTCACCAATGGCAACCGTCATACGGGCAACCACAAATTGCCAAAATTGGGTAACAACACCACTGGCCATAGTGGCAAGGCTCCAGAGTCCACAACATACCGCAATAATATTTTTACGGTCGGTGCCTCTATCGGCCATACGGCTTAACGGAAAGCTAACCGCAGAGTATAAAACGGCAAATGCAAGACCGCTCACCGCCCCCATAATAGTATCTGATACGCCAAACTCTAATTTAATTGGCTCAAGAACAATGGCAATTAAGTTGCGATCGATATACGAAAAAACGTAAATAATAGAAAGCAATAATAGCGTCAGACGAGTCCGACCTGCGCTTAATGAACTTTGACCTACTTGCATTTATAGCTCTCTCTTTTTGATATTGTTTTAAGCTACCTTAACTTTGCTAATAATTTCAGCATCGTCCTTTTGGACGTATTACAGAATCGTTAAATGGCTTCTTATTAAGTTAATAAAATATAAACGCGCTGATAACTTATTTTTGGAGAAATAATGAAATCGATGATTTTACCCAAAGAATCACAAGGCCATCAGCTGCATAGCCTTTTAGAATATCCAATTACTCCACCCAATGCGGATGGTTCGGTAGTGGAGATAGCTGAAGGTTTGTTGTGGTTACGCATGCCCATGCCGATGTCGTTGGATCATATAAATCTTTATTTACTCGAAGATAACGACGGTTGGTATATTCTCGATACCGGGCTTAATAATGACACAACACGGCAATTGTGGTTAACGGTAATAGAACAACATTGCAACAAAAAAGTAATTAAAGGCGTTATTTGTACGCATTTTCATTATGACCATAGCAGCCTAGCTAGTTGGTTAATGGCCACGTTTAATGTGCCGCTATATATGACTTTTGGTGAGTTTTACATGCTAAAAACGCTGAGTAATAACACCGCAGCACTTGGCAGTGACAACCAATTAGACTTTTATCATAGAGCAGGTTTACCACGTGATGAGTTAGATGTGATCATTGCTAGTTGCCGTAAAGATCCCTTTATAAAATTTAGCCCGCCGTCATTTAATCGTCTGCGTGAAGGGGATGTGCTCACCATAGGTAAGCGCCGTTGGCAAATAGTCATAGGGGAGGGGCATTCGCCAGAGCATGCGTGCCTTTATTGTGAAGCTGACAAACTACTGCTAGCTGGCGATCAGTTATTGCCCAATATTAGTTCAAATATTTTAGTGTCTGAGTTAGAGCCGCAAGGTCAGCCATTAAAAAACTGGCTACGTTCGCTTGAAAAACTACACACGCTCGATCCACAAACTTTAGTATTACCTGCCCATGGCCCGGTATTTCGCCACATGCATTTACGCGTACAACAGTTGATTGACCATCACTTTGAGCAGTTAGATATATTAAGAGAGTTTGCACTGCAAGCCCCTGAATTTAATGCCTATCAGGCAATGAAGCATTTATTTAAACGCACTCTTTCACCTATAGAAAGTATGATGGCACTAGGCGAAACCCTAGCGCACTTAAATTGGTTAGAAAGCAATGATGAATTATTTTGTCAGCGTAAAACTGATTCAGGCATTAATAGTTACTTACTTACAGACAAAAAAATAGCAGCCGAGAGCATATTATGAGTTTATTTAATTCAGTCACTGCCACTAAATCACAATTAATGGCGCCTGGTGCACCATTTGAAATCACTAATAAGCAAATCAATGGTCAAAGTTATCAGGTGTATTGCAACGCGCCGCTTAATTTAGCGCAAGTGATTAATGATGCAAGGCGCACTGATGAGCAATCATTTTTGGTTTATCAGGGGGAGCACTGCAGCTATAAACAGTTTTTTCAACAAGTTGATAATGTTGCCAGTTACCTGCAACAACATGGCATAAAGCAAGGGGATCGTGTTGCTATTGCAATGCGTAACCGACCTGAGTGGGTTATTGCTTTTTGCGCGATAGCATTGATAGGTGCAGTACCTGCACCACTTAATAGTTTTGGTATGCAGCAAGAGCTAATAACTGCACTTAATGGTATTACGCCTAAATTATTAATTTGTGATGGCCCAAGATGGCAGCGAATTAGCCAAAGCAATGAGTGGTTAACCGATACCTTAGTATTAAACGATACAGCATTAGATTTATCGCAATCTGCTGCAGCAATAGACTTTACAGAGGCGCTTAATCATTCCGCACACAGCATTGAACCACCCACAATAACAGCAACCGATGCGGCTTTAGTCCTGTTTACTTCAGGTGCGACCAGCGTAGCTAAAGCGGTTGAGTCGAGCCATATTGCAGTGTGCCAAGCACTTTATAATATTGACTTTATTGGCGCTATATCGGCAATGACTTCACCTAAAGCATTAGCGTTAATTATGGAAAAAGGACTGGTGCCTACTATTTTAACCGCGGTGCCGTTATTTCATGTTAGTGGTTTACATGCCCAGTTATTGTCGGCATTACGTGGCGGGCGGCGTTTAGTGTTTACCCATAAGTGGGATCCATTAGAGGCAATTGAACTAATTAAAAAAGAGCAAGTAACACAATTTAATGGTGCGCCATCTATGGTGATGCAGTTATTACGAGAGCCTAGTTTTCATAGTGCAGAAGTAATGGCCTCGTTTAGTGGTTTAGGTTTTGGCGGCGCAGGACTACCAGCAAGCTTAATTGATAAAACGCTGTCTAGCCTACCTGAGCAAATGATAGGAATTGGCTTTGGTATGACCGAAACCAATGGCGTAGGCGCAGCAGCGTCTGGCGATTTATTTCGCCATGCACCCAAAAGCTCAGGGCTTATTTCGCCCATTATGGAAGTACGTATTTGCGCTGCAGATGGGCAGTCGTTACCTAGCAATAGCGTGGGCGAAGTATGTATGCGCGGTATTACTTTAATGGAGCAGTATGTTGGCGATTTAACAGCAACTCAAGATGCAATACGCTCTGGGTGGTTACATACCGGCGACTTGGGCTATATAGACGACGCAGGCTTTTTGTTTATTGTTGACCGTATTAAAGATGTGATTAACCGCGCGGGCGAAAATATTCCCGCTGCCGAAGTGGAGTCGTGTTTGCTTGAGCACCCTGCGGTAGCCGAAGTAGCTGTGTTTGGTATTCCAGATGAAGAAACCGGTGAGGCCGTTATTGCTGTTGTTTGCCCATTAGAAGGTGAGTTTATTGAAGAGCAGCAATTGCTTATACATGTAGCACAACGACTGGCTAAATATAAAGTGCCGCAAAAAATTCACCTTATGCAAGACAAGCTCCCGCGTAACCCTGCGGGTAAGCTTTTAAGAAACAAATTAAAAACAAAACTTTATCAATAAATGTTAATCGCCGTTAAAAAAGCCAATAAAGCGCAGATTACTCATTAGTGAATAAAAATAATTGAACAGGAGAAGGTAGATGACCACAGCCAATGATGTTGAAAAAAATTACGATGTAATTGTTGTCGGTTCGGGAGCGGGTGCAATGACTGCAGCACTGTTTGCCGCCGATCAGGGGAACTCAGTACTTATTGTTGAAAAAACCGATAAATACGGAGGCACCTCTGCAATATCTGGAGGTGGTATTTGGATCCCAAATAACGATGAATTTCGTGCACTTGGCGGCAAAGACAGCTACGAAGCAGCACTCACTTATATTAAAGCGGCCAGCCAAGGCAGTGTTGATGAAACGCGTATTCGTGCCTATTTAGATAATGCACCAAAAATGCTGCGCGAGCTGCAAGCTAATAGCCGGGTTAAATTTGCGGTTGCCGATAAGTACCCCGATTACTATCAACACCTTGAAGGCTCATTACCGGGTGGGCGCAGTATGGATCCAGAGCTATACGATACCACCGGGCTGGGCGATGAAATGAATAACCAACAGCCTGCTGCCGGTAATGCATTACTGATGGGGAAAATGTCGTGGACTGCGCGCCAAGCACATAAAGCAGTGTCGAAAGAGCGTGGTTGGATGCTGATGATAATTGGCTTAATGCTTCGTTATAAATTGGACTTTAAGCAGCGTAAAAAAGGACGCCGCGATCGCAGAGCTGGGTTAGGTGCGAGTTTAGTGGCGTCACTGCGCCACTCGTTATGCGATCGTAATATTCCATTATGGCGCGATACAGAGTTTACCGATTTTGTTATTAATAACGACAAAGTGACCGGTATTAAAGTGCTACGCGATGGCCAAGAACTTACATTAAATGCGCGTTATGGCGTAATAATGGGCAGCGGTGGCTTTGAGCAAAACCAAGCACTACGTGAAAAATATTTACCGGCACCGTCTCAACAAAGCTGGAGCGCAACGCCTAAAGGCGGTAACACTGGCGCGGCATTAGAAGCGGGGCAAAAACTAGGCGCAGCCACCGATTTACTTGATTGGTGCTGGTGGACACCTACCTTAAATGTACCAAAAGAGCGCAACGCTCGCGGTTTATTTGCCGAGCGAGCCTTTCCTGGTGCTATTGTTGTTGATGGTGCAGGGCAACGATTTTTTAACGAAGCAGCGCCTTATTTAGAATTTGGTGATGCTATGTATCGTAATCATCAAAAAATGGGTAATTCTATTCCAGCTTGGGTGGTTTTTGATGGCCATTTTCGCCATGAGTACGCTATGGGACCACTGATGCCTGGCAAAATTATGCCAGATAGCAGAGCGCCTAAAGCTTGGTTAGGCTCGGTTTATTTTAAAGCCGATAGCTTAGCAGAGCTGGCAAAACTAGTTAATATTGATGCTGATGGATTAGCACAAACAGTACAAAAGATGAACCACTACGCAGCAACGGGTGTAGATGAAGACTTTGACCGTGGCGGTAATGTGTTTGACCGTTACTACGGCGACACCAAAGTTAAGCCTAACCCTTGTTTAGCCCCGCTAACAAAAGGCCCTTATTACGCATTAAAAATTCATCCGGGTGATATTGGCACTAAAGGTGGCTTGCTTACTAATGAGTATGCCCAAGTGGTACGCCCATCGGGTGAGCCCATTGCAGGACTTTATGCCATTGGTAATAGCTCATCCTCTGTTATGGGCACAAGCTACCCAGGCGCGGGTGCAACAATTGGCCCAGCTATGACCTTTGGTTACGTTGCGGCTAATCACATTACTGCTAACCGCGGCGCAGAAGCCAATGACTAGAGAATTGCATATGACGATCAATAATTCATTAAACCCTAGCATTAGCAACGAAGTGGATAGTATTCCTAAATTAGTGTTTGCTGCTGCAAAACGCCATGGACAACTTATTGCTATTGAAGATGGCGAAGTAAAAATAAGCTATCAAGACTTACCTACTGAGAGTTTAAATGTTAGCCGTGCACTTATTGCTTTTGGAATAAAGCCGGGCGATCGCGTGGCTATTTGGGGGGCAAACTCTGGGCGCTGGGTGCTTGCCGCGATTGGTTTGCAAATGGCCGGAGCAGTGTTAGTACCTATTAACACCCGTATGAAAGCCGTTGAAGCGGCTGAAATTATTAATCGCAGCGGCGCAAAGCTAGTATTTAGTGTTGGTGACTTTTTAAAAAGTGACTACCCCGGCGAATTGGCAAAATTATTTACCCCACAGCAACTGTCGATTGTAACCTTAACCCCACGTAAAGGGGAGCCACTTGATATTTGTTGTGATTGGCAGCGCTTTTTAGCCAGAAAAGACAGTGTTGATGAGCGCAGTGCCCGTGAAATTGCCTTAGGCGTTGGTGCAGATAATCTGTCTGATCTTATGTTTACCTCAGGCACAACAGGCAAACCCAAAGGCGTTATGAGCCGCCATGGGGCAATAATTAAAGCGTTTAGCGTATTTGTAAAAACCTTAGGCATAGTGCCTGGCGATCGCTATTTAGTAGTTAATCCGTTTTTTCATGCCTTTGGTTATAAAGCCGGATGGGTAAGTTGCTTATTAGCGGGCGCGACTATTTTACCACAAGCAGTGTTTGACGCCGATGAAGTGCTTGCCCGAATTAGCCAAGATAAAATAACCGTATTACCTGGGCCACCAACACTTTATTTATCATTGCTTGCTCATCCGCAGTTAGCAAGCGCTAACTTAAGTAGCCTGCGCATAGCCGTTACTGGCGCTGCGACTATTCCACCTATTTTAATAGAGCGAATGCGTGAGTTATTAGGTTTTAAAGTGGTAACCACGGCATATGGATTAACTGAGTGCGGTGGTTTAGCAAGTATTTGTGGCATTGATACCGACGTTGCCACCATAGCCAGTACCAGTGGCCGCGCAATTGAAGGCACCGAAATAGCAATAATGTCTGAGCAGGGTGAAATACTTGGTGCTAATGAAACTGGCGAAATTTGTATTCGTGGTTTTCATGTAATGAAAGGGTATTTTGAGCAACCACAAGCCACCGCCGAAACCATAGATAAAGACAATTGGCTGCACACCGGCGATGTTGGGCATTTAGATAAAAATGGCTATTTAAGCATTACCGATAGACTAAAAGATATGTACATTTCGGGCGGATTTAATTGTTACCCGGCAGAAATAGAGGCAGTACTTATTGAGCACAGCGCTATTGCACAAGTTGCAGTGGTAGGAATTAAAGATGAGCGCATGGGAGAAGTTGGCTGTGCATTTATTACTTTAAAATCATCAGCAGAACTTGATGAGCCAACCTTAATGACTTGGTGTCGTGAGCGCATGGCAAATTATCGAGTACCCAGAAAAATAAAAATAATTGACGCAATGCCAGTCAATGCTTCTAACAAAGTAGTTAAAGCAGAACTGATAAAGCATTTCTTGCAATAGTAAAATTTTAGAAGGAGCAAACATTTGGAATTTTCATTTACCGAAGAGCAGAAAATGATCCGCGATACTGCGCAAGCCTTCTTAGCTGAAGTATCGTCATCGAATGCAATACGCAGCGCAATGGACACTGAGCAAGGCTTTGATCCACAAATATGGCAACGTATTTGCGAAGAAATGTACTGGCAGGCAATTCATATACCGGAAGAATATGGCGGCATGGGATTAGGCTATGTTGATTTGGTGGTTATGCTGGAGCAAATGGGGCGTTATTTATTATGTTCGCCGTTTTTTTCAACCGTGTGTTTAGCCAGTAATGCCTTAATAGTTGCCGGCACTGATGAGCAAAAGCAGCAATATTTAACGCAAATATGTGAAGGCAGTTTAACCGCTACACTTGCCTATACCAGTAAAAATGGCCAGTGGGACGCAACAGCAGTACAAGGCATTGTAACTACACAGGGCGATGATTATGTACTTAATGGCACATATCGTTATGTACTAGATGGCCACACGGCGCAATTATTAATAGTTGCCGCACGTAGTGAAGGCAGTGAGGGCGAGCAAGGAATAAGTTTATTTGCAATAGATGCAAATACCCCTGGGGTAAAGCGCACTTGGTTGCCAACAATGGATCAAACACGTAAACAGGCAGAAATAGTGTTTGATAATGTGCGAGTGAGCAGCAGCCAATTAATGGGCGAGGCAAATAATGCCTGGCCACAGCTAAATAAAGTATTGCAACTAGCAGCTATAGCCATTGCAGCGGAGCAAGTGGGTGGCTCGCAACAAGTATTAGATTTAACCCTAGAGTACACCAAAGAGCGAGTGCAGTTTGGTAGGCCTATAGCGGGTTTTCAAGCAGTTAAACACCAAGCGGCAGATATGATGCTGCGTACCGAAGTAGCACGATCAGCTGTTTATTACGCAGCGTGCGTAGCAGAGGAAGCGCTCAGTGGTGGTTTATTGGCCGATGAATTAGGCGAAGCAGCCAGCGTAGCTAAGTCGTATTGCTCAGAAGGCTATTTTAAAAATGCCGGTGATGCGCTGCAGCTTCATGGTGGAGTAGGGTTTACCTGGGAATATGACGTGCACTTATATTTTAAACGAGCCAAATCGTCTGAGTTATTTTTAGGTGATGCTGCTTATCATCGTGAACACGTCGCAACATTGTTATTAGATTAAACGGCTGCTAAAAAAGGTAAAACAGATGAAATTAAGTTTTAGTGATGAAGACGAAAAATTTCGCGCCGAAGTGGCACTTTGGCTCTTTGAGAATTTAGTGGGTGAATTTGAGCAGCTTAAATTTCGCGGCGGCCCAGGGGATGAACACATGTTTCCTCTGGAGCGTAAAAAGTGGGAACAAAAGCTCGCACAAGGGGGCTGGACCTGCATTGGTTGGCCTAAAGAATATGGTGGCCGAGGTTGCTCTATTGAACAGCAAGTTATTTTTAATGAAGAATATGCTCGCGCCGGTGCGCCGGGTCGTGTTGGCCATATAGGTGAAGGGCTGGCTGGGCCAACGTTAATTGCCTTTGGTAGCGAAGCACAAAAACAAAAATATCTGCCAGGCATTGCAGCAGGAACCGCTCTTTGGTGCCAAGGTTATTCTGAGCCTGGCGCAGGCTCTGACTTAGCAAATGTTAATACCAAGGCACATTTTGATGAAGCCAAAGGTAAGTGGATTATTAGCGGGCAAAAAGTGTGGACATCGCTTGCGCATGAATCTGACTATATTTTTGTTATAGCGCGTACCAACCCAAATTCTAGCGCTCACAAAGGGCTGGGCTTTTTCTTAATGAAAATGGATCAGCCAGGTATTGAAGTGCGTGGCATAAGGCAACTTACCGGCACCTCTGAGTTTAATGAGGTATTTTTTGATCAAGCCGAATGTGATGCCGACGATATTGTAGGGCAACCAGGTGAAGGCTGGGCTATTGCTATGGGTTTACTTAATTTTGAGCGTGGCGTGTCGACCTTAGGTCAGCAAATGCAGTTTCAAAATGAGCTTAATCAAATTATTGATATAGCCAAAGCCAATGGTAAAAGCCAAAATCCAACTATTCGCCAACGCATTGCTGACGCTCATATAGGGCTTAAAATAATGCGCTACAACAGTATGCGTATGCTCTCAGATACAGATGATGGCGGCTTACAAAAAGAAGCGCTGATCTATAAGTTATTTTGGGCAACATGGCACCGTGATTTAGGCGAACTGGCAATGGATGTACTTGGCCCCGAAGCCGAAATACTAGAGTCAGGCCCTTATACATTAACCCGTTTACAGGCTATGTATTTGTTTGTTCGCTCAGATACCATTTACGGCGGCACTAACGAAATACAACGTAACATTATTGCTGAGCGTGGCTTAGGTATGCCCAAAGAGCCAAAAATAACGGCATAAAATAATTGTTTAACTTAACGACCATCACTTTATTAGCAATGACTATTAAGGTGATGGCATTATTTCCTCCTTGCTGATAGCAATCACAACTAAATACAATCCAGTCCAGTCACTAAAGTAATTCATTGCCTAACTTTACTAAAAGCTTACAGAATAAACTTGCAGTGAAGGCTGTGAGTTTAAAAATTAACTAAAGAGTAAGAAGGGCTGTAAAACTAAACCCGCTTAATAAGCGGGCTTCGTTTGAACACAGTGAGGACGTTAAAAGTTACTGCGAGGCATAGGCATTGGCGCGTCGGTTAGCCCTCCATTAACACCAAAAATTTCACCAGTAATATAACCTGCCGCAGGCGAGGCTAAAAATAGCGCACAAGCCGCTACATCTTCAGGCTGACCTAAGCGATTCATAGGTGTACGTTTAACAATAGCCTGCTCCATTTCATCATTCATTACGCCTTTAAGTGCTTCGGTAAGGGTTGAGCCTACACTAATTGCATTAACGCGCACTTTAGGTGCAAAATCTTGTGCTAAATTAAGCGTCATAAAATTTAATGCCGCTTTGGCGATGCCGTAACTAATAAAGCCGGGCTGAGCTAATTGCCCAGCTACCGATGAAATATTAATGATACTGCCTTGGCCACTGGTATTTACCATGTGCGGGGCACTAATACGTGACAAATCAAACGCGGTAGCGGTATTGAGCTTAAAGCAATTTTCTAACTCTGCTGCGCTGCTGCTAAGTGTAGGCTTAATTGCGCCTGAGCCACCGACGTTATTGACTAAAATATCAAGTCGGCCAAAATGCTCAATTGTTTTATCAACTAATGACTGTCGTTGTTGCTCATCAAGTACATCGCACGCGACTACTAAAGCGCGGCTGCCACGTTGGCGTATTTGCGCTGCTGTTTGTTCAATATCTTCGATGGTTCTGGCCGTGACTACAATATCGGCACCGGCATCGGCTAATGCCAGTGCAATGGCTGCACCTATGCCACGCCCTGAGCCGGTAACAATAGCGACTTGGCCATCGAGGCGAAATCTATCGAGTATAGACATTAATATCTCCTTACTTAAATTAGACTAACATGTTGCTGTGCAAATCAAGATTGCCTTACAGGCACACCTCAAATAAGCCTGCCGCACCCATGCCACCACCAATACACATGCTCACCACAACATATTTAACACCGCGACGCTTGCCTTCAATAAGGGCATGGCCCACCATACGTGCGCCACTCATACCAAAGGGATGACCAATGGCGATAGCGCCGCCATTAACGTTAAGTTTATTGTTATCAATACCGAGGTAGTCGCGCGAATAAATAAGCTGACACGCAAATGCTTCGTTAATTTCCCATAAACCAATATCATCAATTGATAAACCATGTTGTTTTAATAGCTTAGGAATAGCATACACAGGGCCAATACCCATTTCATCGGGCTCGCAACCTGCAACCGCCATACCACGAAACACCCCCATTGGCGCTAAGCCTTTTTGCGCCGCTAATTGTGAGTCCATTACCACACAAGCAGACGCGCCATCAGATAACTGACTTGCATTACCTGCTGTAATAAATTCACCTTGTGAAATAACGCGACCATCTTTCCAAACCGGCTCTAAGCTTTGTAGGCTCTCGAGAGTTGTAGAAGGGCGGTTACCTTCATCTTTAGCTAGCAATACGTCCTCAAAGGTTACCTCTTTGGTTTCGCGGTTAAATACTGATTTGGTGGATGCCATTGGCACAATTTCATTATCAAACAGATTATTTTTTTGCGCCGCTGCAATACGCAGCTGAGACTGTAAGCTGTACTCATCTTGTGCTAAACGTGAAATGTTGTAGCGTTTTGCAACAACTTCTGCGGTTTCGATCATCTGCATATAGGCATGCTCTGAATGCGACAGTACTTTTTTAGAAATATTACGATAAGTATTTTTGTGTTTGTTTTGCACCATAGAAATAGATTCAACGCCACCGGCAACCACAATATCCATTGAACCAAGCATAATATTTTGCGCCGCAAAACCTATACTCATTAATCCAGACGAACACTGACGGTCAAGGGTCATACCCGGCACGCTATTAGGCAGACCTGCAGCGGTCGCCGTTAAACGGCCCAAGTTATAGCCTTGAGTACCTTGCTGCGCTGCACAACCAATGATCACATCATCAACTTCTGCACCATCAATACCCGCGCGTTTAACGGCTTGCTCAACCGCATGACCTGATAATGCAGGCGCTTCGGTATCGTTAAAGGCACCACGAAAGGCTTTGCCCATAGGCGTTCTGGCGGTAGAAACTATAACTGCTTCGCGCATGATTATTCCTTTTTTATTTTGAAGTGCAAAAGCACTTATAGGGTTAATTTACGGCATAGCGCTAATGCAGCAGCGTTTAAAAACGTATTTATTTTTGATGTTAGCCTGACGCATTATGATTAATAAAATAGAGCATGCCTTAGCTGCATTAACGCCTATTGCGCTTAAGTGAACATCGACCATTTGAGGTAGGGAAGTCAATTGTACTGAAATGCCTGTGCAGAGAGTCTAAACAAACCTTGGTGGCTATGATACTAGAGTTAATTAATCAGCCGTATATTTAGCCGAGGGTTTTTAGCTTTTGAAGCATAGTTTTAGTGTTATATTTTACTGGTTAAAGCTGCGTATACGGCAACATACACGTCAAAGACTTAAAAAAGAGATAGAACAGACTTATTTGTTTAATTATGTTCAGTTTACTAATGGGATCAAAGATCGGCTTGTAACTCAACTTTTGTTTATACGTTATTTATCGTTTTATTTTACATTTTATAAACACTAAATGGCTTTAATCCCAAGTTAAGCAGGTGTTGGCGGTATTTTTAGTTTTGTACTAACTTAGTAATTGTTTAGATAATATGTTTATTTTAATTAAGCAGTGAAAGGATATTTTTGCATTGTATTACGGTTTCCTTAAGCAAATAGCAACACGCTAAACTGAAATTATACCTTAGGATTAGAAGCGTGTTAGTGAGGTTGCTTAAAAGGATTCAGTACGGATGAAAGAGTATATAAGTTATTTATTGTGTTGCCTTGCATTTAATGCGTATAGCAACGATGAAGTGGCTCTAACTTTAGTTGGGTATATTTCGCCTAAATGTGAGTTTACGACAGACAATAATAATTTAACTTTTTCTTCAGAAGGCTTCGCTAATACAGAGCTGGTGATAAATTGCAATTCACCTATGCGAGTATCAATGCTGTCAGAAAACGGCGGTTTACGCCACCAGCAAAGTACTCACTTAAATGCTTATAATGTTAACTTGTCAATTGCGGATGCTAATCAAAGTTTATCTGTGTCAGCACAGACATTAAAAGTGTCACAGGCATTTAACATTAATAAAATTCTATTTAATAGCATAGCCAAATTACAACTTGAGCTAGTTGATCCTTTAATTTATGCAGGAGAATACCGGGATGTTATTCGCATAGAAATGACGCCATCTGTTGTCTCTGGTGGTGTGCGGTAAAACATTTATTAAACATATATCACATGGAAAAGGAATATAACAATGAAAAAGTTAATCGTATTATCAGCAATAGCAGTATTATCATCAGGTTCAGCATTAGCAACTAGTCATGATTTTTCACCTGGTGGAGAGGTGGCAGTTGTTTGTGAAGCATCTGGAATTTCAGGCGACTTTGAATTTACTGAGGCAGCAATAAAAAATCCAACAAGCTCTACTCCTATCGCTCTTGGTTTCACCGTGGAATGTAATAGCGCTAATGATGCCGAGATTAAATTAAAATCGTCTAATGGCTGGTTAGAAAATCAAGCAAATGCTGCATATGGCGTTAAATATACAGCGAAACTGGAAATTGCAGACGCAATTAGTGGTTGGGAACTAGTAATGAATGCAAATAACACAGCTAAACCTACTATAAACACACAAGCCTTGACAAGCTCTGCAGAGATAGCTGATGGCTCTGCTGCAACTCTTACAGTTTCTCTTACTGGCGGCTACGGTAATACGATGGCTGGGAACTATGAAGATAATTTATTACTAACTATTACTGCTATGTAGTTATGTAATAAACAACAAGGCAGCTTAAGCTGCCTTTTATTTTAAAGGTTAGAAAAGAGGGACCACCAATGAGAGCGTCTATCCTTATTATAGCACTATTTATTTCTCACTTAACTTTTGCATTCAGAATTGAACCTATGGTGGCCGATTTGCAACCATTAGGTAGGAGCTCTCAACTAATATTGCGCGTGACCAATACCACAGAGCAACCATTGTCGGTTGCAATTGCCAGCTTTGATTTATTAATAAACTCACAGGGCAAAGAAGAGTTACTTGTTAATGACAAGGATTTTTTAATTATACCACTGACAGCAACTTTAGCACCAGGGGACAGTCAGGCCGTTATTGTAAAGTATATTGGTGAACCTATGTTAATGGCATCTAAATCGTATCGGATTGAGGTAAAGCAGCTTGCTGTTGATTTCACTGGAAGGAGCCAGCCATCGATAGGAGTAGGTTATGTTTTTCAAACTCTTTATAATGTAGTTCCAAGCAAAGCCCAAGCACAGTTAGTTATTAAAAGTAAACAGCAAGCTGCAGATGGTGTATGGAAGGTAAAGTTAGAAAATACCGGCAACAAGTATATTCGCCTAACAAAAACCCAGTGGATAATTGAAGGACCAAATGACAAGTTAGTTTTAAAAGAGACTGAGTTGAAAGATGCATTATCAAGTAAGTTTTTATTACCTCATTCTAGCCGTGAAGTGATGCTAAAAATGCCTGCACAATTTAACCCGCAACTAAGTCAATTAACAGTGGTGCAGGAATGAGTAAGCTATTTTTTTTAAGCTTTTCAGTATGCACTTGGTTTATGTTAGCGGGATTTGCGTACGCAATTGAAATAACACCTATGGTGGTCACTTTTTCACTTAATAAAGGGGGGAACAGTACCAGTAGTTTAGTACATAATGATTTACCTCGTGATATTGCATTTGATATCCAAATTTTTGAAATTCAATTTAGCGAGCAAAACATTACCCAAGAGCCGCAGTTAGTAGCGCTAACTGAATCGCCATTATGGGTTTTTCCTCCGTCCTTGTATTTAAAGCCTGGGCAGGCACAACGATTACAATTTAAATGGCTTGCAAAAGCACTGCCAGGCACAGATAAAAGCTATCAGGTTAGCTTAGTTGAACAACCGATAGCTACTCACCTTACTAGTAACAGCTCAAAACTAAGATTACTATTAAATTTTAACTTAGTTGTACATGTTGACCAACCTAAACTCCGGCCAAGTTTAATGGTGGGGCCTCTTTCAATTGAGGGGGCTAATATTACAGCTAATATTCATAATATAGGAGCGGGAGCTAGCCGATTAAGCGACTACGAACTAAAGTTAACTAATGTTAATAGTGGAGTGTTGCTACAGCGTATTCTTAAACAGCAATTAAAAGCACAAGGATACGATGTTTTTTTCGCACCAAACAGTCTCAGCCATATAAAATTACCGCTACCAAATACAATAAGTAAGGGCAGTTTGAAGCAGCTGCACTTAGAGTTGGTTGAGTAGATATGCGCTTATTTTTCGGCTTTTTCCTTATTGTCTTTTCATATACTTGCGATGCAAAAATAAACCCAACCAATCAAGCTATTGAGCTGAGTATTGAAGCCGAGTTAAATAAAACTGCGATAGGTAAAGTAACATTAGTTGTTGAGCCGAATGATAACTTATTACTTAAATGGGAAGACGTTGAAGCTGTATTTAAGGGCTTGTTGTATCCAGAAGGTTTTACAACACTTGCAGAAAAAGTGACTAAGGGGTCGCTAAGCCAAGAGGCGCTAGAGACGTTTGGTTTTGTTTTTAATTTTGATTTAAGTGATTTCAGCTTGAAAATAATTGCCCCTCTTAACTTAACTCGCCCGCAAACATTAACATTACAGTCTAATTTTAGGCGACTTCAGGCATCAGACGTGGCTAATTTAAGTGGCTTTATAAATTTATACTCTAGCTATTTATATCAACAAAATAACAGTAAAGATACGGTAAAAAAGCAATTAGCGACGCGTACTGAAATGGTAATGAACTGGCGCGGGTGGGTAATAGAAAACGAGTTGGAGTATTTATCAGATATATCACCTTCTTCATCAAACGTTAAACGTTTAGGTACGCGGTTAGTACATGATTTACCCCTTCAAGGTATGCGCGTTTCAGTAGGTGATAACTATAGTACAGGAAGTTATTTTCAATCTACATCACGCTTTTTAGGGGTTTCACTTGCTCATGACTTTTCGTTGGTTTCTGACAGGCCTATTCGACCGAGTGCCTCAAAAAGTTTTACCTTAGAAAGCCCATCCTCAGTGGAAGTACTAGTAGAGAATAGAATAATACGGAGGCTAAATTTAACGGCAGGTATCTATTCATTAGCTGACATACCTTTAAGCGAAGGGAGCAACAACATTACCCTAAAAATAACTGATATTGCAGGAGTGGTGCGTTATGTTAATTTTGATGTGACAACCGGTTTAGATTTATTTGCACAAGGCCAATTAGAATACGAAGTTCACTTAGGTATACCCGCGCAATTAAGAGAGCAACTAGAATATAATAATGACTACCCACTTATGAGCAGTTATATTAATTATGGTATGTCGCCAAGTTGGACCACTGGCTTTACAGCCCAAGCAGATAAACTAATACAGCAAATAGGCTTTAAAAGTATTTATGCCGCTAACATAGGGCAAATTGCATTTGAAAATGCAATCAGTTTTGGTGAGCATACGGGCCATGCTTACCGGTTAGTTTATAGTAGCTTTAATGACAGTAGTGTCTTACAACAAGATTTTAGCGTAGGTTATGAGTACAGCTCGGTAAATTTTCGTACGCTCGGGTATCGGCCCGATTCGCAAAATAACGTTCAGCTGCAGCATCAAATGCAGGCAAATTATAGCTTTGTGTATAGCCCTTCAGTCCAAGCCAGCTTTTTTGCTAGTTTATCCAGAGAGTATGAACAAAGTTATTTTAACAAATCTGCAGGTGTTAATTTTACAGGTAATTTAAATGATAGTGACTGGCGTTATAACGTTGGAGTTCAATGGGATGAGATAGCTGAGAAAAATGACTGGGGAGTACGGTTGTCTTTATTTTATAAATTTACTAATTCTCGCAGAGGTCAGCTCTCTCACGAGTCAAGGCGAAGTAAAACTCGCTTAGAGTACACGCAAGATGCTAATCAACGTTATGTAGGCGCATTTAGTTTTAGAGCCGGAATTGAAAATAATGATGAGAATGACGCTTTACTTGATTTAAACACCCAATACAGCGCGAATCGCTTTTTAGTCAGTATGGATCACGTTAGTGCATTTGAACAGTTAGATAGTAATTCGGCTTCGCACCAAAGTAGGGTTAGTTTTGCCTCCAGTTTAGCTTTTGCTGAAACTGAGTGGGCAATCGGTAAGCCTATCAGTGATAGTTTTGCAGTAGTGAGCGCACACTCAAGTCTAAAGAATAACATAGTTACATTAGATAAAAACAAAAAGCAATATAGGGCAAATAACGCCGATTTTGACACTATTTTACTAAGTGATGTTAATTCTTATACTAGCTCATCAGTATCAGTAGAAATAGATAATTTGGCTCCAGGATATGACCTTGGGTCGGGGCTCATCGTGCTTTTTCCATCCTATAAAAGTGGCCATAATGTAATGATTGGCACGGATGCTAATATTTCAGTAATCGCTACTTTACTTGACCAACAACAGCAGCCATTAGCTTTACAAGTTGGCGTTGCTATTTGTTCTAGCGATAAAAGTAATAAAGAGCATAAGTTTTTTACTAATAAATCGGGTCGTTTTGCACTAACTGGGCTTATACCTTGTAGTTACGAAGTTAAATTAAATAATAGCGAAAAATCGCAATTTATTTTAGATGTAAAAGAAGGTGAGCAACTACAAAGAAAAGGAAATATTTATGTACACTAAAAAAATGGTTACCTTTATTAGCGGCTTTGCTTTATTGCTTTTACCTCATATTAGCTATGCACAGTGTAATGCAAGGTTAGATAATATTGACCACTTATTTGATGACTTTGATCAGTACCATGCATTACAAAAAGTAGATGCAAAAAAGCAGCTGCGCATTAATGTAATAAATGACGAGCAGTGCCAGCTGCATATAATATTAACCAGTGAAAACCAAGCGCAGTTAAGAGGCGCTTTTCAAAGTATTGCTTATCAATTTCGCAGTGATACTCAGCAGTTAGTCAGCTCATCAATTAGTCGTTTACAACTTGTAGAGTCGGCGGCTGAAGTTGAGCTTTTGATCCCATCGGGTACACCGGTAAAAGCAGGGTTATACACAGATAGGCTGCAAATAAAACTTTATGATCAAAATAATCAGCTGCTCGATGAACGTCAACTTGATATTGAAACAGATATTGCCCCAAGAACCAGCCTGTCGGTGCTTGGTTATAATACTTTTGCAAATACCATTAACTTAGGAGAATTAATACCTCTGCAAGAATACGCTATGTTGCCTAGCCTGCAAGTAGTGACTAATTCAGATATTCAGCTGCGTGTTAGCTCTGATAATAAAGGTAAGTTAGTGCACAGTATGTACCAGCAACAATATGCGATAGATTATAATTTAGATTTAGCGGGTAATTGGTTAGGATTGGGTCAAGATACAAATAAAACGTTTTCATACGCTGGGCAAACTGTGTTTTTATTGCCACTTAAAATACAGTTAGCTGATTTTCAAGAGCAAGCTGCAGGTGAGTATTCAGATACTATAAGGTTTCAAATTAGCCCGCTTAACTATTAACTTTGTTTAAGTTTTTTTGACACCATGCAAGTGCTTGCTGTTTATTTTTAACGGCGATTTTTTGATACACCTTATGTAAATGAACTCGCACAGTTGCTTCGCTGATAAACAGGCTATCGGCAATAGCACTGGAGTGCATTCCTGAAAACAGTAAGTTTAAAACTTTAATTTCTTTACAGGTAAGATTATTCGACTGCAGAGTTGTTTGTTGCTCGCTAGCCAGCATTTGCCTCATCCAACAATCGGTAACCGCGCGAGGAAACCAAAGTTCTCCCTTATTAATCGCTTCTAACCCTTGGTGAAAAAGAGCTTCGTCTGTATTAGCATAAAATAAGCCTTTTAAATTAGGCCATTCTTTTAATGGAATAACATCACTGTCTTTAGGTACATCAAATATAACAAGCCCTTGGTGCTCATTTTTTAACATAAACTGATTAATTAGTTCATAGTTAGTGATAACGTTAAGTGCTTGATAATTTACCAGCAATATATTGTATTGTGTTGCTACACAAAATAAAGAAGTATACCCGGAAGTATTTAAACACTTTGTCTGTTTATTCGTTATATTTTCAATTGCCATTAATTTATTCCATATACTTATGTATTAATACTATATTCCTAAGTTCAGTTAATATAAATGGTGGAATAATGTACAAGTCGTTTGTTATTTAACTTAAATAGATTCCTTTAATTGTAGTATATGCAATAGAGTCTGTGGATTTATTTACCTCTTCATTTAAAAATTTAAGGTGAATGGCGTTTTACTGAATAATTTTAGCGAGAAGTTGCGGCGCAGCAGGATTTTTATTAATAAAATATTAGAAAATGATACATATCATCGTGTTTATATCATATAATTTACATCCAGAGGAAAGATGCTACAACGCATCTTTTTTTATGCCTACAATTTATATTTTATAAAAATATAACGCATAACAAAACCTATACCCTTTGGAGATTATTTTTGAAATTACGCAACCTCTCACCGTTAAGCTTAGCAATTTTTGCTGCACTCACTACTTCAGTAAATGCAGAAGAAACCAAAACAACAGCAAAGCAAGACGCGTTTGAAAAAATAGAAGTAACCGCTCGTAAACGTACAGAAAGTTTATTTGAGTCTCCAACCGCAATTACATCAATTGGTGCAAACCTTATTGATAAAGCCAATATGAGTAATTTAGAAGATATTGGTAAATATGTACCCAATTTAAATATTACTCGCTATGGCGTGGGTAACTCTGCGCATGCATCTGTGTTTATTCGCGGTATAGGCCTTCAAGATCATGTTATTACTACCGATCCTGGTGTTGGGGTTTACTTAGATGGTGTGTACTTAGGCCGTCAAATGGGGTCAAATTTATCGCTACCGAATGTTGAGCGTGTAGAAGTACTGCGTGGCCCTCAAGGTACTTTATATGGCCGTAATACTTTAGGTGGCGCGGTTAATGTAATAACCAAACAGCCAGGTGATGAAGGCATTTTAACAACGACTGCAAAAGTGGGTAGCCGCGGTCGTATAGCAGGCGATATTTACTTTAATAACGCATTAACTGATGACTTAAGTATGTCAGCAAGTGCGTCGTACAAGCAGCGTGATGGGGTAGGTACTGCGGTTAATTTAGCTAACCCAGAAAAAGAAATTGGTGAAGAGCAAGAGTTTAGTGGCCGTGTTGCATTTAAATACCAAGCAACGAGCGACCTTGCATTTACTTTTTCTTTAGATGGCGTTGATAACGAATCGGGTCAATCGCCTTATACTATTGAGCTTACCGCACCACTTGACCCAAATGATGAGAACAATGGCGACTTCCCATTATTAACACCAGACTTAATTCCGGTAAATCCAGATGATTTAGGCACAACCGTTGCTGGTATTGAATCAACTTCTTACTCAGGTTGGGGTACTTCATTTGCTGCTGATTGGGCAATTAACGACACTTATTCAAGTAAATTTATCTCAAGCTACCGTACCTCTGAATATGAAGGCGGTTTAGATGATGATGCATCAGCGCTTAATTTATCTGAGTTTCCAGAGCAAGGTGGTGCTGATCAATACTCATTTGAAGTTCAGTTAAACGCAACGTATGACAACATGGACTTCGTATCTGGCTTGTACTTCTTTAATGAAGATGGTTTTACCCGCTCAGAAGACTTTGTATTTAGCCCATATAATACGCCAGACAGTTTTGGCTTCTTCGAAATAAATCAAGAAACTAACTCTTATGCTGCTTACTTTAATGCCAGCTACGATTTAACCGACGACTTAAGCGTTGGTGGTGGCCTGCGCTACTCAAAAGATAAAAAAGAAGCGAATGCAATTTTTCCATCTTTTGCCGAACGTAAATATGTATCTGCAGACTTTGATGCTGTGACGTGGGATATAAATGCTTCGTACCAGCTTAGTAATAATATGAATGTGTATGGTCAAGTTCAAAAAGGTTACCAAACAGGCGGCTTCCCACCGCGTCCATTTGGCGGCCCTGATCAGTTTTCATCATTTGATGAAACAAAAGCAATTAACTACGAAATTGGCTTAAAAGGCCAAGTACACGAAAATGTATCTATGATGTTGGCCGTATTTGTAACTGACTACACAGATTTAGCGCTGCCATTTTCAGATCCTACTTCGGGCGGTGGTTTTGTAACTATCGTTGAAAATGCTGGTCAATCAAAAGCACAAGGTATTGAGCTTGAAACAACAGTAGCTATTACTGATGACTTTACTATTCGCAGTGCAGTGGGTTACTTAGATTCAGAAATTAGTGAAGTAGCAGCAGGCGTTCAAGGAATTGGTAAAGGCGATTCGCCTGCATTAACACCACGCTGGACTGTGATGATTGCGCCTTCATATTTTATGGATTTAAATAACGGTGGCACTCTGGCTTTTAATGCAAACTACTCGTATCGTAGTGAAATGCAAGGTCAGTCAGTATTTAACTACAGCGAAACAATTGATTCTCGTGAGTTAGTTGGCTTTAATATTTCTTACACTAACCCGTACGGCGATATGGAAGTAACGCTATATGGTGAAAACGTATTAAACGAAGTGTACGATGTAGGACGCTTACAACAAACTGGTTTTGTTGGCGTTATGCGCAGTAATGACCGCAGTGAATTTGGTTTAAAGTTCAAAAAAGACTTTGAGCTGTAAACTAATTAAACTAACGCATTTTAAACAAAAAAGGTAAGCCGCGGCTTACCTTTTTTAATATTAGTAGGGAAAAATTAATCTTTGTTAAGATCTTTACGTGCTTGCTCAATTTCTTCGGCAATTTCACGTGCTTTTTGTTTGGTTTTTTCGGTTAGCTCGCCTGCCGTTTCTTTACTTTTTATCCACGCGTCCACAGCAACTTCTTTGCCGTCATCGTACATATCTAAACCCATTGCTTTACTTTGCTGTAATAACTGATTTAGCGACTCGTCATGTTTAATTTCGTGAGTGGTTTCTTTTACTTTAGTCCACGCTTTATCTAGCTCTTGCTGCACTTGAGCACCGGTGTCTTTAGCGTCTTCTTTGATCTCTTTGGCATCTTCACACGCGGTTAATGTAATTAAAGTGCCTAATAATGCTAAACCTGCTAATTTATTCATGTGTAATTTTCCCATCGATATAAAATAATATTTAACACCATTATAAGTAACGAAAATGAACATACCCGTAACAAAGCGATTAAATTTTAAATTAATGGATAAAAATGATTGGCCGCAATTATATGAACTCGACCAAGATCCCGCAGTCATGCAATATTTAACCCGAGGTGTGCCCAGTTCCTTAGATCAAATAAAAAGCCGCAGTGTGCCGCAGATGCTGACTTATCGAAACGCAGAAAAAGGCTGGGGGCTTTGGCAAATTACAAAAAAAACAAAGCAATGCTTTTATAGGATGGATTCTAGTCAGGCCGATGCATTTTTTTAGCACTGCTCCTGATTATAGTGATATAGAAATAGGTTGGCGTTTTAAACAAGCAAGTTGGGGACATGGCTATGCCACCGAGGCTGCTACAGCGATTTGCCTTGAAATAGCTAAACAAAGTGAGGTTAACGCAATTAGCGCCACAGCAGTTAAAGATAACCTTGGTTCTATTAAAATAATGGAAAAATTAGGAATGCAATTTATTAAAAGCTATCTCGAGTGTGATGAATATGGCGATTTACCGGCTGTACTTTATTCAAAAAATCTCACGCTATAAATTAAAACGATGTATAAAAAGTAAGGCAAAATATGCTGCTTACTGATTGACCAACACTTTACTGCCGTGCATTAATGTACACAGATATTTTAATAATAATAACTTAAAGGATATGGTATGAATTTGTTTATTTCGCGTAGTAAATTAATCGCCAAAAGCATTTTAATTTTACAGCTTAGCGTATTTAGTGTAACTGCAGAGCAAATTACTCAGAGCGCCGTGGCAATGCCTGATGCGTTTAGTGCACAAGCAGCTAAAAGTATATTAGAGCAAGGTGGAAATGCCGTTGATGCAGCTATTACTGCGCAGTTCGTACTGGCAGTAACACTACCCGAGGCAGGAAATATTGGTGGTGGCGGTTTTATGTTGATCCACAAAGACGGCCAAGGAGACTTTATTGACTACCGAGAAACAGCGCCAAATGCTGCCCACCGAGACATGTATTTAGACGAGCAGGACGAGGTGATTGCTAATAAGTCTATTTACGGTATTCATGCCAGTGGTGTACCAGGTAGTGTTGCAGGTATGTGGTTAGCGCATAAAAAACATGGCACCTTAGCGTGGAAAACCTTATTACAACCTGCGGTAACTTTAGCAGAGCAGGGGTTTGTTGTCCCCCCTAAGCTAGCACAGCAAATTACACAGTATATTACTGAGCTAAAAAATAATGATATTGATGTTAATTTTGGCGATTATTTTGCAACCGCAACCGCTAACAAAGTATTTAAACAACCACAATTAGCCACAACCCTCAAACGCATACGCGACGAAGGCCAAGATGGTTTTTATAAAGGTGAAACTGCAAATATTATTGCCAAATTTATTCACCAGCATGGTGGTATTATAAATCAAGACGATTTAAAAAATTATACGGCAAAGTCTCGCACACCAATAACAGCAAATTGGAACGGCTATCAGGTTTTAACGTCGCCACCACCAAGTTCGGGCGGTATTGCCATATTACAGTGGTTAAAAATGTACGAGTTACAAAAACCTAGTACAGGGTTGGTGCATAACTCCACGCAGTACATTCATTTATTAGCTGAAATAGGTAAGCGTGTATTTGCAGATAGAGCAGAATACTTAGGGGATCCAGATTTTTATACTGTACCCGTTAATGCACTCACCAATATAGATTATTTAAAAAAACGTAGCAATGACATATCGTTAACAACCATTACAAGCACCGAAAGTATTAACCCCGGTCTGCATGAAAGCGAGCAAACCACGCACTTTTCAATTGTAGATAAAATGGGTAATGCGGTTGCCAATACTACTACAATTAATTTACCTTTTGGTAGCGGTGTTGTAGTTGAAGGGGCCGGTTTTATTCTAAATAATGAAATGGATGACTTTAGTGCTAAACCCGGAGTAATGAACGTATTTGGTGCAATTGGCGGTAAAGCCAACGAAATACAACCGCACAAGCGGATGCTCAGTTCAATGACACCAACTATATTACTGAAAAACAATACCGTTAAAATGGTTACAGGATCGCCAGGAGGCACTACTATTATTAGCTCAGTGTATGAGTCTATTTTAAATGCAGTAGAATTTAATATGAGCGCAGATGAGGTCGTTAATAGCCCCCGCTTTCATCATCAGTTATGGCCTAAAAATGTAATTAGGGCGCACTCTGGGCTTGAGAGTAGTGTAAAAGCACAACTCATAAAAATGGGCTATACCCTAGATGAGCGCCACTTTGGCGATATGCATGTAATTATTAATAATGCGGGTAAGTTAGATGCGGCATCTGAAAAAACAGGCCGTGGGGTATCAAGTGTATTTTAAACTGTAAAACGAATAGCCCCGAGTCTGTTTTTATCGGGGCTATTACAATTTAAGCTTTATCCAATTGGGGGTATTAATCCGGCCATTTGTAGGCCTTGGGCACTAATAATAGTTAAACCGCATAATGCCGCAATGGCTAAGCCAATATTACCGCTGCGTACTTTGTAACCTGTGTTTTGTGTACTTTTACGTTGCTTATAAACCATAGCTACAGGTAAAAAAACGGCCAAAATAACCAAGGCAATCGCTGCGTAGCCAAGCGCCATAATAAACCCTTGCGGATAAAATATGGCAAAACCAAGAGGAGGTATAAAGGTAATTAATGCCGTTTTAATTCGATCCGCTTTTGTATCTGCTTTTTTGAAAGTGTCGGCAAAAAAGTCAAACAAGCCTAAACTTACACCTAAAAATGAAGTGGCCAATGCAAGATCAGCAAATAACTTAACGGCAGTAGCAACGTTTGGGTTGTGCGCTATGCTCGCCATGCTTTGTACAAAGCCACTTAAACCTTGGCTATTGAGCAAATCATTTTGACTCATAATACCCTGGCTTAATATTTGCCAAAAAATATAAATACCTAACGGTAGCGTTGCACCCGCTATCATTACTTTACGCAGTGTTTTTACTTCTAATCCTACGTATTTAACAATTGAAGGAATAGAGCCATGAAAACCAAATGAGGTAAATACCACCGGAATAGCCGAGAGTATTAAGCCTTGCTCTACTGGCATTTCAAGTAAATGTTGGCCATGTACATAAGGCGTTAACATATAAAACAGGCTGGCAAGTACCACTATTTTTATTGAAAACAGCACTCTATTAAATTTATCGACCTTACTGGTACCCAGAGTTACCACACCAGCAATTAAAACTGCCAGTAAAACAGAGGCCAGTTGCGGTGCAATACTCACGTTAAACCCCGTGTTTATACGATCTTGAAGTTGTGCGCCACCACCAGCAATATAAGCTGCACACAAAGCGTAAAATAAAAATATCACCGAAAAGTTAGCTACATATTGCCCACGTTTGCCAAGCCAAAGTTTAGCTAAGGTATTTAGCGTCGCATCGCGAGGAGCATACTGATGGAGCTCAAGCATTAGCAGTGCAGTGTAGGTCATTAATAACCAACAACCGACAATTAATGTCAGCGCAGTGCTAAACCCTAGTCCGGCTGACGCTATTGGTAAGGCCAACATACCTGCACCTATGGTAGTACCTGCAACAATTAACATGCTACCTATTGTTTTATTTTTAAGCACTTAATGATCCTGATCAATCTTGAGAGGTACGCAAGATATAACTAGTTAACCAAAACTTAAATAGTTTTGTTATAAAAGAAATAAAATAAAGTGTAATCATCTATTTACAACTGTAATTTAAATGCATCTTTTATTAATATTAACTATTAAAAAAGTGCTTTAAGCGTATAGTTTATTTGAAGTTTTTTGAGTTTTATTATTAATAGCTAAGGAGCGGCATGTGCCAATTAAAGTATCGTACTTTATAATGGTTCTTATATGGTCAACCACACCATTAGGTATAGTGTGGAGCAGCGATACAGTATCGCCAACATTAGCGGTTTTATTACGTATGTTGGTAGGGCTTACTTTAGGTGCTGTAATTATAGCTATTACGCGTATTAGGGTGCCGTGGAATAAAAATGCCTGCTTACTTTATTTTTACTCTAGCATAGGTATTTTTGGTGGCATGTTACTTAGTTATATGGCGGCTAAAACAGTGCCCTCAGGCATTATTTCATTAATGTTTGGCTTAGCGCCTATTTTATCGGGCTTACTTGCCCAGCAACTCCTTAACGAGCCTAAGTTTAGTGCAATTAAGCTAATCGCACTTGCATGTGCCCTAATCGGATTATATTTTGTCAGCTATAACCAAATTAAGCACTCGCAAACTCAGGGGCTTGGTTTGTTATATGTGTTTATAGCGGTGTGTTTTTTTAGTTTAAGTGGAGTGATGATCAAGCGGGTTAAAATTGCAATTCATCCTATGGCAACTACATTTGGTGCTCTGGTGTTTGTAACACCTTTATTTTTTATTGCTTGGTTGCTGCTAGACGGTGAATTAAATATACAAAATTGGAGTGCTAAATCAATATGGGCTATTGGTTATTTAGGAGTATTTGGCTCATTGTTAGGAGCGCTGGCGTATTTTCATGTATTACAAAACTTAAATGCCAGTACTGTTGCACTTACCACGCTTATTACCCCAAGTTTTGCATTAGGGCTTGGCGCATGGCTTAATAATGAACCACTTAGTAAGGAGCTTATTAGTGGTGCGGTTATTATTTTACTAAGCTTAGGTGTGTTTCAGTTTGGCGAGCAAATAGTTAATCGAAGTAAGCAAAAAATATGATGCTAAAGCATCATATTTTCGCTATTTGAATTACTAATCTACGGTTTTTGTTGCGTCCTAAAATAGTATCGTTAGTGTCTACAAAGCGTTTTTCGCCTAACCCATCGGTATGCACTTTAGTTTCATCAACACCTAAACTAATCATATAATCTTTAATAGCTTTAGCGCGTGTTTTAGAAAGGTCTAGGTTATTCCATCGGCCGCCATAGCTATCGGTATAAGACGCTATATTAATTGACTCAATACTTGGATCATTTTTTAAGTATTCAGCAATTTTATCTAAACGTTGCTGCGAAGATTTAGTTAATTTACTGCTGTTAGACTGATAGTTCATTACCGTAAACGAAATATCTTCAAAGCTATATGGCAGTAATTCATCGCGGCATTGTAAAAAGGCCCAATAGGCTTGTTTAAAATTAACCCCCGACATGCCTACGGCAATTTTATCGGCACTATTTTGCCAGTCTTGATAATAAAAAGTAGGCTGATTACCTTTTTCAAGTTCGGTGAGCATTTCCCACGCGGTTTTATTACCCAGCTCGCCGTCAAACTTTTTAAGCAACTTCATGTCAGCTATATCGCGAACTGGCGTACCGGCTCGCCATGCTGGTGGCACTGCTTTTAAGCCCGCAATAGCGTAATTATCAGGGCGAACAACCATATCTAAATTAAAAGTAAGGTCTTTGTTTTTACTTGCAACAACATTAAATATGGCTTCGCCATAATATGGAACTTCATGATTTAACTGGCATTGTAAACGAGTGGTTTTAACTACTTGCCAGTTAGAGTTGTCTTGATCGGCAATGTATTGGCGCATAGCACCATAGCTGCTATAACTGCAAAGTGCGCTGGTAATACCCAGGCTAATAAATAACAACTTAAACTTCATTGGGGGTTCTCCAGTAAATCAGTATTGCCAATAATTTGGCAAAATACCGTGTAATAGCACTTAATAGTAAACAATACTGAGTAAGCTCTAACTGTAAAGCAAATTGCATGCCTATAGTTTTAGCTATAATTAATCAATAAATCCCCTAGCCGAAAGGCCCTCAATTTTGACATAATAGATGGCTTACACCTACAAACCAAGAAGACTATGGCAAATACTGAGCAAACACTTTTCGCAAAACGCTTTCGTGGCTTTTTTCCAGTGGTAATTGATGTTGAAACTGGCGGGTTTAATAAAGAGACCGACGCTTTATTAGAAATTGCAGTATCTGTTTTAAAAATGGATGACGAAGGATTGCTTAGCATAGATCACACGGTGCACTTTCATGTAGAACCGTTTGCAGACGCTAACATTGAACAAGCGGCCATTGAGTTTAATGGTATTGATCCATTTTCAGCACTGCGCGGTGCTGTGCCTGAAGAGCATGCAATTAAAGAAATTTGCAAAGTTGTGCGCAAAGCGCAAAAAGCAGCAGGCTGCCAACGTTCAGTTGTGGTTGCGCATAATGCAGCATTCGATCATGGTTTTTTAAATGTAGCAATAGAGCGCAATAATATAAAGCGCACGCCGTTCCATCCATTTGTAAGTTTTGATACTACATCGTTAGCTGGGCTTGCTTTAGGGCAAACTGTACTTGCCAAAGCATGTAGAGCCGCGGGTATTGAATTTGATAATAGCCAAGCACACTCAGCACTTTACGATACAGAGCGTACCGCTGAGCTTTATTGTTTAATAGTGAATCGCTGGCAACAACTAGGCGGTTGGCCACTAGCGCCATTAGAAAACACCGACACTGAGTTACAAGTAGATGATATTAACAGCGATGATGCTAAAACGCCTGAGTAATTTTACCTTCGCTTAGTTTGACTAAATGGGGCGGATAAATACGCGAAAACTGCTTAGTGTCTTTCGCTATTTTAAGCTCCACACCCGGATGCATTAAATCGTTAACTTTTAAGTAGCTGGTGGCCAGTAGTTGCATTATTTTATGCTTAATAAGCTGTTTTTGGCGCTGTAACTGAGCAGTACGTGTTTGTATATGCTGCTCATTAAGCTGAATTTTATCTAAAAATAATTGACGTTGCGCCGGTGTTGGGATTTTGTTGGCTTTAATTCGCGCATTCTTTAGCACAGCAGATTTATCAGCAAGCAGCTTTTCAAAGTCAAAAATTTCAGTTTGCTTTTCTCTCAGCTCAAACCAATGTTGTGCTAAAAACACCTTGGTTTTAGTTCCCGCAGGGGCACCCAGCTCACCAGTTTCAAGGCGCAGTGCATCTAATATATTACCGCCAATTACTTTGCCGCGCGGATTGTTCGCTTTTCCCACTCTAATTAATCGCTTAGCGCGTAAATCACAATGTAAAGCCTGGCGTTCAATAAAGAGGTCTTGTGCTGTTTCTATATGGCAATACTGGGCGTATCCTATACAAATAGTGCGCTGAGCAATTATGTGGCAACTAAATGCTTCATCAACTTCGCGCTTTCGGCCAATGGCACCTAGCATAATGGTTACTGCACCTTTACTGTGTATTGTTCCTGATTCTACAAAGCCTAAAACAGTAATGTCGCCATTCGCTTTAACATGCATACCGTCTTTAATATCACCACTAATAATTACGCTACCGGTAAAATCAATATGGCCGGTACTTACATCTACGTTATCAAAACATAACACGTCATCCACGCGCATTCCGCGGGGTAGGGCAACTGGTACGCCTTTGCAATCAGCTATTAATATATTTGGGTTATTAGGATCAATTTTGGTTCCCTCAAAAGGCTGCAATTGATGCTCTTTGCCGGGCTTTGCCAAAATAATATCGCCAAATACAGTATAACCATCTTCACCTAAAGTAGCCGCAACTCGCTGCATAAGTGGCGTGCCTGGTTTTACCGTAATAATTGCCCCCAAATTTTTCATATCAACTTTACCGCCTTCCTTAGCTTGCGGGCTAAGTACACGATCTTGTGCGGTTGAACACAAACGTACAAATTTGGCGTCAAGGCCTTTTTTAGGGTTACGGCCATGCGCTATAATTGCAGAATATTCGCTTCCTGCAGGGTGCTCAAATTGTTGCCCTAAAAAGTTATCTAAGGCTTGTGGGCTTATGCCCTTACTTATACCTGCATCAAAAAGTGCTTTTTGTGCGTCTTGCATTGATAGCAATACACCACCTTTCGCCGTTTTAATCGTTGCCTCGGCTACCATATTTTTGTCATCAATATTAATAGTAATAGCGGCATTAATTGCGTGTGCAACAATTAACGATTCGCTTTGATAATTTTTACTTTGCGCAAATAACTTACTAATATTGACAGCTATAATCTCAAAGTCGCAATACTGAGATTGCTCTATCAATGTTATTAACTGTGTTGTTGTTGCTATAAAACCACTGTCTATCGGATGCTTTAATAAAGACAAGTACCCTGTTTGTTGATTAAATGAAAAAACCGACATTTATAAATTCCCTACGTAATATGCCTGTTATTATTTTATTTTTAATATAAAGATTAAAATTTGTTATTAGATAAATTTAATCCCCTATTTGAGCACAAAGTAGAGAAGGTGTTAAGTAAATGTTACGCTCAGTTTGAGTTGATTGCATGGTTTTGCCTGTTTAATGCACAGCAGTACCTAGTAAATAAAATAAAGCGTCGAAGGCCCTTGAGTATCAGCATGTTACTCGGTTATACTAGCCGTACGCTCTGAATGAGTTACTAATTCAGGGGCTGATTAGGATTCGACGGAATTCAAGAAGCCCAAGGTGCATGTCGAGGTGCGGTTTGCCTCGTTAAACAGCCGCAACCTAAAGTAATCGCAAACGACGATAACTACTCTCTAGCGGCTTAGGCCAGCTAGCGCTCCTTCTATGTATTCTTGTGGACTAGATTTTGGAGTGTCACCCTAACACCTGATCGCGACGGAAACCCTGGCCGGGGTTGAAGCGTTAAAACTAAGCGGCCTCGCCTTTATTTACCGTGTTTGTCCGGGACTTAAAGGTTAATTAAATGACAATACTAAGCATGTAGTACCGACGGTCGAGGCTTTTCGGACGGGGGTTCAAATCCCCCCAGCTCCACCAATATCGGTTTTTAGATTCGTTTGTCTAAAAACCCTAAAAAACCCGCAACTTGAGTAATCAAGTTGCGGGTTTTTTTATGGAGCATTTCTAAGTAAGTTCGTAAAATAGTAGCTAGACTGTATAAAATTATTTTTAAATGGTATTAAGATAATTGCTTTTTATTTTAGTAACCCTGTAAATTACACTAATGATACAAAAAAATTCATTCACATTTTGATTTAAATGGAATTAATGTGTCAACTCCTCCTGTTTCCCTATGTTGGTTTTTAAATTTTATTGTTAACTATTAAGAACAATTAGTGTTATCTGGGTATTCGGCTTTTTTACTACAAACCATAGGTTAAATTTTTTTCTATAGTTCTCAGTATCTCAAATTTCATACACTTTTATCTTGAAAGTCGTTGTTATAACGAACAGTGACATTGTGTATTTTAAGTAGTACATTAAGTAATTGTATATGTTTTGTTAGCAAAGAGTGCTTAATCTACTGCAAATTAAAGATAAAAATAATACTGGGTAACTTAGATTAATTCAATGTAGAGGTACAGGATGCACCTTATTTTAAAATTTCTTCAATTTATTTCTTTAGCAATATATTGCCTATCTGCATCTGCAAATACGTCAGATTACATTTTCAAACACCTTACTCTTGAAGATGGCTTACCCTCGCTAGAAATACTGCAAACATTTCAGCAATCAAATGGCTTTATTTGGTTTTCAACCTCTAGAGGGGCGATCAGGTACGATGGCTATTCTTTTAGGCACTTTTATTTTTCACCAAGTTCGACTGATCATATTTCTAATAATTTTGTAAATAAAATAGCCGAAGATAAAACCGGTAATCTCTGGCTCGCTACTGAAGATGGGTTAAACCGAATTAACATTGATGGCAGCATTGATATTTTTAAAAGAGATGATGGTTTACCGTCAAGTTGGATATTGACTCTTTTTATTGATTCAAAAAACCGACTTTGGATTTCAACAGGAGAAGGGCTTGTATTATATAAACCAGACAACCAGGCTTTTCAAAAAATCACTGCAGCAACAGACAAGAAGGTTACTGCAATTACAGAAATGGCTAATGGAGATATTTTATTTGCAACGGAGAGTGGACTGAAAAAAGTTTCTTCTGATGAAGAAGGTATTAAAGCAATAGTAACCACTCACCCAGAATTAGAACTATTAGGAAATTATTACATAGTTAATCTAAAGTTACTGAGCAATGATTGGGTCGCTATAGCTACTGAGTATAATGGTTTATTTCTTGTCAACTTTCAATCAGATGAGTTTCATCATTACACTCAGGCTTCAGGGTTAATGGAAGATGCAGTTAGTTCTATCGAGCAAGTAAGCAAAGATCAATTATGGGTTGGGCATTACACTAAAGGTATGTCGGTATTAAATTTAGCATCGGGTAATATTTCATCGGTGCAAAATAGACAATTCGATGCTTATTCTATTGTTAGTAACACTATCAGAAATATTTATCAGGATAAGAGTGGTATTGTCTGGATTGGGACTGACTCCGGTGTCTCAAAATTATCTCCTCAGCAACGTGGCGTTCATATTTACAGAGCACTGCCACATGGAAAAGGGCTCTCTGGAAGCTTTGTATTTACTGCCACGCCGCATAAAGAAAACAACACTTTAGTTTCTAGTGATGGCGGTATTGATTTAATAAACAATATCAGCCGAGAGATCACGCCTAATTTTTTAAACGTTTTGAATTCTGATTCTGTAAAAGTTGAAGATATTTGGTCTTTTGCTAGTAGCAAAAGTGAAATATGGATGGCTGCAAGTTCTGGTTTGGCGCTATTTGATATAAAACAACAAGCTCTCCACTTTTTTAGTAATGCTAAAGATAATAAGTTTGAGCTACCAAACCAGTCAATTTACACTGTTTTAGCTGAGCCAAAGGGAGGGGTTTGGTTTACTGGTTACAATAATGTGGGGTTAAGTTTATTTCATCCAGATCAAGGCGTTATCAAACGTTTTATGCATACCAATGAGAGTAATTATACCAAAGAGGGGAACTTTACAAACGAAACTATTTTGTCTTTACGCGGTGAAATATGGATGGCCACTACGGACGGGGTGTTTAGGGTGAATCGTGAAAGTGGCGCTTACCAGCATTATAAATTAGGTGGTACCGTAGCTAAGCGTGAATATATTAGGGTTTCTTCTATTCGAGAAGGTAAAGAGGGGGTGTTTTGGATTGCAACACAAGGGTTAGGTTTAGTTAAAATACAGACCAAAGCTGATTCAGTAGAGGTAGACATCACTTATTTCACTACCGAGCAAGGAATGCCAAGTAATGAAATTACGGCGCTTGCTGTGAGCGAGCAGACAATTTGGCTTACCAGTAACCGCGACTTAATAAAGTTTACTATCGCATCGCAAGACGTTCAGATATTTAAAAACTTATTTAATATTAATAACTTAAAGTTTATGTTTGCCAGCGCATATTTATCAGGCAATAAGTTGTTGATTAGTTCATCGAAAGGTTTAGTTGAAGTAGACACCAATGAAATAGCGTTAAGCCAATATTCTCCGCAAGTCGAAATTACTAAAGTATTATCGAATAAAGAAAGTGTGTACCAAAGTATAAATAAAAAAAGTATGGCTGATAATTACATTCAAAAATTAGCAGACGGAAATATTGAGTTTCATTTTGCCGCGCTTGATTACGTTAACTCAGAAAATAATAGTTTTAGTTATAGATTGTTAGGATTTGATGACCGCTGGAGCAATGTAAGCACTACTCCCCAAGCTTTTTATAGTAACCTTTTACCAGGGTATTATACCTTTGAAGTTAAAGGCACTAATAGCGATAATTTATGGAGTAATAATGTTGCTCGGTTAGATGTTTATATTGCTATTCCATATTGGTATTACATGCTCGCTAGCCTATTATTTCTTATTGGATTTATTATTTTGTTGTTTATTCTTAGCAGGCGCAAACAACTAAGAGTCTTAGAGTATCAACTGCGCCACGATACGTTAACAGGCCTACCTAATAGATTTGATTTTCAGCAAAAAGTTAGTGATTTAGTTTCTTTACCAAAATGTGATTTTGCTTTGGTCGTTCTTGACTTAGATAATTTAAAAGATGCAAATGATATTTATGGTCATAAGGTGGGTGATGAATATATAAAGCAGGCATCTAAAAGAATGCAAGAAAGTGTGGGAGAGCAGGGGTATCTAGCGCGATTAGGAGGAGATGAATTTGTGCTGTTACTTAACCTCAATCAGCATGACAAAGATTATTTTAAAGTGATTGGCCTTATAACGAGTAATCTGTGTAAGCCGTATCAATTTGATGATGTAACTGTGAGCGGGTCAGCAAGCTTAGGAGTAGCCATTTATCCAAAAGACGGCAACAATGAACACGAATTATTTATTCACGCAGATAGTGCTATGTATGCCGCTAAAAAAGCCGGGAGAAATCAGGCTTATTTTTTTAATTCGCTGCTCAAAAATAAGTTAGCTGAAACAATTAAAATTAAAACTAATCTAAAAGATGCATTACGTAATCAAGAGTTCGAATTATATTATCAACCTAAATTAAACCCAATCAACCGTTGTATAGAGGGTTTTGAAGCATTAATTCGTTGGATCCATCCGGTCGAGGGTTTAATACCTCCTGATAAGTTTATAGATGAGGCTGAAAATAATGGTTCCATAGCCCAGATTGGTAAATGGGTAATTGAAACTGCATGCGAACAAGCCGCAGATTTACATGCCAGAGGACTGTTAAAGGGAAATGTGTCAGTTAATGTTTCTCCCAAGCAGTTACATACTAGCGATATAGTAAATATTGTGCGCAATGCGCTTAAAAGCAGTTCGTTACCTGCGGAAAAATTGGAACTGGAGATCACTGAGTCTTCTTTAATGGACGAGAGCGATAAAACTTACACGCTATTAACTAATTTAAAAAATATAGGGGTGAGTATTGCTTTAGACGATTTTGGCTCTGGGTATTCTTCGTTAAGTTATTTAACTAAATATCCTATATCCACTTTAAAAATAGATCGGAGCATTATTAATTTAGCATCGGAACAAAAGGCATCACTGTTAGTATTGCGTAACATATACTCATTAGCTCACTCTATGGGTATGAAGGTTGTTACTGAGGGGGTAGAAACTGAAGAGCAAGCCAGTTTATTACTGCAGTATAAAGACGATTTAGTACAAGGTTTTTTGTATTCTAGGCCTGTTCCGTTTGCAGATGCAAAGCGGTTATTAATTCAAAATGCGGCCGTTACTGATTTTCCATCAGAGCCCAGTGGCTCTGCTGAAAATAGCTGATAGTTAGAAAGTTTATTTTGTCTGCTATTTTAATGATGAGCACTTTTTTTGTAGTAAACATTAAGCCAGCGCTAGGGCTTAATGCCAGTCAGTTAACACTGACTGGCTTTTTTTTATACGGATATTTAGATGGTTTCTTTTTCACACATCGTGGAAAGCTGCGCTCATGACGCCTTGTCGGTAACTGAAATAGCGTCAGCGTTTCTAATAAATGCTCATAGTGTTTTGGTAAATTTCCCGGACTTGTCAGTGGGATAGTTAACAGAAATACGTTGATATGCCTTGAACAATGAGAAAAACTCAGTTGATTTGGCCATACTTCCAGTAACTCTGCCGCCTCACGCATGGCTATTCTTATAATATTGTAGGCAATTAGTAACCCCCACAATTCTTGCCTTATCATATCCGGCCTTTTTGAGCGTAGGATATAGTTTGAGTGCAGCATCGTTTGTTTTATTTCTCGATATCCTATTTCTATTTCCCAGCGATGCATGTACAAATCAGCTATTTCTTTTGATGGGTAACGCATTACATCAAGCATTGATGTAAGAATCTGATACTGCTTATTATTATGCGTGTAGGTAAGCAGCCGAGCTTCTATAAACTCTGGCAAGTCAGTAAACTTTTTTCGCGCTTGTGGCGATGTTTTAAGACGCACTAACTGGTCATTTTTACTCATTTTCTTTATGGTATCATCCAGTGTCTTTCAGTCCCTGCTTGATGCCAACGATGCAAAAGCCCTAATGAATAATAACCGCGATCAAATAAGGTTAATGAGTTATCCGGTGTGCCTTCAATGAGTTCTTCAGCGAGTGTCATCTCCCCTTGATGCTGCCCGTTAAAAGCACAATTAATGAGTTGATGACTCGTTAGCTCCATGTGGCATACCATCCGAATTTGCGGATAGGTATTTTCACCATACTGGGTTGAGCCACATCCAAATACGTCTTTATTCTCTGGCGTATCATGTGTACGAAAGACAACCCCATCAACAGCTAATAGATTTAAGCCACAAAATGTATCAAAGTGGGCATGATTATAATGCCGTGACGCCATCATCTTGAAGACCTGCTCGACAGCACCTTCACCTAAGCGTTGTCTCGCTTGAACCATGGCACTAGGGGCAACTAGTTTCCCTTTACCTGGTAAGGCGATGTCCATTTTAGAGGCTATATCCCAAACAGATTCATGACGAAATAAACTCATACCAATCACAGACCAAACGACAGCGTCGAGTGGTAAACGACGTTTACGAACGGTGGCGACCCCCGATTTTTCAAAAGCTTGGTTAAGTAATTCGGGATCTAATATGCCAGATAAGTTATCAAGCGCTGTAAATTCCTCGGCAGATGAGAAAGTGGTCGAAAGAGCTGTTTGAATATCCATAAAAAATCCGTAATTAGCGAAACTAATTACGGATTATTCACGATCATTTAGATCGGTCAACCGATCAATTAACCTTAACTGATCGGCATTAAGCGCTAGGGCTGGCTTAATGTTTAATAAAATAGCTTAAGTGGCTATTAACCGCTAATAAAAGGAAAGCTTAAATACAGCTGTATAATGAGTGCGTTGGTAATATCAATGAAGAATGCGCCCACTAAAGGTACTACTAAAAATGCCTGTGGTGAGGGGCCGTAACGAGATACTAAAGATTCCATATTTGCTACTGCGGTAGGGGTTGCGCCTAAACCAAAACCACAATGACCGCCCGCTATTATTGCGGCGTTGTAGTTTTTACCCATTACTCTAAAAGTAATAAAGTAGGCAAACAGCATGAGCATAACGGCTTGTACCAATATCATAAATATCATTGGGCCGGCTAAACTTAGCAGCTCCCATATTTTTAACGACATTAAAGCCATGGCTAAAAACATCGACAGTGCCATAGTGCCCCATAAGTCTATACAGGCGCGGCTTACCTTATAAATTTTAGAAAATTCAGTAAGGTTAGTAATAAAAACACCAAATAATAATGGGATTAAAAATGCTGGTAAAATAACGTCAATCGCTTTTAAAGCGTCGTAGCCCATACGGCCTAAGTACATACATAATAAAATAACAAACAAGGTTTCCATCATTTTACGCGGTGTTACTAGGTCGTGATCATCAGGGTCGAAGGTTACAGTGTCATCGCGCTCTTCGTGATATGAGGTATCTGCTTTTAAGTTATATTTATTAATGAGGCGTCTGCTTACTGGGCCGCCAACTAAGCCACCAAGAATAAGCCCGAGCGTAGCGGCTGCCATTGCCAGTTCAAATACGCTACTTTGCATGCCATATTCATTAATAAATAAATCAGCGTACGTAGCACCACTACCATGGCCACCAGAGAGTGTTACAGAGCCGCCAATTAAGCCCATTAAAGGCTCCATACCGGTTGCTACCGCAATAGATATACCTAAGGCATTTTGTACCAATAAATAAATTGTTGCGATGCCCAAAAACAGCGCGACTTTAGGACCGCCTTTAATTAATAAACTAAAACTCGCACCCAAACCAACAGTGGTAAAAAACATGGTCATTAATGGGGTTTTAAAGGTCATATCGAATTGAAAGTTAATATCAAAGTAAACGTGCAGAATGGCCGCAATAATAGAAAAGGCAATACCACCCACAACGGGTTCAGGAATGTTGTTGTCTTTAAGAAAAGCAATTTTGCTATTGAGATAATAGCCTGCAAAAAGTATTAACAAAGAAACTAACAAGGTTTCTATAATAGAAATTTCAATATTCATAAGCGCATTTAACCTTTTTAATACGGTATATTTTTGTTTGCACATGAACCAAAGTTTGACTGTGAAGAGGTAATCAACAGATTAGCAGTTCAAAACTTTAGAGCGCCATAAGCAAAAGCAGTACCTTGCAACTTAGCAAATCATTTATAAAAAACAGGCAAAGTTTAATTTTGAGGGCAGGAGCTTAGCATATACCGGTTACCAATCAAGATGCATATTTTAAGTTTGTATACTATTTTGCAGCAAACACAGTCATAAAGTAGTTCTTATTCATTAGATTTTGTGTGATTGTATTTTTTTACAACAAGCAAAGTTGGGTGTAATTGTTAAAAGTTGAATAGATAAAGGGACAGTTCATTTTTATTAGTTACGCGTTTTGGCTAATTTATAGCGGGCTATTAACTTTAAAGTTGAATCTACAATAAATTGTTGTAAGCATATTTTTAACTTAATGCTGAGCCTTAATGTGCACGCGGCTTTTACACAATACTTATATTTTGTGAGCGCAATTTAAACTATGCGTGTTATACCTAATGGTTATACAAAATCACTAAAATAAGCCTCAATATAAGGTGTTATTCACCCTAGAGCATAAATATGGATTTATTGGCTACAGAGTTTGTTACTCCCTGTATAGCACTGTTACTTATTGTACTTGCAGGCTTTACATCGTTTGTATCTGCCGCGTTTGGTGCCGGTGGCGGGCTGATGTTATTAGTTGTTATGGCATCAATTATGCCAATGGCGGTCGTGGTGCCAGTGCATGGCTTGGTACAATTAGGATCGAATGCAAACAGACTAGTGTTGAGTATTAAGCACATAGATAAAAGTATGTTTATTTACTTTACGCTTGGCGGGTTGCTTGGCGCTGGCATCTCTAGCACTGTAGTTAATGATATTCAGTTAGATGGTATGAAGTTGGCGGTTGCGGTATTTGTGGTTTATTTATTGTGGGGTAAAACGCCTAAATTTAAAAACGACTCAAGGTTGGGGCGTTTAGTTGCGGGTTTAATAACGGCATTTATTTCTATGTTTGTTGGCGCAAGTGGGCCGCTAGTAGCGAGTTATTTGCATATTAATAATTACGACAAATTAAAGTTCACTGCAACGTTTTCTAGCATTATGACCCTACAGCATGTGTTAAAGGCGTTTGTTTATACTGTTATTGGGTTTAGCTTTTGGCAATGGTTGCCATTGGTGATAGGTATGATTGCCAGTGGTGCGCTAGGCACTTGGTTAGGTATTTATTTACTTAAACGCATGCCTACAGCACGTTTTAAAGCTATTTTTAAGGTTATATTAACACTTATGGCTTGCCAATTAGCTTGGCAAGGCATAAGTGAAATATTGTTATAGGCGGATTATTTTACCGCAGCTTTAATAGGGCTATCGCCATCAAAAAGCTCAAAAATGCAACTGCTATTACATTGGTTTTGCGCAATGTTAAATAAAACATGAGCAACGTTTTCTCTGCTTATTTTTGCATTTGAACGATCACTTGGTCGTGTTGTGCTAATAAGCATTGATGCAGTCTCGTTGGTTAATGCACCCGGTCGTAAAATAGTATAACTAAGGCCGCTATTTATTAGGTATCTGTCTGCCATATGTTTAGCTACTAGGTAAGGTTTCAGATCACTTTGAATTGCATCAGGATCGTCAGCACCTAACGAGCTCACCATAATAAAGTGTTTAACACCGTGCTCTTTTGAAAAGTTAATGGCCTTAGTGGCAGCCCACAGATCAATTAATAAGGTTTTATCAGCACCTGTACCACCACCTGAGCCAGCAACAAATATAACTTGCTCACAGTCTTTTACTACGTCACTAAAATCGCTTTCTAAATCTTGTTCGATAATAGTTAAATGTACGCTATTTAAATCACTTAGTTTATTTTTATTGCGCACTAAAGCGATTACATTATGCTCATGCTGGAGTAATAACTCGGTAGTCATTTTACCAATTTGCCCGCTAGCGCCAATAATTAAGGTTTTACTCATCATTAACTCCTAAATTTGTTTGCTATTTCAGCTTACAGTAGATCGTGACCCGTTGGTATACCTTTCAAGTATAGCTAACTGATTAAATTTTATTACGAATTAAATCACGCACTATAAAACGAGCTGGGTGAATAGCTTGGCTTACACGCTCGCTGAGCGGGCGCGGCTCGTTGCTTAAACTGCTAATTAAGTGTTCACTGCAAAGTGGCGCACTGCATAAAGCACGTGCACCAAAGCCGGTGAAAATATGTAGCCCTTGTTGTTTTTTACTCAGGGCTTGGTACTGATAGCGTTTACCTAAACGTAAATTAGCAAAGGCAGTTAGGTAATCGCTTTGCTCTGCCCACTCTCCCGCCATAGGTAAGTGATCAATAAAGCTACAGCGCACTGCGGCTTTTGCCGCGGTTATATTGCCTAAGCTAGTTGCAAAGTGACAGTGGCCGTAAAAGTTGAGTAATTGCTCGCGATTTGTAAGGTTGTCTTGCTCAGTGATTTGTCGGCTTTTAGTGTTTTTTTCAAACGTTGCGCCCATGCAATGATGATCTAAATAAGCGGGTGTAAAATAGCCTTTATGGCACAACACCGTTTTTAGTTTTTTTGACTGCTCACTTGCCTGCACATGCGATACTTGTCCGCGCACGCCAACGATGGGCAATGCTTTGGTTTGTGCAAATGCATCGCTGTGCTCACCTGCGCATATAATAACATCGCTAAAGGGGCCAAACTGTTTGCCGTTACTAAATAGTAGCCAGCCGTTGCTGGTTTTTTCTAATTGTTCTATAGGGCAGTTAAAAGTACTTTTATAAGGCGACAAACAATGGGCGGCGCTCAACATAGCATTAACTAGTTGTGGTGGGTTTACCCAGCCACCTTGTTCAAAATATACGCCAGAATAACCAGTAGTAACTCCGGCTATAGTATCTCCTTGCTCTGCGGTTACGTTACGCATTAATGTTTGTGGCCATAATTGCTGTTGGGCTAAATTTTCATGGCGATCAGCGAGTGGCTGTTTTACTGCATGCTGCAATACACCACACCAGCTATGATCAAAACTAAAACCATCATTGAGTAACTGTTTATAAAGCCGTTTGGCATATAAAAAGCTATGCGCAAATAACTCGCTGTGTGGAGAGTTTTTTGCTTGTAAATGTGGGTATACCGCCCCTTGCACGTTGTGCGATGCACCCATAGCGGGTGCTGCATCTTGGCAAAATAATTGGCTGCTAATACCTCGCTTAGCTAGGCTGTATAAAATACAGCTGCTGGCAATACCACCACCAATTACCGCCACATTACTAAGCGGGCTAACATCGTGATTAAAGTAGCTTGGCGCCGATTGCGTATCGTTAGTGTGTTTTAATGTGCCAATTAGCATGCTGCGTTTGTGCGCGAACCCTTTAACTTTTTGCATGGTAAAGCCTGCATCGCTTAACCCACGGCGAACAAAGCCAGCAGCGGTAAAGGTAGCAAGGGTGGCTCCTACTTTTGAAATGTTAACCATGGCATTAAACAGGCTTTGTTGCCACATGTCAGGGTTTTTACTCGGTGCAAAACCATCTAAAAACCAAGCATCTACTATGCCTGAGCGCGGATAGCTCATTGTTTTAATTGATTCCAGTGCATCACCAAAATATAGGTCGAGCACGATTGTCCCATTATTAAACTCAAGCCGATGGCAGCCTTCTAAATTAATGGGATACTGGCTGATAAGCTGCTCACTTAATAAATTAAGTTCAGGCCATGCTGTTAATATTTTGCTTAAGTCGCTTACACTTAATGGGTGTTTTTCAAAGGCAATAAAGTGTAGTCGTTTTACACCATAGTTTAGTTGTTTTTGAACTTGTTGGCGTGCAAGGTGGTCAGTAAAGTGCTGGCATGTATTTAAA